>NZ_JBIWGC010000007.1:328160-347657 GCF_044763335.1 Streptomyces sp. NPDC096105
GTGCGCGCAGGACTACCCGCTCCACCGTGCGGAGGCCCACCCGCTCGTCCCCGGCCCTCCACGCCCCGGGGCCGGGGCGCACGGCGGGACGACGCGCGCCGTACCATGGGGACGCGAACACGGAGCGCCCGCTCCATGAACGGAACCACTGTGCACGAACCCCCCGCCCCCGCCTCCTGGCGCGTCGCGCTGCCGCACACGACCGCGGCCGTGCCCGTCGCGCGTGCCCTGGTGCGCACCGCGCTGGCCGAGCGGGAGCACTCCGCCGACTGCGACACGGCGGAGCTGCTGACGGCGGAGCTGGTGGCGAACGCCGTGGAGCACACCTCCGGCGCCACCCCGATCGAGCTGGTCCTGCGGCTGCTGCCGAGCGGCTTCCAGGTGGAGGTGCACGACGCGGACCCGGAGCCGCCCGGCGACCTCACCCGCCCCGACCTGGAGCTGCCCGACCCGTGGCAGGAGCACGGGCGCGGGCTGCTGCTGATCCGCACGCTCAGCTCGTCGTGCGGGCACCGCCCCACCGAGTCCGGCAAGGCTGTGTGGTTCCGGCTGCCCGGGCAGCGGCGCCCGGTCTGACGCGGACCCTCAGGCGAGGGTGGCGACCAGGACCGCCTTGATGGTGTGCATGCGGTTCTCGGCCTCGTCGAAGACCAGCGAGTGCGCCGACTCGAACACCTCGTCGGTCACCTCCAGCGACTCCAGGCCGTGCGCCTCGTACACGTCCCGCCCGACCGCGGTGCCCAGGTCGTGGAAGGCCGGCAGGCAGTGCAGGAAGCCGACGTCCGGGTTGCCGGTGGCGCGCAGCACGTCCATGGTCACCGTGTACGGCGCGAGGGCGGCGATCCGCTCGCCCCAGACCTCCCTGGGCTCCCCCATGGACACCCACACGTCGGTGGCGACGAAGTCGGCGCCCGCCACGCCCTCGGCGATCTCCTCGGTGAGGGTGATCCGGGCCCCGCCGACGGCGGCCAGCTCGCGGGCGCGGTCGACGACCTCCTGCGCGGGCCAGTACGTCTTGGGGGCGACGATGCGCACGTCCATGCCCAGCAGGGCCGCGGTGACCAGGTAGGAGTTGCCCATGTTGAAGCGGGCGTCACCGAGGTAGGCGAAGGCGATCTCGGTGAGCGGCTTGTCGCTGTGCTCGGTCATGGTGAGCACGTCGGCGAGCATCTGGGTGGGGTGCCAGTCGTCGGTGAGCCCGTTGTAGACGGGCACGCCCGCGTACGCGGCCAGTTCCTCGACCTTGGCCTGGCTGTCGCCCCGGTACTCGATCCCGTCGTACATCCGGCCCAGCACGCGGGCGGTGTCCTTCACCGACTCCTTGTGGCCCATCTGCGAGCCGGAGGGGTCGAGGTACGTCGTCGAGGCCCCCTGGTCGGCGGCGGCGACCTCGAAGGCGCAGCGGGTGCGGGTCGAGGTCTTCTCGAAGATCAGCGCGATGTTCTTCCCGCGCAGGTACGGCGTCTCGGTCCCGGCCCGCTTGGCGGCCTTCAGTTCCGCGGCCAGCTCCAGCAGGCCGCGGAACTCCTCCGCGGTGAAGTCGGCCTCCTTGAGGAAGTGACGGCCGGCGAGGGGGGTCGGGACTGTCGCCATGGGGCGCTCCAGGACTGGGGGACACGAACCATGGAAGTCTATACGATGAGCCGTAATTCTATACAGCGTCCCTCATACGGCGTCCCGCTCGACCGGGCAGCTCATGCAGCGCGGCCCGCCCCGGCCCCGGCCCAGCTCGCTGCCCGGGATCTCTATCACCTCGATGCCCTGTTTCCGCAGGTGGGTGTTTGTGGTGACGTTCCGCTCGTAGGCGACGACCACGCCCGGCTCGACGGCGAGCACGTTGCAGCCGTCGTCCCACTGCTCCCGTTCGGCCGCGTGCACGTCCTGGGTGGCGGTGAGCACCCGGATCTCGCTCAGGCCGAGCGCGGCGGCGATCGCCCGGTGCATGTGCTCCGGCGGATGGTCGGTGACCTTCAGCTCCTTCTCGTCGACGCCCGGCTCGATGGTGTACGAGCGGAGCATGCCGAGGCCCGCGTACTGGGTGAAGGTGTCGCCGTCGACCATGGTCATCACGGTGTCGAGATGCATCAGGGCGCGTCTCTTCGGCATGTCGAGGGCGACGATGGTGCGCGCCGAGCCCGCCGCGAACAGCTTGTGCGCGAGCATCTCCACGGCCTGCGGGGTGGTCCGCTCGCTCATGCCGATCAGCACCGCGCCGTTGCCGATCACCAGCACGTCCCCGCCCTCGATGGTGGACGGGTAGTCGGCCTGCCCCTCGGACCAGAGGGAGAAGGACGCGTCCCGGAACAGCGGGTGGTGCCGGTAGATCGCCTCGAAGTGCACGGTCTCGCGCTGCCGGGCCGGCCACCGCATGGCGTTGATGGCGACGCCGTCGTAGATCCAGGCGGAGGTGTCGCGGGTGAAGAGGTGGTTGGGCAGCGGGCGGAGCAGGAAGTCGTCCAGCTCCATCACGTGGAAGCGCACGGAGACCGGCTCGGGGTGGGAGTCGAGGAACTCCCGCTTGGTCATCCCGCCGACCAGCGCCTCGGCCAGCTCCCGCGCGGGCAGCGCCTCGAACGCGGCGCGCAGGTGGTCGGTGGCCAGCGGGCCGTACTCCTTCTCGTCGAAGACCCGGTCCAGCACGAGCGCGCGCGCCTCGGGCAGCTCCAGCGTCTCGGTGAGCAGGTCGCCGAAGAGGTGGACGGCGACGCCCCGGTCGCGCAGCACGTCCGCGAAGCCGTCGTGCTCCGCGCGCGCTCGGCGCACCCAGAGCACGTCGTCGAAGAGCAGCGCGTCCTTGTTGCTCGGGGTGAGCCTTTTGAGCTCGAGATCGGGCCGGTGCAGGATGACGCGGCGCAGCCGCCCGACCTCGGAGTCGACGTGGTAGGTCATGCCTTCCATCCTGACCGCCCCGGCCCGGGTTCATCCCTGCCCCGCCGAATCCCGTCCGCCGCGCGCGGGACCGCGGCGGGGGCGGAGGGTCACGCCTCCGCCCCCGCCCGCCTCACAGACGCGGGTCGACCGGCTCCGACTCCAGGGCGAGCACCGCGAACACCGGCTCGTGGACCCGCCACAGCGGCTCCCCGTCCGCGAGCCGGTCCAGGGCCTCCAGGCCGAGGGCGTACTCGCGCAGGGCGAGGGACTGCTTGTGGCCGAGGAAGCGGGACCGCAGCCGCGCCAGGTTCTCCGGGCGGGTGTAATCGGGACCGTAGATGATCCGCAGGTACTCCCGGCCGCGGCACTTGATGCCCGGCTGCACCAGGCGTCCGGCGCCGTCGCGGGCCAGGGCGTCGACCGGCTTGACGACCATGCCCTCGCCGCCGCGTCCGGTCATCTCCAGCCACCAGTCCACACCGGCCCGCACCGACTCGGGGTCGCCGGTGTCGACGTGGAGCCGGCGGGTGGTCCGCAGCAGTCCCGTGGCGTCGTGCTCGACCATGCGGTCGATCAGGGCGAGCTGCCGGTCGTGCGGCAGCGCGGCCAGGCTGCGGCCCTGGACGGCGAGGATCTGGAACGGCGCGAGACGCACGCCGTCCAGCCCGTCGGTGGTCCAGCAGTAGCGGCGGTACGCGTCGGTGAACCCGGCCGCCGCACCGGCGCGCTCGCGCTGGCGGGTCAGCAGCTCCCCCACGTCGACACCGCGCGCCGCGGCCCCCTCCAGCGCCGCGAGCGCGGCCGGGAGGACCGCGCCGGCCGCGGCGCCGACCGCCGCGTACTGGGTGCGCAGCAGCCCGGACGCCTTCAGCGACCACGGCATCAGCTCGGCGTCCAGCAGCAGCCAGTCGCCCGCGCCGGAGGCGCTGTCGGATCCCGCGAGCTCTTCCCACAGCCCGGCCTCGGCGACCGCCGTGCGCAGCCGGCCGAGGATCTCCTCGGTGACGGCCGCGTCGTCGAAGAACGGCCGGCCGGTACGGGTGTACAGCGAGCCCGTCTCACCCCCGGCGGCGCCGAACCGCCGGGCCGCCACATCCGCGTCACGGCACACCAGGGCGACCGCGCGCGACCCCATGTGCTTCTCCTCGCACACCACCCGGGCCACGCCGTCCTGCGCGTAGCGGGCGAAGGCCTCGACCGGGTGCTCCAGGTAGCCGTCGAGCCGGGAGGTGGCGGTGGGCGCCATGGTCGGCGGGAGGTACGGCAGCAGCCGGGGGTCGAGCGCGAACCGGCTCATCACCTCCAGCGCCGCCGCCGCGTTCTCCTCGCGCACGGACACCCGGCCCATGTGCCGGGTCTCCACGACCCGCCGGCCCTGCACGTCCGCCAGGTCCAGCGGGCGTCCCTCGTGCCCGCCGGGCGCCTCGGCGCGCAGCGGCCGGGCCGGCTCGTACCAGACCCGCTCGGCGGGCACGTCCACGAGTTCGCGCTCCGGCCAGCGCAGCGCGGTGAGCCTGCCGCCGAACACCGCGCCGGTGTCCAGGCAGATGGTGTTGTTGAGCCAGGTCGCCTCGGGGACGGGCGTGTGGCCGTAGACGACGGCGGCCCGGCCGCGGTAGTCCTCGGCCCACGGGTAGCGCACGGGCAGCCCGAACTCGTCGGTCTCGCCGGTGGTGTCGCCGTACAGGGCGTGGCTGCGGACCCGGCCGGAGGTGCGGCCGTGGTACTTCTCCGGCAGACCGGCGTGGCAGACCACGAGCCGGCCGCCGTCGAGGACGTAGTGGCTGACCAGGCCGTCGACGAACTCCCGCACCTCGGCGCGGAACTCCTCGCTCTCGCCCGCCATCTGCTCGACGGTCTCGGCGAGCCCGTGGGTGTGCTGGACGTTGCGGCCCTTGAGGTAGCGGCCGAACTTGTTCTCGTGGTTGCCGGGCACGCACAGGGCGTTGCCCGACTTCACCATCGCCATCACACGGCGCAGCACTCCGGGGCTGTCGGGGCCGCGGTCGACGAGGTCGCCGACGAACACGGCGGTGCGGCCCTCCGGGTGGACGCCGTCGGCGTAGCCCAGCTTGCCGAGCAGCGCCTCCAGCTCGGAGGAGCAGCCGTGGACGTCGCCGACGATGTCGAACGGTCCGGTGAGGTGGGTGAGGTCGTTGAACCGCCTCTCGGTGACGACGGTGGCGTGCTCGATCTCCTCCACGCCGCGCAGCACATGCACCTTGCGGAACCCCTCGCGCTCCAGGTGGCGCAGACTGCGCCGGAGTTCGCGGGTGTGGCGGCGGATGACCCGGCGGGGCATGTCGGCGCGGTCGGCGCGGGCCGCGTTGCGCTCGGCGCACACCTCCTCGGGCACGTCCAGGACGACGGCGATGGGCAGCACGTCGTGCCGCTTGGCCAGGTCGATCAGCCGGCGCCGGGCGTCCTGCTGCACGCTGGTGGCGTCGACCACGGTGCGGCGGCCGGCCGCGAGGCGCTTGCCGGCGATGTAGTGCAGCACGTCGAAGGCGTCGCGGGAGGCGCTCTGGTCGTTCTCGTCGTCGGCGACCAGCCCCCGGCAGAAGTCGGAGGAGATGACCTCCGTCGGCTTGAAGTGGCGGCGCGCGAAGGTGGACTTGCCCGAGCCGGAAGCGCCGATCAGCACGACCAGGGACAGGTCGGTGACCGGCAGGGCGCGGCCCTGTGCGGTGGTGGTGTCGGTGGTGGTCATGCGGCCTTCGCCTCCGTCGGGGTGCCGAGCCGGAACACGGCCATCTGGGTGGGCGGGCCGACCTCGGGGTCGTCCGGCCCGACGGGCAGGAACTCCACGTCGTAGCCGTGGCGTCCGGCGACGGTCCGGGCCCAGCCGCGGAACTCCTCGCGGGTCCACTCGAAGCGGTGGTCGCCGTGCCGGACGTGTCCGGCCGGCAGGCTCTCCCAGCGCACGTTGTACTCGGCGTTCGGGGTGGTGACGCACACCGTCCGGGGGCGGGCGGCGCCGAACACCGCGTACTCCAGGGCGGGCAGCCGGGGCGGGTCGAGGTGCTCGACCACCTCGCTGAGCACGGCCGTGTCGTAGCCGGCCAGCCGCCGGTCGGTGTAGGCGAGGGAGCCCTGCAGCAGGGTCACGCGGGACGCCTGCCGCTCCCCCATGCGGTCCAGCTTGAGCCGTCGGGAGGCGAGGGTGAGCGCCCGCATCGACACGTCGACGCCGACGATCTCGGTGAACGCCGGGTCCTTCAGCAGCGCCTGCACCAACTGGCCCTGACCGCAGCCGAGGTCGAGCACCCGGGCCGCGCCGGACGCGCGCAGCACGGCGAGGATCGCCTCGCGGCGCCGCACGGCGAGCGGGGTGGGCCTCTCCTCGTCCTCGGTCTCCGGCTCGACGGCGTTGTCGAGGTCCTCGACCTCGCTGTCGTCCGCCTCGGCCAGCCGGATCAGCTCCAGGCGCTCCTTCGCCTGCCGGGTCAGCGACCAGCGGTGGGACAGGTAGCGGCGGGTGATCAGCTCCCGCTCGGGGTGGCCGGCCAGCCAGCCGTCACCGGCGCGCAGCAGCTTGTCGACCTCGTCGGAGGAGACCCAGTAGTGCTTGGCGTCGTCGAGGACCGGGAGCAGCACGTAGAGGTGGCGCAGGGCCTCGGCGAGGGTGAGGGCCGCGGCCTCCAGGGTCAGGCGCAGGTAGCGCGAGTCGCCCCACTCCGGGAACTCGGTGTCCAGCGGCACGGGCTCCGCGGCGACCGTCCAGCCGAGCGGCTCGAAGAGGCGGCGGACCAGGCCGGCGCCGCCGCGCGCGGGCAGCGCGGGCACCTCGACGCGCAGCGGCAGCGGGGTGCCCGGCAGCTCCGGGCGGGCGGCGCACACGCCGCGCATGGCGGTGGAGAAGACCGAGCCGAGGGCGACGGCGAGCAGCGAGGAGGCCGCGTACGGGCGGTCGTTGACGTACTGCGCGAGGGCGGCGTCAGGCGCGCCGCCGCGGCCCTTGCCCTTGCCGCGCCGGACCAGTGCCACCGCGTCGACCTCCAGCAGCAGCGCCGCCGTGCAGCGTTCGGCGTCCGCCTCGGGGTAGAGGACGTGCGCCGTGCCGTACGACGTGGAGAACGCCTGCGCCTTCTCGGGATGCTTGTGCAACAGATGACCGAGGTCGGTCGCCGGGCGCTGCGCGGAGCCGGTGGCACTGATCGTCAGGAACACGGAGTCACACCTCGAGACACCTTCTGAGCTGCGGGTACACACCGGGATCCCGGTGTCGGCCCAACGTACAGCGAAGGTCTCGCGGTGGTCCCTGGATTTTTCGCGCCGGAGGCGGGGGCGGGGGCGGACGCGGAGCGGGGCCGCCCCGGTGGGGGCGGCCCCGCTCCGGACCGGGTCAGGACAGCTGGGACTGGACCTCGGAGGAGATCAGCTCCAGGTGGTCCAGGTCGGCCAGGTCGAGCACCTGGAGGTAGACGCGGCGGGAGCCGATCTCGGCGTAACGGCCGATCTTGTCGACGACCTCGGCCGGGGAGCCCGCCAGGCCGTTCGCCTTGAGCTCGTCGACCTCGCGGCCGATCGCGGCGGCACGGCGGGCCACCTCCTGGTCGTCGCGGCCGACGCAGACGACGAGGGCGTTGGAGTAGACGAGGTCGCCGGGGTCGCGGCCGGCCTCACGGGCGGCGTTCCGGACGCGGTCGAACTGGGCCGCGGAGTCCTCGACGGACGCGAAGGGGATGTTGAACTCGTCCGCGTAGCGGGCCGCGAGGCGCGGGGTGCGCTTGGCGCCGTGGCCGCCGATCAGCACGGGCACCTTGGACTGGGCGGGCTTGGGCAGCGCGGGCGACTTGGTGAGGTCGTAGTAGGTGCCGTGGAAGTCGAAGGTCTTGCCGGTCTCGGTGGCCCACAGACCGGTGACGATCTCCAGCTGCTCCTCGAGGCGGGCGAACTTCTCCTTGGGGAAGGGGATGCCGTACGCCTTGTGCTCCTCCTCGAACCAGCCCGCGCCGAGGCCCAGTTCGACCCGGCCGCCGGACATCTGGTCGACCTGGGCGACCTGGATGGCGAGCACGCCGGGGAGCCGGAAGGTGCCCGCCGTCATCAGCGTGCCGAGACGGATGCGCTTGGTCTCGCGGGCGAGTCCGGCGAGGGTGATCCAGGCGTCGGTGGGACCGGGCAGGCCGTCCGCGGAGCCCATGCTCAGGTAGTGGTCGGAGCGGAAGAAGGCGTCGAAGCCGAGGTCCTCGGTGGCCTTGGCGACGGTGAGCAAGGTGTCGTAGGTGGCCCCCTGCTGGGGCTCGGTGAAGATGCGAAGATCCATGTCTCCATCCTGCACGCCTTCGGGCGCGGGAGCGCGCGGGGGGCACCGGCGTGCCTCGCCGCACGCCGGTGGGGCGGCCGGTCGTGGCCGGGGGTGAGGAAGATCGCCGGCTCGTTCGGAGCCGGGGCGTCCGGCTCCCGCGCCGGCCGTCGTGCCGGGGCGGGGCGGTGCCGGGGCGGAGGGGCGCACGAGCCGCTGAGCGTCCGGGCGGGGTCGCCGGAGGGGGGTGGGGATCGGCGAGGCGGGTGGGGGCGCGTGTCAGCCGGCCTCCCGCTGCGGTGCCGCCGCCTCCCGCTCCGCCAGCTTGCGGAGCATGTCGCGGACACGGTCCCGCGCCTCGTCCGCCGCGTCGATGGCCTCGACACAGCTCCAGTACGTCGCCTCCTCGTCGGCGGCGCAGGCGATGCCGACCAGGGCGATGCCGACGTCGCCGAGCAGGCCGCCGAGGTGCGTCAGGCACGGGCGGGTGTCCCCCAGCTCGGTGAGCCGGGCCGCGCGCAGTTCACCGGGGTCGAGCGGCGGCCGGTCCAGGACGCCGCAGCCCCGGTCGGCCAGATCGGCCAGTCCCCGGGCCGCGTCACGCAGCCGGGGCGGTCCGGCGAGGGCCAGGCGGCTCCCTATCGCCTGGGCCAGCGCCTGCGCCTGCCACACCTCGGTCAGCAGCTCCGGCACACCGCCGCCGGCGGCCAGGGCCCTTCTGCTCGTCACGATGAGCCGCACAGCGTCCATGCGCTGCCCCCGTCCGTCCGACGCGCTGCCCACGCGTCCGCATCCGCTGAACTCCCTTGTTCACTACCCAGAGTGAAGCTCTGTGAGACAAAAGGCCAGAGGAAGTCCGAAATCTGTGGACACCAATTCGAACCAGGCCGGGTTTTCGAACACGGAGCGTGACAACGGAAGGAGTTACTCCTGGGCGCGCGGCGGAGCGGCGGACCGCTCCGGCCCGGGCGCCGGGAACCTGTGCTCGTTCCGGTCGATCTTCTCGGCCAGGGCGGCCAGCGGATCGACGCCGAGGACCTCGCAGAACTGCAGGAGGTAGGCGAGCACATCGGCCACCTCGTCGGTGACGCGGTGCGCGGTGTCCGGGTCGTCCATCACACGGGCGGACTCCTCCGGGGTCAGCCACTGGAAGATCTCCTGGAGTTCGGCCGCCTCCACGCTCAGCGCGGCGACCAGGTTCTTCGGCGTGTGGTACGGCTGCCAGTCCCGCGCGGCGGCGAACGCGGCGAGGCGGCGCCGGAGCGCGGGCAGGTCGTCGGGCGGCCGGGCCGCGTCGTCGTGCGGATCAGTCACGCCTCAGGTGTACCACGGTCGCCCCGGGCACCCCGGCGGCCCAGGTGGCGTCGCTCAGCGCACCGGCCAGGCGGATGTGCCCGCGCTCGCACATCCGCGCCGCCAGCGCCAGCAGGGCCGCGCGCTGGGCCGGGTCGAGCGACCGGTCCAGGTTGTCGGCGAGGACGGTGAGGCACTGCAGGGCGGCCGGCACCTCGCCCGGCACGTCGGCCTCCAGCACGCCGGGTCCGGTGAGCAGCACCAGCGCGAGGGCGATGTAGCGCAGTTCGCCGTCGCCGAGCCGCCGCAGCTCGGTGCGGACGCCGTCGCCCCGGCCCAGCACGGCGCGCACCAGGCGGCCGGCGTCGCACGGCTCGGCGAGGAGGTCGGCGACGGGTCCGGCGCAGCCGACGCGTACCGCGTCCACCAGGAGCGCGTGACGGCGGGTGCATTCGGAGCGGGTGCGCCCCAGCACGTCGGGGAGGTTGTCGCAGCCGCCGAGCAGCCGGCCGGTGCCCGCCGGGACGGGGTCGCGCATCCGCTCGGGGCGGGGGTCGCAGGGGAAGACGGAGCGCAGCGCCACCAGCATCTGCTCGGCCGCGGCCAGCACCCGGAGCTGACCCGCGGTCGTACCGGCCACGCGCAGCGGCAGCAGCGCGGTGCCGAGGCGGTCGTCGGGGAGGGGCGCGCGGGTGACGGCGGTGGCGCCCGCCGTGTGCCAGGCGGCCTGCACGGCGCGCCGGCGGGGGTCGCGCAGCGCGGTCTCCAGCAGGACCAGGCCGCCCGCGGACAACCGCTCCCCCACGATGCGCAGTTCGGGTTCCGCCTGGACGGCGACCTCCAGGCGGACCGGTCCTTCGGGCCCGTCGGCGGTGCAGCCGATGCGGAAGCCGCGGCGGCGCTGGGCGTCGGGCCGGGCCCGCTCCGGGACGCAGGCCGACGGGTCCGGGAACACCTCGCCCAGTCCGGCCCCGCCGCCGAGCCGGGCGAGCGCCTCGTACGCGCGCAGCACGGTGGTCTTGCCGCTGCCGCTGGACCCGGCGAACAGCGTGAGGTCGCCCAGGCGGAACGTGGTGCCGCGGTGCCCGGCGAAGGCGGAGAGCAGCAGCTCGGTGACCCGCGGCAGCCCGGACCGCCGCGCCCGCACGGCGTCCACGGGAGCGCGCGTGAGCGGTTCGGCGGACTGCGGGGGCGTGGTCGCGACCGGCTGGGGCGGGGGCGGCGGGGTCATGCGCCGGACGCTAAACGCTCCCCGCCCCGCCGAACCGTTCCGCCACCGGTCCCTTCCCGCGAACGGACGGCACACGTCCGTCGCGCGCCCCGCGCCCTCGCGCCGCACGCGCCCCGCACCGGGCGCACACCCCGCGCGCCCTACGCCCCCGGCGCCCCCACGCCCTCCATCAACCCCGTGACCTCCATGCCCTCCGGCGTGAGGAGGAAGACGTTGCGGTCCACGCGGTGCATTCCGCTGGCGAGGCCGAAGACGACGCCCGTGCTGAAGTCGAGGACGCGCTTGGCGACGTCCGGTTCCGCGCTGGTCAGGTCCAGCAGGACGGGTATGCCGGACATCAGGGTCTCGGCGACCTCGCGGGCGTCCGCGAAGACGTTCACGCGGAGGACGACGAAGCGGCGCCGTGCCTCCGTGCGGGCCTCCGGCCTGGCGCGGTGGCCGACCGAGGACGGCCACGCGTCGCGGCCTCGCAGCGGCACGACCTGGGCGAGCCCCTCCCACTGTTCGTCGGTGACATCGTGGCTGCTCACCGGCATGCTCCGTCCCCTGTCGCGCTGGCTGTCTGCATCAGCCAATTCTTACCCATGGTCACCCGTTCGGCCCAATAACGACACGCTCCGCCATCGTTCGTCCCGCAACAACCCGGTGCCGGGGGGACGTTGACCTTGCCGCCGAAGACGGTTTGCATGGACGCATGGCTGGTGAGACGGACGGCGGGACGGGCCCGGTGCTGGCTTTCGGGACCCAGGAGGACTGGGAGGCGTGGCTGGAGGAACATCAAGGCGACGCCCGGGGCGTATGGCTGAAGATCCCGCGGAAGGGATCGGGGCTCCCCGGCATCGACTACGCCACCGCCCTGGAGTCCGCCCTCTGCTTCGGCTGGATCGACGGGCACAAGAAGAGCCTGGACGAGACGCACTGGATCCAGCGCTTCACCCCGCGCCGCCCGCGCAGCAGGTGGTCCGCCGTCAACCGGCAGAAGGCGCTCGACCTGATCGAGCAGGGCCGCATGCGGCCGGCCGGTCTGCGGGAGGTGGAGAAGGCGCGGGCGGACGGCCGCTGGGAGGCCGCCTACGCGAGTCAGCGCACCGCGACCGTCCCCGACGACCTGCGTGCCGCCCTGGCCGCGGCGCCCGCCGCGGCCAGGGAGTTCTTCGAGGCGCTGGACAGCCGCAACCGTTACGCGATCCTGCACCGGATCGAGGAGGCGAAGCGGGCGCGGACGCGGGCGGCGCGGATCGAGAAGTTCGTGGCCATGCTGGCCGAGGGGGAGAAGCTGTACCCGTGAGGACCCAGGGGTGTCCGCCCCCTCCGCCCCTTCCCGTCCCGGCCCCGGGGCTCCGCCCCGGACCCCGCTCCTCGGACGCCGGAGGGGCTGTGTGCAGCCCGTCCGGCGTCCGAGGACGAGACCGGCCCTGGCCGGCAGGGGGCCCGGGGGCGCGGCCCCCCGGGGGACGGTCAGCCCGCCAGGACCGCCTCCGCCGCGGCCACCCCGCAGACGCGGGCCGCCCCATGGGTGGCGATGTGCAGGGCGCCGCGCGGCGCGGACTGCGGTACGCCCATCTCCACGACCACGGTGTCCGGCCCGGCGACGATCAGCGTGTCCAGGGCCGCGCCCATCCACGGGTGCCGGTGCTCGTCGCGGACCACGGCGACGACCCGCCGGCCGTTCGCCGCGCGGAGCGCCTCGGCGCCGGCGTCGGGGCCGCTGAAGTGGCCGGTGACGGTGCCCGGGAGCAGCCGCTCCAGCTCCGCGCCGACGCCCCACGGGGTCTCGTCGCCCACCGCGATGTTCGGGGCGGGGCTGAACGTGGCGACGTAGACGGGCGCGGTGACCGGGGCGGAGCCGGCGGCGCGGGTGACGGTCACCGCGCGGCGGGCGGCGGTCAGCCCGATCTCCGGCGCGGGGTCGTCGGCGGCGTCGGGCGCGCGCCGCACGCCGGTCGTCCACGCGGCCAGCGACCTGACCCGGGCGGCGGCGTCGGCGAGCCGCTCCTCGGGCAGTTCGCCGGAGCGGACGGCGGCGACCAGGGCGTCCTGGAGCCGCTGCACCGTGCCCTCGTCGCTGAGTCCGCCGCCCACGCAGATCGCGTCGGCGCCGGCCGCGATGGCCAGCACGGCCCCGTGTTCGAGGCCGTAGGTGCCGGCGACGGCGCCCATCTCCATGCCGTCGGTGACGATGAGGCCGTCGTAGCCGAGTTCGTCGCGCAGCAGGCCGGTGAGGATGCGCGGGGAGAGGGTGGCGGGGAGGTCGGGGTCGAGCACGGGCACCCGGATGTGGGCGGTCATGACGGCGCGGGTGCCGGCCTCGATGGCGGCGCGGAACGGCCGTAGTTCACGCTCGTGCAGCGTGGCGGGGTCCAGGTCGATCTGCGGGAGCGCGTGGTGGGAGTCGACGCTGGTGTCGCCGTGGCCGGGGAAGTGCTTGGTGCAGGCGGCGACGCCGGTGGACTGCAGGCCCTCGACGTAGGCGGCGGTGTGCCGGGCGACCAGGGCCGGCTCGTGGCCGAAGGAGCGGACGCCGATCACCGGGTTGTCGGGGTTGGCGTTGACGTCGGCCGAGGGCGCCCAGTTGAGGTTGACGCCGCACGCGGCGAGCCGGCGGCCCAGTTCGCGGGCCACCCGCCGGGTGAGGGCGGGGTCGTCGACGGCGCCGAGGGCGTGGTTGCCGGGGAACGAGGAGCCGGTGCGGACCTCGAGGCGGGTGACGTCGCCGGCCTCCTCGTCGATGGCCACCAGCAGGTCGTCCCGTTCGGCCCGCAGCTGGGCGGTGAGGGCGGTGACCTGCTCGGGGTCGGCGACGTTGCGGCCGAACAGGGCGACGGAGACCAGGCCCTCGGCCAGCCTGCGCCGGACCCAGTCGGGCGCGGTGGTGCCGGTGAACCCCGGCTGCAGCACGGCGAGCGCGTCCCGGGTGAGGGTGCGGGCACCGGTGGTGATGGTCGTCATCAGGTCGCGTTATCCCTTCACGGCGCCCGCGGTGAGACCGCTGACGGCCCGGCGCTGCAGGAAGACGAAGAGGATCAGGATCGGGACGGCGAACAGGGAGGAGGCGGCCATGGTCGCGCCCCAGTCGTCGCCGAACTGGGTCTGGAAGCTGGACAGCCACAGCGGCAGGGTCTGCGCGCCGCCGGACTCCTTGCTGAGCACCAGGACGAGCGGGAACTCGTTCCAGGCGGTGATGAAGCCGAACATGGAGGTGGACATCAGACCCGGCGCGAGCAGCGGCAGGATGACCCGGCGGAAGGCCTGGGCGCGGGTGCAGCCGTCGACCATCGCCGACTCCTCCAGCTCCTTCGGCACGGCGGCGACGAAGCCGCGCAGCGTCAGGATGGTGAAGGGCAGGATCATCATCATGTAGAACGCGGTCAGCGGCACCAGGCTGTTCAGCATGGAGGCGTCGCGCACGATCATGTAGATCGCGATGACCATGACCTCCCAGGGCGCCATCTGGGCGAGCATGAAGCCCACGATGAAGCCGCGCCGTCCCCTGAACCGCATGCGGGCCAGGGCGAAGGAGCCGGCCAGCGCGATGATCAGCGAGAACAGCACGGCCAGACAGGTGACGGTCAGCGAGTTGCGGACGAACGTCCAGAAGTGGTCGGCGTCCGTGGCGGTCCCGAAGTGCTCGAACGTGATGTCCGTGGGGAACCACACCGGGTTCTCCGCGATGATGTCGCCGGTCGGCTTCAGCGCCGTGGCGAACATCCAGTAGACGGGGAAGAGGCAGGCGGTGAACACGACGAGGGCCGTGGCGTTGGGCCAGACGCGGCCGAAGAGCGAGCGCTTCACAGCTCGTCCTCCTCTTGCTTGAGCACGATCCTGAGGTAGTACGCGGTCAGGCCGAGCATGATCAGGATGGTCAGCACCGCGATCGCCGCGCCCATGCCGTAGTGCTGGTTGCCGACGCCCTCGATGTAGGCGTAGACGGGCAGGATCTCGGTCAGCCGGTCGGGGCCGCCGCCGTTGAAGGTGAAGACCTGGACGAACGCCTTGAAGATCCAGATGATCTCCAGGAACGTCGTGGCGTAGAGGAACGGCCGCAGGAACGGCAGGGTGACGGTGGTGAAGCTGCGCCAGGCGCCGGCGCCGTCGAGCGCGGCGGCCTCGTACAGCTCGTTCGGGATGGTGGTGGTCGCCGCGTAGAGGTTGATCGCGACGAACGGCACGGACATCCAGACGATGAGCAGGGTGACGACGAAGAACGTCGACATCTGGCTGCTGGTCCAGCTGTAGTCGGCCATGGAGTGCCAGCCGAGCTTGTCCAGGACCCAGTTGACGACGCCGAAGCGCTGCGCGAACAGCCACTGGTAGACGGTGGTGGCGGCCACCACGGGCATGGCCCAGGCCAGCACCAGGCCGATCATCAGGGTGAACCGCATGCGCTTGCCGAGGCGGGCGAGCAGCAGACCGACCAGGGCGCCCAGCAGCATGGTGAGGGCGACGTTGACGGCCGTGAACAGGATGGAGCGGAGGGTGACCCGCCAGAAGTCCTCCCCGGTGAGGACCTCCTTGTAGTTGTCGATGCCGTTCCACTCGGTGACGTGCTGGATCAGCTGCGCCATGTTGAGGTTCTGGAACGACAGCAGCAGGTCCTTCAGCAGCGGCCAGCCGAGCAGCAGCACGGTGGCCGCGCAGGCGGGCAGCAGCAGGAGGTACGGGGCGAGCGCGCCGGCCCGCGACGCGGCTCTCGGTTGAGGAGCGCCGGGCGCGGTGTCACCCGGCTTGCGGACGTCCACCGGGCCGGAGGGCGGCCGTTCGGTCTGCACGGTCATGCTCGCGATCTCTCTTCTCGGCGTGCTCAACGCGGGGCGGGGACCGCCTGGCCGGCCGGTCCCCGCTCCGGTCGGAGCGCGTGCGCTGTTACTGCTGCTGCGCCAGGCGCTTGTTGAACTCGCCCTCGACCTGCTTCGCGGCGGCGGCCGGGGACTTGCCGTTCAGGACGGCGGTCAGGTACGTCTTGATCGGGTTGGGGTCGTTCTCGACGGCGGCCCACTCGGGGATCAGCGGCGTGGTGCCGCCGACGGCGGCGGCCGGCGCGGCGGCCTCGGCGGGGGCGTTGCCCTTGAGGTTGCTCTGCAGCGACTCCTTGTTGGGGATGACGCCGTTGAGCTTGGCGAGCCGGCCCTCGTACTTGTCGGAGAGGGCGAGCCTCAGGAACTCCTTGGCGAGCTCCTGCTTCTGGCTGCCCGCGGCGACGGCGAGGTTGGAGCCGCCGAGGAAGACGCCCTCGGGCTTGCCGGCGGTGGCGCCGGGGATGGTGAAGTAGCCGATCTGCTTCTCGATGGCCGGGTTGGCCTCGATCGCGATGCCGGCCTCCCAGCCCATGCCGATGAAGGCGCCGACGTTGCCCTTGGCGAAGACCTCGCCCTGCTGCGGGGTGGCCTCGTCCTTGTCCTTGGGGGCCTTGGACAGGGCCTGGAACTTCTTGTAGGTCTCGGTGGCCGCGGCGACCTTGGGGTCGTCGAGGTTGGAGACGTACGTGTCGCCGTCCTTCTTGACCAGTTCGCCGCCCTCGCCGATGACCAGGCCGACGAAGTGGTACCAGTTCTGGCCGGGCAGGTAGATCGGCTCGGCGTCGGTCTTCTCACCGATGGTCTTGAGGGCGGCGTAGAACTCGTCGCGGGTCTTGGGGGTGTCCTTGAGGCCGGCGTCGGCCCAGACCTTCTTGTTGTAGAGGACGACGCGGTTGGCGAAGTACCAGGGGGCGGCGTACTGCTTGCCCTCGTAGACGGAGGACTCGTTGAGGGACTCGGTCCAGTCGGCGCCGATCTCCTCCTTGAGGTCGCCGAGGTCGGCGAGGCCGCCGGTCTTGGCGTAGGCGGGGGTCTGGGTGTTGCCGATCTCGAAGACGTCCGGAGGGTTCTCCTCGGAGAGGGCGGTGGTCAGCTTCTGCTGGATGCCGTTCCACTGCTGGACCTCGAACTTGATCTTCGCCTTGGTCTTCTTCTCGAACTCGGCGGCGAGGTCCTTCTGCCACTGGTCCGGTGAGGAGCCGTCCATGACCCACACGGTGAGCGTCTGCCCGGCGTAGCCGTCCGCGCCGGCCTTCTTGCCGCTGTCACCGCCGTCGTCGCCCCCGCACGCGGCGACCGAGAACAACATGCCCGCGACCCCGATCGCGGCTATCAGCTTGCGCTTCACGCGCCACCCCTCCTCAGGAATGCCTTGCACACCCACGCCCTCGCGGTGACCCTGACAACGGCGCAACAGCTCGGCGGGCTGGGACCCGGCTTCCGCTAAATGGTTTAGACCAGCAAGGGGAGCTTGGCCTAGACCTATGGTCGTGTCAAGGGTTGTCCGACTCACGGCTGGGTAACGGCAACGGCCCCTGGGCGAGGCGGAGATGTCCGCCCAAAGAGGGACGGGACGCAGGGTTGGACTAGACCAAAGTGAGAGCGCGCCGTTATAACGGGATCGCCGAGCGTGCGGCGCCGATCCCGGCGGTCCGCCGACGTGCACCGCGGCCGGCCGCTGCCGTCCGCGCGCCGGACACCGCAGCCGGAAGGCGGATATGAGCACGGACGTCAGCAGCGCCCAGCCCGGCACGGGGGCGCCGGGCCGCCGGCGGCGGGTGCCGAAGTACTACCTCATCAAGCAGCGGCTGCTGCAGATGACCGACGAGCGCGCACCGGGCTCCCCGATGCCGGCCGAGCGGATGCTCGCCGTCGAGTTCGGCACGTCCCGCACCACGATCCGCAAGGCGCTGCTGGAGCTGGTCAGCGAGGGGCGGCTCGACCGCTTCCAGGGCAAGGGCACGTTCGTGGCCCGCCCGAAGGTGTACCGGACACTCCAACTCACCTCGTACACCGAGGACATGAGGGCGCAGGGCCTCAGCCCCGCCTCCCGGATCCTGGACATCGGCCACGTCCCGGCCGACGCGGAGCTGGCGGCGCTGCTGGAGGTGGAGCCGGAGGACCGGGTGCTGCGCATCGAGCGGCTGCGGCTGGCCGGGGGCGAGCCGATGGCGATCGAGGCGACCCATCTCTCCGCCCGCCGCTTCCCCGGCCTGCGCCGCAACCTCTCCCGCTGCACCTCCCTCTACACCACCCTCGCCGAGGTGTACGGGGTCCGTCCGGCGGAGGCCGACGAGACCATCGAGACCTCCCCGGCGACCCCGCGCGAGGCGAGTCTGCTGGGCACGGACGTGGGCCTGCCGATGCTGCTGCTGTCCCGCCACTCACGGGACGAGAACGGGACGCCGGTGGAGTGGGTGCGGTCGGTGTACCGGGGGTCCCGCTACAAGTTCACGGCCCTCCTGACGCGTCCGGCGCCCTGACGGGCGGGCCGGGCGGGCGGTCGGTGTAGGTCCACGACGGTCGGCCCCCGGAGGCGGCCCGAGGCCGGCGCCCGGCAGACCTCCCGCACACGTCCGCGCCCGATGTGGCGCACACCTGACCGGACGGCACCGGGAGCCGTGCTCAGTCGGCACCTTCCCGGTCGGTGTCGGTCGCGGCCAGCACGGCGACCCGGGTACGGGTGGGATCGAGCACGGCGAAGGCCACATCGGCCGTGTCATGGTGGAACCAGGGCGTGAAGGCCATGAAGCGCACCCACCGGTGATCGGCGGTGACCCTCACCGCTGTCAGGAGGGGCACGTCGGCGGAGAGCCCCATCAGGGCGTACAGGCTGTCCCAGGCATACAGCCGCGCGTAGGCGCCGCCCTGGCCCTGTCCACCGACCCCGCCGTAATAGCCCGCGGAAAACAACTCGTTGAGCACATCGTCGGGAGTCGTCGCACAGGCGAGCGCGGCGCCCCGGCGCCTGCCCGCGTCCGCCCTCAGGCAGTCCAGGGAAAGCTGCTCCAGGAAGGACATGCCGAAGTCGCCGGGATCGAGCGGCTCGGGCAACGAGAAGAACCGCACCTCGGGCGTACGCGCCCACCCACCGGCGGTGAACGGCCGCGCGGCCGCCTCGGTCCGCCCTCCGTCGGATACGCGGACGGCCACGCGCCCGGCGACCGCGCCTCTCTCGCTCAGCGGGATTTCCGGGAAACGGGACCGGAGTTGCTGCGAGGTCTTGACCGTCCCCAGCCCTCGCACCCTCACCATGAACCGGTGCTCGATGTCGAGCCGGATCTCGGGCAACCAGGCCAGCGGGTGTTCCAGTTCGCGCAGCCTCTCGGCGTACGCGCGCAGACGACTCCGGCCGGGGCCCACTCCGGCCGACGCGCCCAACAGCGCGAGTTCCCCGAGGAGGCAAGCCCGCGTCTCGGCCCCAGGATCGTGGAGCGCCTCCGGCAACTCCTCGAAGAAGGACTCGAGGTTTCGGAAAGGCTGCGCTTTCGCCAACCTCGCGGCCACAGAGCGCCGTATCCGGTCACGTTCATCACTGGCCGCGACCTCCGGGGGCAACAGCCGATCCACGATGTCCACCGCATAGGCGGCACAGCCCCGCGAGCGCGTGTCGGCGAGAACCTCGGCGATCCGCCCGATGGTGCGCACCGTCGGCCTTCCGCTGATTCCCTCACCGGACGCTCCACGGCACAACCGCTCGACCGCCGCGAGCAGCTCCTCCGGCCGCTGCCTGGCCAGACGCTCCAGCTCCTCCGGGCCCGTCTCTTCCCATCGCCGCCGTTCGGAGGCGCCGTCACCAGGTGTCACTTGGTCGTGGCTCACCTCATGAGTCTACGAGGATGAGATCAAGTAACTTTGCTCAGGCACACGTGCCACGGGCGAGGCGTCGCAACGGGGGAAATCATGGGTCACCGGCCGAGTGATTGGCATGTCCTTGATCTGGACAAGGACCCGACTCCCGGTGACCCGGAGCGGGTGCGCAGGCTGGCGAAGTTCCTGCACGACTTCGCCGACGACGTCTCCGAGGCGCTGCGTCTGGTCAAGGGGATGGCTGGTGA
>NZ_JBIWGC010000008.1:0-297913 GCF_044763335.1 Streptomyces sp. NPDC096105
TCGTACGACTCGGCGATCGGGCTGTCGTTGATGATCGCGATCGGTCCGGACCGGTTCCGGGAGATGCTGGACGGCTTCCGGATCGTCGACGAGCATTTCCGCACCGCCCCGCCGGAGGCCAACGCACCGCTGCTGCTCGGTCTGCTGGGGGTCTGGTACAACAACTTCCACGACGCGCAGTCGCACGCGGTGCTGCCGTACTCGCACTACCTGTCGAAGTTCACCGCCTATCTCCAGCAGCTCGACATGGAGTCCAACGGCAAGTCGGTGGACCGCCAGGGCCGCCCCGTGACCTGGCAGACGGGTCCGGTCGTGTGGGGCACGCCGGGCACCAACGGGCAGCACGCCTACTACCAGTTGATCCACCAGGGCACCAAGCTGATCCCCGCCGACCTGATCGGCTTCGTCCGCCCCGTCGCGGAGCTGAGCGACGGGCTGAAGGCGCAGCACGACCTGCTGATGGCCAACCTGTTCGCGCAGGGACAGGCGCTCGCGTTCGGCAAGACCGCCGAGGAGGTGCGCGCCGAGGGTGTGCCCGAGGAGCAGGTGCCGCACCGCACCTTCCGGGGCGACCACCCCACCACGACGATCCTGGCCACCGCGCTGACCCCCTCGGTGCTGGGCCAGCTCGTCGCCCTCTACGAGCACAAGGTGTTCGTGCAGGGCGCCATCTGGAACATCGACTCCTTCGACCAGTGGGGCGTCGAACTCGGCAAGGTGCTCGCCAAGCGCGTGGAGCCCGCGCTCACCGAGGGCGCCGACGTCCCCGGCCTCGACCCGTCCACGGCCGCGCTGGTGGCCGCCTACCGCGAACGCAGGAAGTGAACTGACATGCAGATCGGTCTTGTTGGTCTCGGCAAAATGGGCGGCAACATGCGCCAGCGCCTCCGCAACGCCGGCCACACCGTCATCGGCTTCGACACCAACCCCGAAGTGTCCGACGTGCCGCACCTGTCCGACCTGGTCGGCCAGCTCGAAGGGCCGCGCGCGGTGTGGGTGATGGTCCCGGCCGGCGCCGCCACCCAGAACGTCATCGACCAGCTCGGCAGCCTGCTCAAGCCCGGGGACACCGTCGTGGACGGTGGCAACTCCCGCTGGACGGACGACGAGAAGCACGCCAAGGAGCTGGGCGCCCGGGGCATCGGCTTCGTCGACGCGGGCGTCTCCGGCGGCGTGTGGGGCCTGGAGCACGGCTACGCCCTGATGGTCGGCGGCGACGAGGAGCACGTGGAACGGCTCCAGCCGATCTTCCGCGCCCTCAAGCCGGACGGCCCGTACGGGTACGTCCACGCGGGCAAGGTCGGCGCCGGGCACTTCGCGAAGATGGTCCACAACGGCATCGAGTACGCCATGATGCAGGCCTACGCCGAGGGCTGGGAGCTGCTGGAGAAGGTCGACTCGGTGGACAACGTCCGTGAGGTGTTCCGCTCCTGGCAGGACGGCACCGTCATCCGCTCCTGGCTGCTCGACCTGGCCGTCGGCGCCCTCGACGAGGACGAGCATCTCCACCGCCTGCGCGGCTACGCCGAGGACTCGGGCGAGGGCCGCTGGACGGTGGAGGCGGCCATCGACAACGCCGTGCCGCTGCCCGCGATCACCGCGTCCCTGTTCGCCCGGTTCGCCTCCCGGCAGGAGGACTCGCCGCAGATGAAGATGATCGCCGCGCTGCGCAAACAGTTCGGCGGCCACGCCGTCGAGTCCGCGAAGAAGGCGTAAGGCCCATGGGGGACCTGCTGCTGGCGCGGCACGGCGAGACGGAGTGGAGCAGGGCGGGCCGCCACACCGGCGGCACCGACCTGCCGCTGACGCCCGCCGGTGAGGCCCAGGCCCGATCCCTGGCCCCGCTGCTGGCGGACCGTGCCTTCACCCTGGTCCTCGCCAGCCCGCTGGCCCGCGCCCGCCGCACCGCCGAGCTGGCGGGCCTGGCCGGCGCCGAGCCGGAGCCGGACCTGCGCGAGTGGGACTACGGCGCGTACGAGGGCGTGACCACCGCGGACATCCGCGCCACCCGGCCGGACTGGGACCTGTGGACCGACGGGGTGCCGCCCGGCGAGCGGTTCCCCGGCGAGTCCCCGGATCAGGTCGGCGCCCGCGCCGACCGGGTGCTGGCCCGGGTCGCCGGGGCCCTGGGGCGGGGGGACGTGATGCTGGTCGGCCACGGTCATCTGCTGCGGGTCCTCACCGCCCGCCGCCTGGGCCTCCCCCCGTCCGACGGCCGCCTGTTCCGCCTGGAGACGGGCACCCTGAGCCGTCTGTCCCTGGAGCACGGCTCCCCGGTGATCGCGGAGTGGAACACCCGGCCGCCCGCGCCCGCACAGGGCTGACCGCTCGACCGTCACGGCGCGTCCCGCCGGCCCCTTCCGGCCGGCTGGACGCGCCGTCGCCGTCTCCGGGGCGTGTCGACGGCGCGTCAGCGACCGATCAGGAATCGAGAAGCACAGGCGGGGGCCGTCCGCCTAGGCTGTCGGTGGCGCGCGGCGCCCGGGGCGGGGGGGACCCGCCGGGCCGGCTGTGGACCACGGCCGTGAACGCGCCGCCACGGGCCGGCCGGACGCACCTCGCCGCCGGCCGGGACGAGCCGGGGAACGCCGGCGGGGACCGCGACGACGGCCCCGCCCGACGGATGGAGAACCACGACCATGGTCACGAGCACGGGCCCGCAGCGGCCGGGCGGTCACGTCGCCGACAGCCACGACCTGATCCGCGTGTACGGGGCGCGCGAGAACAACCTCAAGGACGTCAGCGTCGAGCTGCCCAAGCGCCGCCTGACCGTGTTCACCGGCGTGTCCGGCTCGGGCAAGAGCTCGCTGGTCTTCGACACCATCGCCGCCGAGTCGCAGCGGATGATCAACGAGACGTACAGCGCCTTCGTGCAGGGGTTCATGCCCACGCTGGCCCGTCCCGAGGTCGACGTGCTCGAGGGCCTCACCACGGCGATCACCGTCGACCAGCAGCGGATGGGCTCCGACCCGCGCTCCACGGTCGGCACCGCCACCGACGCCAACGCGATGCTGCGCATCCTTTTCAGCCGGCTCGGCAAGCCCTACTTCGGCCCGCCCGGGGCGTTCTCCTTCAACGTGGCCTCGGTGTCGGCGAGCGGCGGCTTCACCGTCGACCGCGGCGCCGAGAAGACCAAGACGGAGAAGGTGACGTTCTCCCGGACCGGTGGCATGTGCACCCGCTGCGAGGGCCGCGGCACCGTCACCGACATCGACCTCACCCAGCTCTACGACGACTCCAAGTCGCTGAGCGAGGACCCCTTCACCATCCCCACCTACACCGGCGGCGGCTGGGTGGTGCGGGTCATCGCCGAGTCGGGCTTCTTCGACCCGGACAAGCCGATCCGGAAGTACACCAGGAAGGAACTCCACGACTTCCTGTACCGCGAGCCCACCAAGGTGAAGATCGGCGGGGTCAACCTCACCTACGAAGGGCTGATCCCCAAGCTGCAGAAGTCGATGCTCAGCAAGGACCGCGAGGCGATGCAGCCGCACATCCGGGCCTTCGTGGACCGGGCGGTCACCTTCACCGACTGCCCCGAGTGCGACGGCACCCGGCTCACCGAGGGCGCCCGCTCCTCGAAGATCGAGGGCATCAGCATCGCCGACGCCTGCGCCATGGAGATCAGGGACCTGGCCGAGTGGGTGCGCGGCCTCGACGAGCCGTCCGTGGCGCCGCTGCTCACCGCGCTGCAGCACACCCTCGACTCGTTCGTGGAGATCGGCCTGGGCTATCTCTCGCTGGACCGGCCGTCGGGCACCCTGTCCGGCGGTGAGGCGCAGCGGGTCAAGATGATCCGGCACCTCGGCTCGTCGCTCACCGACGTCACGTACGTCTTCGACGAGCCCACCATCGGGCTGCACCCGCACGACATCCAGCGGATGAACGACCTGCTGCTGCGGCTGCGCGACAAGGGCAACACGGTGCTCGTGGTCGAGCACAAGCCGGAGGCCATCGCGATCGCCGACCACGTCGTCGACCTGGGTCCCGGCGCCGGCACCGAGGGCGGCACGGTCTGTTTCGAGGGCACCGTCGAGGGGCTGCGGGCCAGCGGCACGATCACCGGCCGCCACCTCGACGACCGCGCCTCTCTCAAGGACACCGTCCGCGAGCCCGCCGGCGCCCTGGAGATCCGCGGCGCCTCGGCGAACAACCTGCGGAACGTCGACGTCGACATCCCGCTCGGCGTGCTCACCGTCGTCACCGGCGTGGCCGGCTCCGGCAAGAGCTCCCTGGTGCACCGCTCGATCCCGTCCGACCAGGGCGTGATCGCGGTCGACCAGACCCCGATCCGCGGCTCCCGGCGCAGCAACCCCGCCACCTACACCGGACTCCTCGAGCCGATCCGCAAGGCGTTCGCCAAGGCCAACGGCGTGAAGCCCGCGCTGTTCAGCGCCAACTCCGAGGGCGCCTGCCCCACCTGCAACGGCGCCGGGGTCGTCTTCACCGACCTGGGCATGATGGCCGGCGTCTCCACCACCTGCGAGGACTGTGGCGGCAAGCGGTTCGACGCGTCAGTGCTGGAGTACCGCTTCGGCGGCCGCGACATCAGCGAGGTGCTCGGGATGTCGGTGACCGACGCGGAGGAGTTCTTCCGCGAGGGCGAGGCGCGGCTGCCGGCCGCCCACAGGATCGTGCAGCGGATGGCGGACGTCGGGCTCGGCTACCTCACCCTCGGCCAGCCGCTCACCACCCTCTCCGGCGGTGAACGCCAGCGCCTCAAGCTCGCCACGCACATGGGCGAGAAGGGCGGGGTGTACGTGCTCGACGAGCCGACCACCGGTCTGCACCTCGCCGACGTCGAACAGCTCCTCCGGCTGCTCGACCGGCTGGTCGACTCCGGCAAGTCGGTGATCGTCATCGAGCACCACCAGGCCGTCATGGCGCACGCCGACTGGATCATCGACCTGGGCCCCGGTGCCGGCCACGACGGCGGACGGGTCGTCTTCGAGGGCACCCCGGCCGAGCTGGTCGCCGCCCGCTCCACGCTGACCGGCGAGCACCTCGCGCAGTACGTCGGCGCCTGAGCGACCGGGTGCGCCGGGGCCTGCCCGGCTCGGGGGTGTCCGGCACATGCGCGCGCCACCGCGGGCATGTGCCGGCTCCCGGGCCCCGGCGCCTACGCCCCGGCGCCGCGGCGCGGGATGCCGTACGCCCGTTCGACGCGCAGCCGCAGCACCAGCCGGCGGTCGCGAACCATCGCCGCCCGGTACCCCTCCCAGTCCTCGTGCTCGCCGTTGACGTCCCGGTACAGCCGGATCAGCTCCTCCACCGTCTCGTCGTACGGCTGCCCGGCGACCGGCGACAGCTCGGCGGTGCCCTCGGCCACCGTGTAGGCCCAGCGGTCCGGGGTGGTGACGTGGTAGGACGCCCGGGGGTCGCGCCGCAGGTTACGGGTCTTCGCCCGGTCCTCGGTGAGGGAGACGCGGATGATCCGCTCGTCGGGGTAGTAGGCGTGCATGACGTTGGACAGCTGGGGCCGTCCGTCGCGTTTCAGCGTGACGAGCACTCCGTCGTGCCCCTCGGAGAGCAGGGCGAGCAGTGCGTTCTGTTCTGCGTCCTGGGTCATGCTTCGATCAACGGCCCGTACCGGGCCGGCGTTCCCCGGAGGTGTGCGATGGCGGTACTGCGGCAGGAGGCCGACCCCGGCGAGGCCGGGCTGGACGCGGACGCGCTGGAACGGCTGGACCGGGAACTGGCCCGCCGGGTCGACGACGGGGAGATGCCCGGCTTCCTGGTGGCCGTCGCCCGTGCGGGGCGCGTGGCGCATCTGACGGCGTACGGGGCGCGGGACGTGGCGGCCGGACTGCCGGTGGAGAGCGACACCCTGTGGCGGATCTACTCCATGACCAAGCCGGTCACCACCGTGGGCGCGCTGATGCTGGTGGAGGACGGGCTGCTGTCCCTGGACGACGAGGTGGGCCGGCACCTCCCGGCGTTCGCGGAGCCGCGCGTGTACGTGGACGGCTCGGGCGAGGAGGTGCGGACGCGTCCGGCGTCCGGCCCGCTGCTGGTGCGGCACCTGATGACGCACACCGCCGGACTGACGTTCGCCTTCTACCACGCCCATCCGGTCGACGCGCTGTACCGCGCGGCCGGGCTGGAGTCGTCGGTGGCACCGGGCACGGACCTCGCCGGGACGACGGACGTGTACGCCGGCCTGCCGTTGCTGTTCGACCCGGGCACGCGGTGGAACTACTCCGTCGCCACGAACGTGCTCGGCCGGATCGTCGAGGTCGTCTCCGGGCGCCCCCTCGACACGTATCTGACCGAGCGTGTCTTCCGGCCGCTCGGCATGACGGACGCCGGGTTCGAGGTGAGCGACGCGCAGGCGGACCGGCTCGCGGAGCTGTACGGCGAGACGGACGCGGGCGGCATCGAGCCGATCGCCGGACTGCCTCTGCGGGGCCGCCCCCGCTTCCTGTCCGGCAGCGGCGGCATGGTGGCCTCCGCCCACGACATGCACCGCTTCATGGAACTGCTGCGCCGCGACGGCGAACTCGACGGCACGCGGCTGCTCCGCCCGGAGACGGTCCGGCTGATGACCCGCAACCACCTCCCGGGCGGCGCCGATCTGCGCGCCGCGGGCGTCCCCCCGCACGACGACCCCGGCAACGAGGGCGTCGGGTTCGGCCTCGGCGTCTCCGTGGTCGTCGACCCGTCGCGCACCCGGGAACCGTCCGGTCCCGGCGCCTACGGCTGGAGCGGGGTGGCCACCACCACCTTCTGGGTCGACCCCGGCCGCGACCTGACCGTGCAGTTCTACACGCAGGTGCGGCCCAGGTCCTCCCACACCGTCTTCCGCGACCTCAAACGGCTGGTGCACGAGGCACTCGCCGGATGACTCCTCGCGGTGGCCGGTCCGCCGGCCGGCGGGGCGTCAGGACAGGTGCGCCACCGCGTCCAGGTGCGGCAGGTGGTGGTCGAGCCGCTCCCGCTTGGTGCGCAGGTAGGTGATGTTGCTCTCGCACGGCTCGATCAGCAGCGGCACCTGCTCCTGGACCTGCACGCCGTGCCGCACCAGCGCCTCCCGCTTGCGCGGGTTGTTGGACATCAGCCGCACCGACCGCACACCCAGGTCCTTGAGCATCCCGGCGGCGACGGCGTAGTCACGGGCGTCGACCGGCAGCCCGAGCGCCAGGTTCGCCTCCACGGTGTCCAGGCCCTCCGCCTGCAGCGCCATCGCGCGCAGCTTGGCGAGCAGCCCGATGCCGCGGCCTTCGTGGCCCCGCAAGTAGACGACGACGCCCGCGCCTTCGGCGACGACCGCGCGCAGCGCCGCGGCCAGCTGGTCCCCGCACTCGCAGTGCTGGGAGCCGAAGGCGTCGCCGGTGAGGCACTCCGAGTGCAGCCGGGTGAGCACCCGGTCCGCTCCCAGGTCGCCGTGAACGAGGGCCACTTGTTCGTCACCGCGGTCGTGGTCCAGGTAACCGACCGCCTGGAACGCCCCGTACACGGTGGGCAGCGGCGCATTCACGACGCGCTCCACACCGGTCCGCCGCTGAGGCTGCGTTCCGAGTACGCCTATTTTTTCTGTCATGATTCCCGAGTTCCTAAGCAGAGACGAAAGGCCGTGACGGACATGGGTGGTTCACACGAGCGATCGGCGGCATACGGCCCGGTGCACGGTCTGTTGCCGGCGGACACTACTGAGGATGTACGGACGCGGGGAGCCGGCGTCTCACGTCAGATCGCGGTACTTCCGGTCGGGAGTTATGAACAGCACGGCCCCTTCCTGCCGCTGGCGACGGACACCCTGGTCGCCTGTGCGATCGCGAGGGCGGTCGCCGACGCCCACCCCGTGCACCTCCTGCCTCCGGTGACGGTGTCCTGCTCGCACGAGCACGCGGCCTGGCCGGGGACGGTGTCCCTCTCCTCCGTGACCCTGCACGCGGTGGTGCGGGACATCGCCGGCTCGCTGCGCCGCTCGGGCGTCGACACCCTGGTCCTGGTCAACGGGCACGGCGGCAACTACGTGCTGGGCAACGTCGTCCAGGAGGCCTCCGCGCGCGGTGAGCGGATGGCGCTCTTCCCCGCCCCCGAGGACTGGGAGGCGGCGCGGGTGCGCGCCGGAGTCGAGACATCGCTGCTGACCGACATGCACGCGGGTGAAATCGAGACGTCCATTCTTCTGCGCACTTCTCCCGAGGTTCTCCGTCCCGGTTACGAAACGTCCGACCACGTCTCGGACGACCGGCGTCATCTGCTCACCACCGGAATGTCCGCCTATACGGATTCCGGTGTCATCGGCCGGCCGTCGCTGGGCACCGCGGAAAAGGGGAAGGAACTTCTCGCGAGCCTGGCGGATTCCTTCGCCGCGTATTTCTCGCTCCTGACCTCCGACGGCTGAGCGGGAATCCGGACGACCGGCCCCGGCCTGTCCGGCCCCGGCGTGTCCGGGGCGAGCGGGCGGGGCCGGGGGACGGCCGGGGGCCGTGGTGCGGGCCGTGCGGGGTCCGCCGCGCGGCGGGCGCGGACCGTCGCGTACCACCGGGTCACCAGCACCGCCGCCCCCGGCAGGCTGGCCACCAGGCTGAGCACGCCGTACACCAGGGCGACCGTCAGCCCTTGTCCCGCGCCGAACCCCGCCGCGCCGAACGCCCAGGCGGCGACGCCCTCGCGCGGCCCCCAGCCGCCCACGTTCAGCGGCAGGCTCATCGCCAGCAGCGCCAGCACCGCCAGCGGCAGCAGCTCCGTCACCGACGCCCCGGCCCCGGCGACGTCCGCGGCGAGGACGAACATGGCGACGTACCCGGCGAGGACCACCACGGACGAGACGAGCACGCCCGGCGCGGTGCTCCGTGAGAACAGGACCTGCCGCGCCTCGGCGAGCATTCCGCGTACGGCCCGCGGCTTCATCAGCCCGGACGGCGCCCGGTCCATCCGCAGGGCCAGCACCACCGCGCACGCCCCCAGCAGGCCGAGCCCGGCCGGCGGGGCGGCCTGCCGCACCTGGTCGTGGACCGGGGACGGCACGGTCAGCAGGACCACTCCCCCGGCGGCGAACAGCGCGAGCTGACCGGCCGTCCGCTCCAGCACCACCGCCCGTATCCCCCGCCCGAGGTCACCGGCGTCCTGGCCGTGCCGGACGGCTCGGTGCACGTCGCCCAGGACGCCGCCGGGCAGCGCCGCGTTGAGGAACAGGGACCGGTAGTAGTCCGCCACGGCCGCGCCGAACGGCAGCCTGATGCCGATGCCGCGCGCCACGAGCGCCCAGCGCCAGGCGCTGAACGCGGTGGTCAGCAGCCCGATGCCGAGGGCGGCGGCCAGCGCGGGCCCGTCGATGCGCCGCACCCCGTCCACGAAGGCGCCGGTGCCGAGCCGCCAGAACAGCACGGCGAGGATGAGCACACCGGTGAGGGAGCCCAGGCGGGTGCGTACGGCGGGGCTGCCGAGCCGCCGGAGCGGGCGGCGGGCGCCGCGCCCGGCCGCCGACGGCCCCGTCGAGGGCTCCTCCGCCTCGGCCGTCTCCCCCGTGTGCGTGCTCATGCGCCGCCGTCCACCGGCCGGCACAGGGCGAGCAGGTCGGTGTGGTGCACGACCACCCGCAACTCCCCTGCCGCGCAGGCTTCGAGCCGCTCGGTCAGGTAGGCGTCGGCACGCTTCGCCATGTCCGGCCGTTCCTCGACCGCCGCTCCGACCCAGCCGCGCAGCCACTGCCCGGTCAGCGCGGCCTGCTCCGGGCCGAGCCGCCACGGGCTGGGATTCAGCCGTACGGTCGCGCCGTGCCCGGTGAACGCCTCGGCGGCGACGGTGACCGCGTCCGGGCCGAGGAGGCCGCCGCGGCGCTGGTGGGCGTTGAACGCCTCGGTGATCTCCGCGTCCATCGGGTGCGGCTCCGTCAGCTCCACGCGTCCGGCCACCGACAAGGTGAGCAGCGCCGGACATCCGGCTCCCGCGCAGGCGGCGGCCAGCGCGCCGACCTCCTCGCGGGTGAGGACGTCGAGCAGGGCGGACGCCGTCACCAGGGAGGCACCGGACAGCGCGTCGGAGGTGAGCCGGGCGACGTCGCCGCGCCGGGTCTCGACGGTCACGTGGCTGCCGTCGGCGGCGGAGCGCGGGGAGGCGACGGCCGCGAAGTGCAGCAGACAGGGGTCGCGGTCGTGCAGCACCCAGTGCTGGGTGCCGTCCAGACGGGGCGCCAGCCAGCGGCCCATGGAGCCGGTGCCGCAGCCGATGTCGTGCACGACGAGACCGCCGCCGGCCCGTCCGGGCAGGTTGGCGAGCCGGATGCGCAGCGGGTCCAGCAGGTCGCACGAGCGGGCGGCGGCGTCGGCCGGTTCGCGCAGCTGGAGCCACTCGGGCGCGTAGCGGGGCGGCTCCTCCTCGCCGGTGCCCCGCAGCCGCACGGTGGCCCGCTCGCCGGGGCGGGGTCCGGCGGGTCCGGCGCCGGGGATGACCGACGCGCCGTCCGTGGAGCCGCTGGGTGCCATGTCGTCCCCTGGTGCCGCGGGTGCCGCGTCGGTGACATCCCGGGGTCCGGGCTGGGCCGGGACCGCGGCGGCGGGCTGGGTGGTGGTCGGTCGTGTCATGCCGCCTCCCCGGACGCGGTGGGGAGCCGGCGCAGGACTCCCGCGAGGCTCCGCGCGGTGCCGGCCCAGCCGCCGAGCGCGGCCCGCCGCCCGCGGGCGGCCGTCTTCAGCCGCCGTCGCACGTCGGCCTCGCCGAACCAGCCGCGCAGTTCGGCGGCGATCGCGGCCGGGTTCTCCGGCGGGACGAGGATGCCGGGCACCCCGCCGTCGGGGGCGCGGCCGACGGCCTCGGGCAGCCCGCCGACGTCGGTCGCCAGTACCGGGATGCCGCGGGCGAGGGCCTCGGTGACGGCCATGCCGTAGGTCTCCGCGTAGGAGGTGAGGACCATCAGGTCGGCGGTGGCGTACACGGCGTCGAGTGCGGCGCCGGACTTCGGGCCGGTCAGCTCCAGCCGGTCCTCCAAGCCGTGTCGGCGGATGAGGCCGCGCAGGTGGGTCACGTACTCGGGGTCGTGGACGAGGCCGCCGACCAGGGAGCAGGTCCACGGCAGGTCGGTCACCGCGGCCAGCGCCTCCACCAGCCGGTGCTGGCCCTTGCGCGGGGTCACCGCGGCGACGCACAGCAGGTGCGAGACGCCGTCGGTGCCGGGCGCGAGGGGCGCGATGTCGGCGCCGGGGGCGGCGACATGGACCCGCTCGGGGGCAAGCCCGTGGTGGGAGACGAGCCGGCGCACCGCCCACTCGCTGGTGGCGACGACGGCGGGCACGGCCCGCAGCACCGCGCGTTCGCGGGCGTCCAGTTCGGCGGCGACGGCCGCGTCCAGGCCGGTCTCGTCGCCGAGCGGCAGGTGGACGAGCACCGCCATGCGCAGGCGTCCCTCCTCCGCCTCGGGGACGATGATCTCCGGCACCCCGCAGGCGACCAGCCCGTCGAGCAGGACGACCGCGCCGTCGGGGAGGGCGCGCAGGGTGCGGGCGAGTTCGGCGCGGGCGGCGGCGTCGGGGCGGGGCCAGTCACCGGCCACCGGGTGCCGGTGCGCCTGCCAGCCGAAGCCGGGCAGGTCCAGGCACACGCGCCGGTCGTAGGCGTTGCCGCCGCTGGGGGCGGACGGGTCGTCGACCCCGCCCGGCATGACGAAGTGCACGGAGCGCAGGGACATGGGGATGATCCCGCCGTTCCTCCGGAAGGACGCCTGCACGGGCACGTGGTCCAGGCGGCCGGCGCCGCTGCGGCCTGCCGTCCTGGTGGTCGTGTCGCGCGTCCTGCCGGTCGTCGTCCCGGTCATGTCGAAGGCCGTGTCGGTCACAGCGCACGCTCGTAACTCGCCCAGGCGATGTGCGACTCGTGCAGGGTGACGGCGATCCGCGCGATGTCCTTGGCCCCCTCCCCGAGCGCTCCCTTGTGGATGCGTTCGGCGAGCCGGTCGGCTATGACCTTGGCCAGGTACTCGGTGGACGTGTTCACCCCGGCGAAGTCGGGTTCGTTGTCGAGGTTGCGGTAGTTCAGCTCGCCGACGACGGCCCCGAGTTCCTGTGTGGCCAGGCCGATGTCGACGACGATGTTGTCCTCGTCCAGCTGTTCACGCCGGAAGGTGGCGTCCACGAGGAACGTGGCTCCGTGCAGGCGCTGGGCCGGTCCGAAGACCTCGCCGCGGAAGCTGTGGGCGATCATGATGTGATCGCGGACGGTGATGCTGAACAACGGACGACCCTCCAGGTGCGGCGCGTCTGTTCCCCGCCGGTCTGAGAGGCGGGGATGTCGAGTAGTACGGCTGGCTTCCTTCCCGTGTTCAGCGCGTGTCGCGTCTTTTCTCAGGTCAGGCGTGTGCGCCGGGTCCGGGGTCGCCGTAGCGCACCCGGTGGCACAGTGCGGGGACGTCGCCGGAGGCGAGGCGGGGCATGACGTCGGGCAGTTCCTCGAAGGGCGACTCACCGGTGACGAGGGCGTCGAGGGCAGGGTCGGCGAGCAGGTCGAGGGCGAGGGCGAGACGGTCCCCGTAGCCGCGGTGCGCGCGGGCCGGGGAGACGGTGCCGACCTGGCTGCCCCGGACGGTCAGCCGCCGGGAGTGGAACGCCTCGCCCAGCGGCACGCTCACCTTCCGGTCGCCGTACCAGCTGAGCTCGACGACGGTGCCCTCGGGCCGGAGCAGTTCCAGCGCGCGGGCGAGTCCCTGTTCGGTGGCGCTGGCGTGCACCACCAGGTCGCACTCCCCGTCGGCGTCCGCGGGCAGGGCGAAGTCCACGCCGAGGGCCTCGGCGGTCTTCGCCCGCGCCGGGTCGGCGTCGACGAGCTGGACGCGCACGCCGGGGAAGCGGGCGAGCAGCGCGGCCACCGAGCAGCCGACCATCCCGCCGCCGACCACGGCGATCCGGTCGCCGACCAGGGGCGCCGCGTCCCACAGGGCGTTGACGGCGGTCTCCACGGTGCCGGCGAGCACCGCCCGCCCGGCCGGCACCGACGCGGGCACCGGCGTCACGGCCGCCGCAGGCACCACGTACCGCGTCTGGTGCGGGTACAGGCAGAACACCGTCCGCCCGGTGAGCGACCCGGGCCCCTCCTCGACCACGCCGACACTCAGGTAGCCGTACTTCACCGGCGCCGGGAAGTCACCCTCCTGGAACGGCGCCCGCATCGCGGTGTGCTGGCTCTCCGGCACACCCCCGCGGAACACGAGCGTCTCCGTGCCACGGCTCACCCCCGAGTACAGGGCGCGCACCAGAACCTCGTCCGGGCCCGGCTCCGGCAGGTCCACGTCACGGATCTCCCCCCGGCCAGGCGAGTCGAGCCAGAACGCACGTGCGACGCGGTTCATCGAAGTCCTCCTGAACGATCGGGATCCTGCGCGCGTACCGAGTGGTGCACAGGCCGCGCACAAGGTAGCGGCGCTGATCGACTCTGTCACACGGCCGGAGGGTGTTCGGTGGCCCTGAACAACACGTACGACGCGAGGCTCGTCCAGCAGGAGACCGCCCTGGGGGCGGGCGTACAGATCCTGCTGCTGGCCCTGATCGGCACCACGATCGGCATGAGCCCCGCGGGGTGGGTCACGGGCCTCGTGTTCGCGATCGCCACCTGGGCGGTGCTGTCCCGGGCCCTGCACCGGGCGGGGTCGCGCACCTTCGGGCCGGCGAACCGGGTCACCCTCGGCCGGGCCACCCTCGTCGGCGGGGTGACCGCGCTGGTGGCGGACTCCTTCCAGGACACACCTCCTGTCTCCCTCCTCGTCGGCCTGACGGCCGTCGCCCTCGTCCTCGACGGCGTCGACGGCAAGGTCGCCCGCAGGACCGGCACCTCCACCCCGCTGGGCGCCCGCTTCGACATGGAGGTCGACGCCTTCCTGATCCTGGTGCTCAGCGTGTACGTGTCGATGGCGACGGGCCCCTGGGTGCTGCTGATCGGCGCCATGCGCTACGTGTTCGTCGCCGCGGCCCGCATCTGGCCCTGGCTGACCGCGCCGCTCCCTCCCAGCGCGGCCCGCAAGACGGTGGCCGCGCTCCAAGGCGTCCTGCTGCTGGTGGCGGCCTCCGCGCTCCTTCCTCACCTGGTGAACACCGGCATCGTGGCGCTGGCCCTCGGCCTGCTGGTGTGGTCGTTCGGCCGTGACGTGCTGTGGCTGTTCCGCACGCGCCGGGCGACGCGGACGGCCCCGGCGACGGCCATGCACAGGGCGCCGCGCGAACTCGTGGCGGGCTGAGGCCACCCGAGCTGACGTCAGTCCGGTGACGTCACCGAGCAGGCGTCACCGAGCCGAGGTCACCGAGCCGGCGGCACCTGGCCGACCTCACCGAGCTGACGTCACCGGCCGACCTCATCGAGCTGACGTCACCGGCCGGCCTCACCGTGCTGACGTCGTCGGCCGCCCCCCTCAGCCGACGGCCCTCGACCGCACGCCCGCCAGCCGGCGCCCGCGAGCCGCCCGGCTACTCGATCCCCGTGGCGTCCAGCAGCCGTACCAGCTCCTTCCGCCCGTACCCGAGCCGTCTCGACCGGTGGGCGGCCGTCAGCACCAGGTGCGCCACCTCCTCGGGGGCGTCACCGTCCCGTCCCTCGGCATCGAGCCACTTCCCCGGTCTGCCGGCCACCTCCAGGCTGTTCATCACCACCCCGTGGTCGCGGCGGACCTCTGCGACCGTGCCGGCGACGGCGTCCAGCAGCGTCTTCCCGGGACGCTCGCACTCCAGGGCGAAGTGCCCATGGTCCGCGGGCACGCACCCTTCGGGCGGCCTCGCGCGCAGCCCCGCGTACCGCTCGTCCCCGAAGCCGCAGCCTCCGTCCTCCTCGTGCACCAGCACGAAGCGATGACTTCCCGGCCGGACCGGGGGCGGCGGGGGCGTGTACTCCCACCCCGCGTCCTCGTACAACTGCCGCTTCACCTCCTCCTCGTCGGCGTGGGTCACGGTGAAGCCGTTGGTCTCGTTGCGCCCGGTGACCGTGCCGTCCGCGTTCCGCATGAGCTGCAGGCTCATGGTGTCTCCCCCGTCGTCGGTGTCCCACGGAGGCGACGACCGCCCCCGTCACCCCGTCGAACGGCCCGCACGGCCGCCACGTGCCCGCTTCGCGCCTTATCACCGGATCGCGTGAAAAGGGCAGCGGCGGGAACTCCTCCGCCCTCTCGTGAACTCCTCCCCCGCTCGGGATCTCTTCCGCCCGCTCGGAAACTCCCCCACCCGCTCCCACCTGCGGTTGTTACGCTCCTCGGGTGAGGATTCCGGGACCCGAAGAGATCCGCGCGCTGCACGAGAAGCACGCGCCGACGGCCGAGGCGTTCGCCTCCGTCCACCGTCACTGCGAGATCGTCTGGAGCGTCGCCGAGCAGCTGCTGGCGTCGCCGCGCCTCGCCCACCTCGACGCCGGACTGGTCCGGGCCGGCTGCCTCCTGCACGACATCGGCGTCTACCGCCTCTACGGCGAGGACGGACGGCTGGACCACGAGAACTACATCCGGCACGGCCTGCTCGGCCAGGAGATCCTGGAGAGCGAGGGCTTCCCCGCTGCCCTGTGCCGCTTCTGCTCCCACCACACCGGGGTCGGACTGACCCGGGAAGACGTCGTGAGCCAGAACCTCCCCGTCCCGCCCGCCGACTACCTGGCGGAGACGGCGGAGGAGCGGCTGGTGATGTACGCGGACAAGTTCCACTCCAAGTCGCGCCCCACGCGGTTCCTCTCCCCCGATGCCTACGCCGCCCAGGTCCGCCGCTTCGGCGAGGAGAAGGTGACCGCCTTCCAGGCCCTGCGCGACGAGTTCGGCGACCCGGACCTCGCCCGTCTCACCCCGCACGTGGAACGGCCGCCCGTCAGCAGTTGACGGGCGGCCGTACAGAACGTCCGGGCGGGGCGGGCGAGGCGGCCCGGAGCGAGCCGCCCCGCCCGGTTCCTCACTCCTCCGGCAGGTGCGCGTCCGGTGCGTCCGGGCGGTGGTCGGGGAGGTTGGAGCGGGTGGACGCCTCGTGGCGCAACCGCAGGAACTCCAGGTACCGCTCGTACTGGTCGAGGCTGTCGGCGATGAGCTGCTCCTTGGCGTATCCCATCACGTCGTAGTCCTGGTTGCCCTCGGCGAGCCGCACCTCGAACCGCACATAGGTGTCGTGCTCGCCGACCGACCGGGTGGCGAAGGCGGGGGTGGGCCGCTCCACGGGCCAGACCTCGTAGACGAACACCTCGCCGTCGCCGACCGGCACGCGCAGGCCGACGTGGGTGAGGCCGTTCTCCTCGACGGTTCCCTCCACGACCTCCGCCTCGGCTCCCTGCTGCCGCAGTTCGTGCGCCACCTCCTGGAAGGCGGGCCGGGCCACCTGGTCCACGAACCGCGCCGCCGCGCGCCGGCCGGGGAACGCCATCGCGCGCGCCAGCCGGTGCCGCCAGTTCGGCGCGCCCGGCAGGCCGTGGTGCGTGCGTCCGGAGAGCGAGCCGGGCAGCGTGCTGACGCGGGCCTCGACCTTCATCCTCTCGGTGCGCAGGGCCAGATAGAGCCCCGCCATGATCAGGAACATCACGAAGGAGAAGGGCAGGCCCATGATGATGGTGGCGTTGGTGAGCGCCTGCACACCGCCCACGATGAGCATCGCGAGGGTGAGCAGGCCGGTCGCCACCGCCCAGAAGATGCGCAGGTACGTCGGCGCGTCGGTCATCGGGGTGGGCAGGTCGGCGCTGAGGTTGCCCATCACCAGGGCACCGGAGTCGGCCGAGGTGACGTACAGCAGCAGGCCGACGAAGGTGGCGAGTCCGGCGCTGAACATGAAGCCGGGGAACTGGTCGAGCAGGCTGTAGAAGCCCTGCTCGGGAACGTTCATGGCGGTTTCGCCGAACTCGGCGTTGCCGTCGCGCACCAGGAACAGGGCGCTGTTGCCGAAGATCGCCAGGAAGAGCCCGGTGAAGAGGAACGGGATGACCAGCGTCGCCGCGACGAACTCGCGCAGGGTGCGGCCTCGGGAGATGCGCGCCAGGAACAGCCCGACGAACGGCGCCCAGGCGACCCACCAGGCCCAGAAGAACAGCGTCCACGCGTCGAGCCACTCGGTGGGCTGGTCGTAGGCGAAGGTGTTGAGGGTCATCGACGGGAAGCCGCTGACGTAGTCGCCGACGTTCTGGACGACGGCGTTGAGCAGCCGGAACGGCTGGCCGACGACGAGGATGTAGAACATCAGCAGGGCGGCGAGCAGGATGTTGAGCTGCGACAGGCGGCGGATGCCCTTGTCGACGCCGGACACCGCGGACACGGTCGCCATGCCCACCGCGATGACGATGAGGGCGATCTGCGCGGCCAGTCCTTCGGGGATGCCGAAGAGCGCCTTGAGGCCGTAGTTGAGCTGCACCACGCCGATGCCGAGGGTCACGCCGATGCCGAAGACCGTGCCGATGATGGCCGCGAGGTCGACGGTGTCGCCGATCCGGCCGTGGATGCGGCGTCCGATGATCGGGTAGAGCGCGGAGCGGATGGCGAGCGGCAGCCGGTACCGGAAGGAGAAGTAGCCGAGCGCCATGCCCATCAGCGCGTACATGCCCCAGCCGGTGATGCCGTAGTGGAACAGCGTCCACACGACCGCCTGCCGGGCGGCCTCGAGCGTCTCCGGGTCGCCCTCGGGCGGCGCGAGGTAGTGGCTGACGGGTCCGGACACCGAGAAGAACATCAGGTCGATGCCGATGCCCGCCGCGAACAGCATCGAGCCCCAGGTGAAGAGGCCGTAGTCGGGCTTGGAGTGCTTGGGGCCGAGCTTGACGGTGCCGTACTTGGACGCGGCGATGAAGATGACGAACACCAGGTAGAGGGTCGCCGCGAGGAAGTAGTACCAGCCGAACCAGTGGGAGATCTTGCCGACCGCGACACCGATGACATGCTCCGCGCCCGACGGGGTGATGATCGCCCACAGGGAGATCGCGAGGACGAGGAGCGCCGCCCCGAAGAAGACGACGGGCTTGATCCGCACCGGGCCCGTCGGGGCGTCCGCGAGCGGCAGCTCCTCCGGGCTTCCGGGACTCTTGTCTCCAATGGTCGACACGTCGCACTCCTTCTCGGCCTCGGCTGCCTGCCGCCGCACCCGATGCCCGGTCCGCGGCGCGGGCGCCCGGATGATTTCCGGCCACCGAGGCGCACATACCCAACCGGCCCGCCGTCACCACGGCGCGTCCGGCCGAGAGGTTCTCACTGGTCGCGGAGGGCCGCGGGCCGGTCACCGCGTCGTTTCCCGGCCGGACGGTCCGCGGCGCCCGGTGAGGAGGTCGGCGGCGCGTTCGGCGGCGAGCAGCACCGTCACCATGGGGTTGATGGTGGGCATCGTCGGGAACACCGAGGCGTCGACGATGCGCACGCCCTCGGCGCCGCGCAGCCGCAGTTCCGGGTCGCACACGGCCGTCGGGTCGTCGGCCGCGCCCATCCGGCAGGTGCCCGCCGGGTGGTACACGGTGTGCGCGACGCGGCGGCCGTACTCCGACAGGCCGGCGTCGGAGGTGACGGACGGGCCGGGCGCGACCTCGCGGACCAGCCAGTCCTTCAGCGGATCGGTGGCGGCGACCTCGCGGGCCAGCTTGAGCCCTTCGACGACGGTGCGCTCGTCGTGGCCCTCGGGGTCGGTGAAGTAGCGGAAGTCCAGGGCGGGATGCTCGGACGGGTCCGCGCTGCGCAGCCACATGCGGCCGGTGGAGCGGGCACGCGGCACGTTCGGCGTCATGCACACCCCGTGCTCGGGAACCGGGTAGCCGAGCCGTTCGGTGTTGACGGTGAACGGCACCTGGTAGAAGTGGAACATCAGGTCGGGGCGCGGCTGTCCCTTGTCCATGCGCAGGAAGAGACCGGCGTCGGAGTCCATCGCGGAGTTGGGCGGCAGCGGGCCGCGGGTCTCCCAGACGATCACCGACTCGGGGTGGTCCAGCAGGTTCTCCCCCACGCCCGGCAGGTCGACGCCGACCTCGATGCCGAGGCGGCGCAGGTCGTCGGCCGGGCCGATGCCGGACAGCATCAGCAGCCGCGGGGTGTCGATCGCCCCGGCGCACAGCAGCAGTTCACGATGGGCGCGTACGGTGGCGGGCTCGCCGTCGGCGCCGCGCACCGCGACCCGGGTCAGCCGTCCCGCCTCGTCGGTGAGCAGCCGGTGCGCCCATGTCTCCAGCATCAGCGTGAGGTTGGGACGGTCGAGGACGGGGTGCAGATAGGCGACGGAGGCGGAGGAGCGCAGGTTGCCCTCCGGCTCGTAGGCGAGGGAGAAGAAGCCGGCGCCGTCGGCGAAGGGCTCGGCGTTGAAGTCGTCGATGACGGGGACGCCGGTGGCGCGGGCGGCGGCGGTGACGAAGTCCTTGGCGATGGGGTTCCGGTCGGCCTCCGCCACCGGCACGATCTTGGTCTGCAGCCGGTCGCGGTACGGCAGGATCGTGTCCGGGTCCCAGCCGGTGCAGCCGGCGGCCACCCAGTCGTCGAGGTCCTGCGGCAGCGGCAGGAAGCTGATCAGGGTGTTGTGGGAGGAGCAGCCGCCGAGGACGCGGGCCCGCGAGTGCAGGATGTGCGAGTTGCCACGCGGTTGTTCGACGGTGGTGTAGCCGTAGTCGAACTCCGAGCCGAGCAGGTTGATCCAGTTGCGCAGGCGCAGGATGCGGTCGTCGCCCACGTCGGTGGGGCCGCCCTCGATGACGCAGACGCGGCAGTCGGGGTCCTCGCTGAGACGGGCGGCGAGCACGCATCCGGCGGTACCGCCGCCGACGATGACGTAGTCGTAGTCCGACTCCGCGCCGTGAGGGGTGGTGGAGGCCATGGGCTGCCTTTCTTCGGAGCCGTCGGGTGAGGGGGCAGGAGGCGGCGTGCTGCGGCTCGGGCGGGCCGGGAAGCCGGTGTTGACGGCTCAGCCGCCGCTGCTGCCCTTGAACCAGCCGGAGGGCCCCGGGTTGAGGTTCTGGTAGATGTGCTTGGCCTCCTGGTACTCGCGCAGGCCCGTGGGCCCGAGCTCACGCCCGACGCCGGAGCGCCCGAAGCCGCCCCATTCGGCCTGCGGTACGTAGGGGTGGAAGTCGTTGATCCACACGGTGCCGTGCCGCAGCCGCTGCGCGACGCGCTGCGCGCGGCCGGCCTCGGAGGTCCAGACCCCGCCGGCCAGTCCGTAGCGGGTGTCGTTGGCGAGTTCCACGGCCTCGTCCTCGGTGCGGAACCGTTCGACGGTGACGACCGGCCCGAACACCTCCTCCTGCACGATGCGCATGGAGCGGTCGCAGTCGGCGAAGATCGTCGGCAGCAGGAAGTAACCGCGGCTCAGGGCGGGGTCGTCGGGGCGGGTGCCGCCGGTGACGAGCCGGGCCCCCTCCTCCTTGCCGATGGCGATGTAGCGCTCGACCTTCTCCCGGTGCCCGGCGGAGCTGAGCGGTCCGCTCTCGGTGCCCTCCTCCAGGCCGTTGCCGAGCCGGATATGACGGGCGCGCTCGGCGAAGGCCTCGACGAAGCGGTCGTGCAGCGAGTCCTCCACCAGCAGGCGGGACCCGGCGGAGCAGACCTGCCCGGCGTGCAGGAAGGCGGCGTCCAGCGCGTAGTCGACGGCGGCCTCGAAGTCGGCGTCGGCGAACACGATGTGGGGGTTCTTGCCGCCGAGTTCGAGGGCGATGTTCTTCGGCCCCTCGGCCGCGGCCGCCATGATGGCGCGCCCGGTGGCCAGACCGCCGGTGAAGGACACCAGGTCGACCTCGGGGTGGGAGGTCATGGCCGCGCCGACGGTCGCGCCCGAGCCGAGCACCAGGTTGGCGACACCGCGCGGGGCGCCCGCCTCCTCGATCAGCCGGAACAGGACGATCGTGGTGAGCGGGGTGGTCTCGCTGGGCTTGAGGACGATGGTGTTGCCGGCCGCCAGCGCGGGCGCCACCTTCCACGAGGCCTGCAGCAGCGGGTAGTTCCAGGGCGCGATGAGCGCGCAGACTCCGACCGGCTGGTAGACGACCCGGCTGAGGACGCCGGGCCCGACGTCCACGACCCGCCCGCCGTCCTTGCCGGCCAGCTCCGCGAAGTAGCGGAAGGCGTTCGCCACGTCCTCCACGTCGAAGCGGCCCTCGGTCAGCGTCTTGCCGGTGTCGAGGGTCTCGGTGCGGGCGATCTCGTCGATGTCGCGCAGCAGCAGGTCGTGCACCCGCATCAGCAGGTCGGCACGGCGCCGGGTGGGGGCGTTCGCCCAGTCCTCCTCGTCGAAGGCACGGCGGGCGGCCCGCACCGCCCGGTCCACGTCGGTGGCATCCGCCTCGTCGACGGTGGTGACGACGGAGGCGTCGTACGGATTGATCACCTCCCGCCGCTCTCCGCCGGCGGCGCTCGTCCACTCCCCGTCGATGTACAGCTCACCCATGGCGGGCGCCTCCTTCGCATCCGACCGGTACCGGCTCGGGCTGCCGGCCGGCAGCACGCCCATGGTGCGGGGGGACGCGTCGGGGCGCGCGGTGATCGTCGCGGACGGGTGGCGGGGTGAGCCGGGCGGGTGACGGAAGGGCCGGCGCCGGCCCCGGAGGCCGGGGCCGGCCCTGAGGCTCCACGCCTTCCGCGCAGGTCCTCGGCGGCGACCATGAGCAAGGCCACGCTCGGGGCGCCTTCGCTTTCCCTCATGGAGCGCGGTGCGCACCCCGCTCCCCGCGCCGCGCGTCTGGCCGGAACGCAGCGACCGGCCCCGCGCACATCGCGCACCCGCGGGGCGAGCACTCCCCTTGCGTCGGACCGGCTCGCTCACGAGTGGAAACGTCCTCCCCCGCCCGGCGGACCGCTGTTCCCCTGGCCCCGCCCTGACCGGAAAAGACCACCGTGATCCTCGGACACACCGGGAAGGCGCAGGATGCGGCCACCCACGCGGAGAATCCGGTCGGGACGTTGGACGCTCGGTGACCAGCGGTCTCCTTCACCCCGCCCCTCGCCGCACAGAACCTCGCGCGGCCGGGGGTGTCGATCCATGGTCGGGGCGGCCGCACGGCAGGGGCGTCCCCGGCCGGCGCCCGGCCCGGAACCGATCACCCCTTCAGCAGCACCAGTTGTCCGAGGCAAGCGTTATCCTCGCTAGGCGCTTGTGACACGTGTGTCGTACGACAGCGGGGGGTGTCCATGCTCGGCCGGGATCAGATGTTCCCACAGGACTGTCCGGGAGGTCACCCGGGCATGTCGACAGGGGCGGGGATCGACGTCCAGCGGCAACTGGAGTCGCTGATCCAGGACTTCCGGACGGGCGACCCCCCGATGCCGGTGATCGTGCTGCACGCGGAGGACGCCGCCGACGACGACCGCGTGACGGAGCTGGTCGACGAGCTGCGCGAAGGCCAGCAGAGTCACGGCACGCGCCTGGCCGTCGCCCCCACCGAGCCGCCGCCGGGCGACCTCGATCCCAGCGCCCAGGCCGTACGGCTTCTGCGCGACCTCGGTGACAGCCGGAAGTGGGGCGACCGTTCCGCGTCCTACCGCCCTTACTCCTTCCCCCGCCTGGGTCTCGTCCGGGCCCTCCAGGACGCCACCGACGACCCGGACATGCGCGAGCACTGGCCGACCGCCCCGGTGGGCACGCCGGACGGCAACGCCCAGCGTGAGCAGGCCCAGACACAGCTGCTCCGCATCCTCGCCCGGCAGCGCTGGCGCCCTCGCAGGCCCGCGCGCCGCAACCGGCAGGCGCTGCTCAACGACGTGCAGCAGTTCCTCCCCGCGGGCATCCTGGGCGCACTCACCTCCCTGCTCACCCGTCCCGAGTGGTACGTCGCCGTCCTCGCGGGCACCGGTCTGATGATCCTGCTGGCCGCGCTGAATCACGTGCCCGGGCGCGCTCCCCTCTTCCTGTGGCTGCGCAGGGAGAGCCGGTGGTTCCTGACCACGACGTTCCTCCAGTCCGCCGCCCGTCGGCAGTCGACCAGCGTGCGGCTGTTACGGCCCCTGCGCTCCTGGCATGCCATCGCGGCCCGCGCCTACGACGTCGCCGAAGCCATGCGCGGGGGCGGCCCCTTCCCCCTCCAGCTGTACGTGCTGGCGCTCTTCGAGGACCTGCGGGACAACCACCGGCGCGCGAGCTGGGACCTGCGCGGCCTGAAGCGGCCCCGGCCACCGGTGCTCGTCCTGCGCCGGGTGAGCCGCGAGAACGGGGGCATCGAGCTGATCAGGGCGGTCAGCGACGTCCGCAGCCGGCGCAGCGAACTGGACCCCCTGCTGATCGTGGCGGGTGTGGCCGCTGACGAGGCGCCGCTGCTCGACCGGGGCACCGGCACACCCCCCAACGGTCAGTACCCCAGCTCCCAGCTCCGCTCCGCCCCCTCCCGCCTGCAGCAACGTCTGCGGCACTGGTACGACGAATGGGCCGGGAACCTGCGCGCCGACCAGTCGCCGAGCCGGACCAACGCCCTGCCCTGGGTGCTGCGCATAGCGCTCCCCCATGACGAGCTGGTCCAGCTGCGGCAGGCGGACTGGCGGTGTGTGCGGGCCCGGCACCGCCCGCCCGTGGCGCAGGTGGTGTGGTCGGCGTACAGCCTGGCCCTGGTCCTCGCCCTGGCCGCCACCGTCGGCGTCGTGCACGCCCGCGACCTGCACCGCACGTACTGCTCGGCGGGCCTGCTGACCGCCGACCGCGACACCGAGCTGCGCCCGGCGCCGGGCGGCGGCACGGAATGCGTCGGCATATCGACCGGCGGCGTGCGCTTCGGCGCCCACCTCAAGGGCGGGGCCGACTCGGAGAGCGGGCGGCTGCGCGACCTGGAGAACCTGGTGCACGCCGAGAACGACAAGGTGACGCGCGACCACCCGCGTGCCTATGTCACGGTGGTGTACGCGGGTCCGCTCAGCTCGGCCACGGTGGACCCGTCCCTGGTCAAGGGCGCGGAGGAGCTGGCCGGCGTGTACCTCGCCCAGCGCGTCGTCAACGAGAACTACCGCGTCAAGCTACGCGTGCTGCTCGCCAACGGCGGCGCGGACATGGGACACCAGCTCTTCACCGCCACGGCGATCGCGCGGTACGCCGAGCGCGATCCCACGGTCGTCGGCGTCGTCGGCTTCGGACGCGACCTGCAGAGCAGCCCCGCCGTGACGCGGCGACTGCACGCGGCGGGCCTGCCCGTCGTCTCGGGCACCAACTCGGCGACGTATCTGCCGGAGGACTTCTCCAACTGGTTCAGCCTCGCGGCCCCCGACGAGCACCAGGCGGAGGCGCTCGGCCTCGTCGCACAGCAGCTCCGCGGCAAGGACGCGTCCCCGCACGCCCTCGTCCTGGCCCGCGACACCAAGGCGTCGCAGGACCGGTACACCAGCGAACAGGCTTATTACGGAAGGGAGATGCTGCGCGACAGGGGTTTCCGACTGCTGCCCTCGCGGACCTACCGGGTGGCGAACGGCAAGCCCGAACTGCGGCTGCACGCGGAGAGCATCTGCCGCGGTGAGGACGTCCCGTCGGTCATCTACTTCGCGGGACGGGTCGAGGACATCGGCCCGCTGATGACCCAGCTGGGCGTCGAACCGGGCTGCGCCAATCGGGAGATCTCGATCCTCACCGGGGACGACCTGAGCAAGGCCAAGTTCTCCGGTACGGGCGGCCGGGACGGCGTGGCCCCGCGCATCACGCTCTACCACGCGGCACTGGCCGAACTGCGGGAGGCGGCGTCCGGGACCGCCTTCTACCAGGACGCGGGCGAACACCTTCCCTGGCTCGAACCGGGCGAGGCCACCTACGACGCCCCCGGCTTCGCCAGCGGTCAGACGGCCCTCTCCCACGACGCCACCCGAGCCCTGTACTGGGCGGCGAGCCTCGGTGACGTACGCCAGAGCCGGGCGGCGACCTGGGTCAACCTGAGGAGCGTCAAGCTCGAGGGGATGGCCACCGGCACGATCGACTTCACCGGCGCCCCCCTCTACGGCGAACGCCACGGTCACAGCATCGTCCTCGCCCGCGTCCGCAGAACGCCGGAAGGGCTCTCGAAGGCGGAGGTGCTGTGCAGCAGGCCGGCGGGCAGCGCGGAGCCGCTGACGGTGCGGGAATGCTCGATCGAGTGAGCGGGCCGGCGGTTGTCGCGCTGTCCGCGTGAGGAGGTCCGAACCGGTCCGCGGCGGTTCGGACCTCCTCCGCGCATCGGCGTCCACCGTCTCCGCGGGGAGGGCGGGTGACCGGGCGATGTCCTGTTCCAGGGCTTCTGCCACCTCTCCCGCCGGCTGCCGCGCGGCCAGGCGGAAGGAGCGGCTGGTGCCGTACACGGACAGGTTCCCCACAGGTCCGGCCGCGCTCCCGGCCGTCGGTGTCCGGCTCCCCCGACACGTACGCCGTCCCGTCGCCGCACACTCGCCACCCTGCGGGCCGTCTCCTGCGCGGGCAGACGAAGCCGGTCGGCACAGCGGTCCGGGCCTCGTACCGTGAGGGCCTCGTGACGGGACTGCGGACCGCGTGTGAGCTCTTCGCGATTCCCTGTGGCATTCGCCACAGCACCGAAGCAAAACAGGCGCAGTCGACGGCCGCTGCACGGTCCCCCGAAAGGCCAGGACGATGGAGTTTCGCATTTCAGCACGTGACAAGGGCATGCGGCGCCCGAACTCGACGACGATCACTCCATGTCACGTGATCTATGGTTGTTCAACCATTGACTTCATCGCGCTTGCAACCCACCCCCGCGGCTCTCGGCGGCCGCGGGCACGTGCATCGGTGCGGGGCTCGCGGCGGTGACACGCACGAAGGAAGGCGAACCGCATGGCCCTCGGACTGCTCCGGCGTCGGCGTTCCCGCAACGCCCCCGGCACCTCACCGGACATCTCGCTGCCCCTTCCGGCCGGCGCCGGCGCATACGGCTGCGAGATCGTCGATCCTGTGGGACAGCCCTTGGGCGGCGCCGATGTCACGGTGACCGCCCTGGACAGCCACCGGGTCGTCGCCCACGGCACCACTGATCCGTACGGCCTGTTCATGGCGGCGCTCCCGCCCGGCTCCTACAGCGTGCTGGTCTCGGCGGAGGGACTCACCCCGGTCCGCAACACCGTCGACATCGCCGCCGGTGCCGTACCACCCCCGGCACGCATCGCGCTGCTGCCCGCACGTCAACTGGAACTGCCGCCGCCCGGCACCTGGTTGTTCGACCCGCCGCACACCGCGATCCGCTTCATCGCCAAGCACGTGGGCATGGCGCACGTGCACGGACGCTTCACCCGCTTCACCGGGGGCATCCGCGTCGCGCCCGACATGGGCGACTCCCAGGTCTCGGTGCGCATCGACGCCTCCAGCATCGCCACCGGCAACAAGACCCGGGACAATCACCTGCGCTCCGCCGACTTCCTCGACGTCGAGCAGTACCCGTACATCGACTTCGTCAGCACCCGGTTCACCTACCGGGGCGGTTCCCGGTGGACGCTGAACGGCACGCTCACCATGCACGGCACCAGCCGCTCCGTGGGCCTGGACACGACGTACCTCGGCATGGTGAACGGCGGCTACGAACAGGAGTTGCGCTGCGCGGCCCTGGCGAAGGCGGAGCTGCACCGCGAGGACTTCACGCTCAACTGGCGCTCGATGCTGGCCCGCGGCATCGCGGTCGTCGGCCCGACCGTACAACTGGAGCTGGACGTCCAGGCGATGTACCGCACCCACGAGACCCCCACGCCCCCGGAGTGAGCTGTCGTCGCCCGGCGGGCGGGGCCCCTCACGGCCTCTCACCGCTCCGGGCAGCGCTCCGTCAGTGAGGGCGCCATGGGCCTGCGCAACGCGTCCCGGCTCGCCACCGTCGCCGTCACGGGACGCCACGGGACGCCGCCCCGCACCGGTCAGCGTCACCCCGCTCACCCGTGCGGGGCGGCGCGATCCGGTGCCCGCTCAGACGGCGACGGCCTTCGCCAGATCCACCGCTCCGTCGTCCCGCGCGCCGGAAAGCGTGACGTAGCCCTGCCGGCGGTAGAGGGCGAGGTTGCGGTGGCTGGTGGCGCCGGTGGTCAGGACGACACGGCGGCACCCCTCGGCTGCCGACTCGGCGAGGCTCAGCAGCCACCGTCCCACGCCGAGTCCCCGCAGGTCGGGCACGACGGCGAGGCGTCCGATGTGCAGGTCGTCGCCGGCTCGGCGGGTGCGGACCATCCCGAGCAGCCGTCCGTCGCGCCACAGTCCCGTGACGTCCCAGTCGGCCAGCCACGCGCGCACATCGTCCGGGGTCTCGTGCAGCGCGGGGATGTCGAGCGTGTCGTTGACCAGCGCCTCCTCCATCCAGCAGCAGCGCTGCAGCACGGTCACCTCGGCGGCGTCGTCCGGACCGAGACGCCGGGCGTAGGAACCGGGGAGCGGGCCGGTCACGGAGCCGGTCCGTTCGCGCTCGCGCATCGGGGTGAGGGCGTGGGCGACCCGCACCAGTTCCGCCAGCAGCCCTTCGGCCGCCTCGGCGTGGCGCGCCTCGGGGGCGAACCGGTCGTCCCGCATCGCGTCGCCGATCCGTATCGCGACGGTCGACCCCAGCGGGACCAGGCGCAGCGTGGTCACCACCTGCTTGGCGTGCTGGACCGCGCGGGTTCCGGCCGAGGTGTGACCGTAGCTGACGAAGCCGGCGGGCTTCCAGGCCCATTCCGGGCCGAGGTAGTCGAGCGCGTTCTTCAGCGTGGCCGGCATGCCGTAGTTGTACTCCGGCGTGACGAAGACGAACCCGTCCGCCTCGTCGACGATCCGGCTCCACCGGCGGGTGTGCTCGTGGTGGTGGACGCCGGTCGACGGGTGCTCCTCCTCGTCCAGGAAGGGCAGGTCCAGATCGCCGACGGCCAGGGGCACGAGGTCCACGCCGAGCCCCTCGACGACCGGGGCGAGGGTGTCGGTGAGCCATCCGCCGACGGCGGGGCCGAGCGCGCCGGGCCGGGTGCTGCACGTCAGGACGAGGATGCGAAGCCGCTTCGTTGTCATGGAAACGAAACTAGCCGCTAGATTGATTACATGTCAACGAAAAACGAGGAATCCGCGGTCCGGTGGCTCACGGCCGAGGAGGAACGCGCCTGGCGCGCCTACCGCCGCATGGTGATCGCGGTGCAGACCCGCACCGTGCAGGACCTCGCCGCACACGGCCTGTCCGAGCCGGACTACGAGGTGCTCAGCACCCTGTCCGAACGCCCCCACGGGACCAGCACCCTGCGCGAACAGGCCACGAAGATGGGGTGGTCCCGCAGCCGCCTGTCCCGGCACGCGACCCGCATGGAGGCGCGCGACCTCATCCGCCGCGCACCCGACCCCACCGACGGCAGGGGCTGCCTCCTGGTGCTGACGGAGACGGGCTGGGACACGCTCCGGGAAGCCGCGCCGACCCATCTCGACTCCGTACGACGGCACTTCGTCGACCGGCTCGATCCGGAGGAACTGGCGGCGCTCGGCCGGATCGCGGAGAAGATCGCCGACGAGGAGCCGTGAGGCGCATCCGCCCCGCATCGCACGGATCGACACTCTGTCGTGAACGCATCAACTACGGCATCCTGGTCGCCGTCCCTGTCCGCTGACATCGCCGCGCGACGCACGTCGCAGTTCGGAGACAGCCTTGCGATCGATCCGCATCGCCCTGGTCGGCCTCGTGGCCCTCGTGGGCAGCCTGCTCGTGGCGACACCCGCGCAGGCGGCGCCCCTCTTCAAGGCGCCTTTCGCCTGCGGCCAGAAGTGGACGTACAGCCACCACTCGGCCGAGGTCCGGCAGGCGCTCGACTTCGTCCGCAGCGACGGCGGCGCGACCAGCGGCGCGCCGGTGCTCGCGTCGGCCGCCGGCACCGCCACCCGGCACTACCAGGCGAACGGTGCCGGCAACTACATCGTGATCGACCACGGTGGCGGCTGGAAGACCTACTACTTCCACCTGAACGCCTTCTCCGTCGCCCATGGCGCCTACGTGGGTCAGGGCCAGCAGATCGGCACCACCGGCAGCACCGGCAACAGCTCCGGCGCCCACATCCACTACGAACAGCTCCTCAACGGCGTCGGACAGAGGATCACCCTCAACGGAGCCGCCCTCGCCTACCCAGGCTCCTACGGCAGTCACCACCTGACCAGCGACAACGGCTGCGGCATCGGCCGCTACTGGGTCGACACCTTCGCCAACGCCACGGGCTACGCCCAGCCGAACACCAACGACGCGCAGGGCGTGCTGAACGCGGGCACCAACTACGTGTACTGCAAGGTGTGGGGCCAGGAGATCCGCGGCGCGAACGGCACGTACAACCACTGGTGGCTGAAGACGGACCTCGACGTCACCTACGCGGGCAAGAACGGGCGCGGGGCGTACGTGTCCGCGTACTACTTGTCCCGGTGGGGGAACGACGAGGCGCGGGACAACGGCGGGGCGGTCATTCCGAACTGCTGACGCCCACCGGGGTGTCGCGGTGTCGCTCCTGGGTGCGGATCGGGCGCCGGTGCTCCGACGCGCATTCCGTCAGAGGCGCCCCGGGACCGTCCCGGATCAGGCAGCCCCGCACCCGGCCGGGCGCATCAGCGCCCATGGCGTCGGCGGGCCCCTCGGCGAGCGTGCGGTGCACGGCGTCGAGGCAGGCGGCGATCGACGGATGGTCCGGCTCGTCACGGGCCACGCCGTCCGGCAGCGACCAGCGGCCGACGCCCTTCGCGCCCGCGTAGCGCCCGGACCCGGGACCCGCCTCGTCACCGGTCGGCCACGGCACCACTGCGGCACCCCGGTGTCGTGGCGACCGGTCTCAGACAGCCGCGCCCGGACCGCGTCCGCGGGTCCGGGCAGAACCCCGCCGGGCAGAAACGCCCCCGACCGGACCTCGCCCTCCTCCTCGTCGGCCTCGATGTGCTGATGCCCCACTCCCCCGCACAGCCGCCGGCTCGGCCGCCCACGCCGTGACCGGTCCCGCGCGGATCGCCGGTACCGGTGACGGCTTGGGACGGGCCGAGCCCGTCGTCACCGGGGGTCCTGTCCCGTTGGACGCACCCACCGCACACGCCACGGCACAACTCACCACCGTCGTCGAAGACATGACGGAGTACGGGCCCGACACAGCCTGTTGCGTTCAAGCCATTGACACGTGCATTACATCGGCTTTACGTTCCGGCCATCTGAGAGCGCTCTCAGAGACTCCCCCAGTCACAACTTGAGGTGACGCATGCCATCCCCACGCACCAGACCGGCAACCGTTCTGCTGCTGGCCTCGGCCCTCGCCGTCGTCGGCCTGGGCCCGGCCGCCACCCCCGCGGCCGCCGCCACCGTCCCCGTAGGCGCGGGCAGTTACTCCGACACCCGGCCGCCCGGAACGTCCGGCCCCACGACCAACACGGGTACGCCGGTCACGCCCAAGGTGACCGCCGCCGCACGGAACCGCCCTGTGCCCACCAACGACTGGTGGTCCTCCCTCGCCTTCCAGCGCTACGGCGACAACCCGTACTCGACCCCCATGTACGGGCACCCCCTCACCTACCAGGCCACCGCCGGCGGACTCGACGTCGGGTACCCGACGACCCCCACGATCACCGGTGACGGCCGCCAGTACGAGTTCGCCCACAAGCGCGACCTGACCATCGGACTGACCGGCCTCAACTCCCCCGACACCAAGGCCGACGACTGGTCCGACTGGACGGTCACCCCCTACTGGTCCGACGGAACCCGGACCCTGCGCACCACCATCGGGCACGGCTCGCCCTTCGTGTACGCCAAGGGCTCCGGCGGCAACGCACAGATCACCACCGCGGGCGCGCCCAGCGTCTTCGCCGACCAGGGCAACGTCCTCGGCATCACCGTCGCCGGACACCACTACGCCCTCTTCGCCCCGACCGGCAGCGACTGGAACGTCTCCGGCTCCACCGTCACCGCGGGTCTCGGCGGCAAGGACTACTTCTCCGTCGCCGTGCTGCCGAACACCGGCGCGCTGGCGACGTTCAAGAAGTACGCCTACAGCTTCGTCACCGACTCCAAGGTGACCTGGAACTACAGCGGCGGAACCGTCAGGGCGACCTACACGCTCACCACCGAGGCGAAGGAGGGCACCGAGCGCGGCACGCTCCAGGCCCTCTACCGTCACCAGTGGCTGCACACCACGGACCCGCTCACCTCGTACACCTACGTGTCGCCGCGCGGCACCATGAAGGTCCGCGAGTCGGCGTCCTTCACCACCACGCAGAAGGCGGCGGCGGTACTGCCCGCCCTGCCCAAGTCGAACGGCGTGGACGCCGCCCGGCTGCGCGGCTACCTGAACGACGTGGTGAACGCCTCCGACCCCTTCTCCGGCGCGGTCGACACCTACTGGACCGGCAAGGCGCTCGGCCGTCTCGCCCAACTCGTGCCCGTGGCCGACCAGATCGGTGAGACCGGTATCCGCGACCGCATGCTGAACCTGATGAAGGGCAGGCTGCAGGACTGGTTCACGGCGGGCGGCGCCAACGAGTTCAGCTACGACAGGAACTGGAAGACCCTCACCGGTTACCCCGCCTCCTACGGCAGCGACACCGAGCTGAACGACCACCACTTCCACTACGGGTACTACGTCTACGCGGCCGCGATCATCGCCCAGTACGACCCGGCCTGGGCCGCGGACTCGGCATGGGGCGGCATGGTCAAGACGCTCGTCCGGGACACCGCGAACCCGAACCGCACCGACTCCGCGTTCCCCTTCCTGCGCGGCTTCGACGTGTACGCGGGCCACGGCTGGGCCTCCGGACACCAGGGCTTCGCCGCCGGCAACAACCAGGAGTCGTCGTCCGAGTCCACCAACCTCAGCGCGGCCCTCGTCCTGTGGGGCTCCGCGACCGGTGACACCTTGCTGCGCGACCTCGGCGCCTTCCTGCTGACCACGGAGTCGGAGTCGATCGCCCAGTACTGGTTCGACGCCGATGAGCAGGTCTTCCCGTCCTCGTTCGGCCACGACACGGCGGGCATGGTGTGGGGCAGCGGCGCCGCGTACTCCACCTGGTGGACCGCGAACCCCGAGGAGATCCACGGCATCAACGTCCTTCCGGTGACCGGCGGTTCGCTGCACCTCGGCGGCGAGAAGGCGGCGATCCGTCGCAACCTCGCCGAGATGGAACGGGAGAACGGCGGCCCCGCCGTCGAGTGGCGCGACCTCCTCTGGGAGTTCGAGTCCTTCGCCGACCCGGCTTCGGCCAAGGCCAAGTGGGACGCCGGCCACGCCGGTTACACCCCGGAGGAGGGCGAGTCGAAGGCGCACACCTACCACTGGATCAACACCCTGGCCGCCGTCGGCGCCCCGGACGCCACGGTGACGGGTGACATCCCGACCTCCGCGGTGTTCACCAAGGGCACGACCCGGACGTACGTGGCCCACAACCACGGTGCGGCGGCCCGTACGGTGACCTTCTCCGACGGCAAGAAGCTGTCCGTACCGGCCCGTTCCACGGCGACCGGCACGGGCACCGGCTCCTCCGACCCGGACCCCGATCCCGACCCGGAGCCGCCGACCGGCAACACCTTCCAGCTGCGCGCCGGTGGTGTCCTCACCACGGCGTCCGGCGGTACGGCGGGCAGCGACACCATCCCCTCCGCGAACGGCGCCAACCACGACGGCACCCCGTACCAGCCCCTCGTCTACGAGGTGCGCGGCGTCAACGGCACGCTGTCCTCGGGCGGTCAGACCGCCTTCCGGCTCCAGGTCGACGCGGGCACGGCGGTCGGCCTCGGCCAGCAGGCGCGGGTGAGCTACGACTTCACCGGTGACGGCGCGTTCGACCGGACGGAGACGTACCACTACTTCGCGACCGACCCGGTGCCGGGCTGGGAGGAGTACACCCAGGCCCGCGGCCTCAAGTCGTCCACGGGCGCCCTGAGCGACCTCAGGGGCGGCACGGTACGCCTGGAGGTGTGGAGCGCCATCGGCAACGGCCCGGCGAAGCTGCAGACGGGCACGGACAAGTCCGTGCTGGTCATTCCGTACAGCTGAGCCGCTGTGAGGTGGCGGTGGGGACCGGCGGACGGCCGGTCCCCACCGGACGGACCTGATGGCACAGGTCGTCCGTGACGCCTTCTGGCAGTTGGAGAGCGATTCCCACCGCCCTGTGTACAGCGCCCCGTCCGCCGTGCCCGAGCAGCGCACGGCGAGCATGCTCCCCTCCCGCCGGATCAAGCTGTCGGAGCTGCTGGACGCCGGCCTGATCAGCGCGGGCACCGTCCTCACCCCCGCGTGGGAGGAGTACGGGCAGGTGGCCGTCGTCGACGACGAGGGCCGCATCCGGCTCGACGGGCAGATCCACGACACCCCGTCCGGAGCCGCCAACACGGCCGGAGCGGGGACCAGCGGCTGGACCTTCTGGCTGGCCGACACCCCTGAGGGACAGGTGACGCCGGCCGACCTGCGCGCCGCCTTGTCCGAAGAGGACTGAAACCTCACGCATACACGTCGACGGGGCCGACGTTTGGCCTGCGCGGTGTTCGACGCAGGCGTCGCCCTCTCCCCGAAGGTCACCCATGCCGCTGCCCGACCGTCTGTCCGGCGCGCCCGATTTCCGCATCAAGCTGCCGCAGGACGGTGCCGAGGCACGCGGGCGTTTGCTGACCCGGTACGGCGACGACGGGACGGACAAGTTCCTGTTGCGGAAGGGTTCCCCCGTGACCGCCGAGGAGTGGCCGGGACTCGGCCACCACGCACGCCGGTTCCGGGCGGAACTGCGGGTGAGCGGCGCGCTCGTGGACGCCCCGGCCGGCCCCGGGGCGCGCTGGGTGGCGGCCCGGGACATCGGGCGCAACTCCTCCTCGGCCGCCGCCGCGTTGGTGTACGGCTACGACGCGTACACCGCTGACACCGCCGGGAATCGCATCCTGCGCGCCGCCGGCGAGCGGCTGCTGCGGCTGCCGGGCGTCCCCGGCCCCGTCCGGCGGCGCCTGGCCCACCAGCGGTCCGGCTCGCCGGCACCCTGCCGCTGGTGCGGGGACAGGAACTGCCGCGCTGACAGCCGTCCCGCCTCGGCTCCCACCACCAGCCCGCGCTGCGGCTCGCCGAGGCCGCCGCGACGGAAGCCGGCGTCCTCCCGGCCTTCACGGCCGCCGAGGACGCCGGGCGGGCCCTGGCACGGGCCGCGAGGACGGATCTACCTGTTGATCCAGATGCCGAAGTCCCGCGTGGCCGTGTAGAAGTCCTGGAAGCCCAGGCGCGCCCCCGCACTACGGGTCACCGTGCCCTTGGCGATCGCGCCGCCGGCGGCCGAGGCGGTGTAGATCGGGCCGCCGCTGTCACCGCTGCGGGCCGCCTCCCGGCCGTCCATCTGCTCCGCCTCCACCAGGTCTTCGGAGTCGTTGTAGAAGAAGAGGACCTTCATGTTGCAGACCGGGCCGCCCGTGGCCCGTGCGCTGGTGACTCCGGACTGGCACAGGTACTCACCCGGGAAGACGTGGTCCCAGCCGTCGACCCGCACGCCCGCGTTGCTGTCGGGTCCCCCGGTGTACATGAAGTTGTCGGAGTTCGTGGGGATGAGCATCACGTCGTGGGCGTCACTGGACTTGGTGGAGGTGCCGATGTAGGTGCCCTGCGGGTTGGTGAACCGATTGCCGCTCCGACCACAGTGCTCAGCGGTGAGCAGGTAGGTCGCGCTTGCGTCACGCACACCGAACCCGGCCGTGCACGCCCCGCCGTTGAAGTTTATCTGTGCTCCGCCCGACCACGGCGCACTGTCGTTCACACGCGAGCGTTCCTGGAGAGGCTCCTCGCTGATCGTCTTCACGGACACGCCGGCGATCCGGTCGACCGTGCTGTGGTCCTGCGCGACGGAGGCGGTGCGTGCTGCGCGGGTGGTGTCCTGTGCCAGGACCAGTCCGCTGCCGTCAGTGGGGATCTTGACGCTGTGACCGAGCGAGGGGTCCTTCTCCAGCCGGGCTTGTAACAGCTCGGAGGCGTCCTTGAGTTCGGCCAGCGAGTGGTCCGCGGCGACGATGTGCACGGGGGCGGTTCTGCGGGCCCGCTCCGCAGCCCGCTGTACGGGCTCGGGCAGGTCGCCCTTCCACCACAGGGTGACGTGGTCTTCCTGAAGGCCGATGCCCGTGTAGCCCTCGTAGTGGCCCCGCTCCTGGGCCTTGGCCAGGATGCTCGCAGCGGCGACGAGGGGTCGCTGCTCGTTCATCTTCCGCAGGTTGTCGGCGCCGACAGCCTGTGAGATCGGGACGCTCTTCTCGCTGTTACCGTCGCGCTGCTGCCCGGCGCTGGCGCCCGGGGCGAGGGTGCCGACGAGCGTCATCGCCGCGGCCAGGGCCGAACCCGCAGCCCACAGGCTGGTTCTGCCGTATCTCATGAGTGTGCCTTTCCTCTTGGCGTAGCAGTCTGTGATCAGACGGCACAAGCATCCTCATGCGCCCCGATTTACGTTCGATCTACAAATGATTAATACCAACCAGATACTCGGGGGTCGGAAGTGAAACACGGAGTCGCACGCGCAGCCGGGTGCGGTGCCGGAAGGGCCACCTTCTCGACGAACTCCGTGAAGACGTACCGCTCGACGTCCACGCACGGCTGGACGCCGACCGGACCGTCGAACCGAGTGCCGTACCGGCTCCGGTGCGACCGGCAGGGAGCCCGGCTCCACCGCAGCGTGCTCTCCACCGCCGTCGGCCGGATGACGGCCGGACCCCACGCCCGTCATGCCGGCTTCCTGCGCACCTGAAGGACGGACTGCCGCACTCGGGCCGCGACACCCCAAGTGGGCGCCCTCGCCAACACCTTCACCCAGCCGCTGTCGTCCACGCGGCGCCCGGCCCGCCCGGCTTCTCGCGGTCTCCGGCTGGCCTGGCCGCATTCAGGCGCTTGTTGGAGGCGGACTGCTGGGGCAGGTAGCGGAACAGGGGCCCCAGCCGGGCATGTGCGAAGCGGATCCAGTGGCGAGCCGAGGGGAAACCGAGCAGGACCTGGGCGGCCGCGAGGCACACCAGTTCGGCGTCCGTCAGTTTCGGGGGTCGCCCGATCCGGCGACGGGGAGCCACATGGTCGTCGATGAACACGTACAGTGCCGCCGGAAGGGCGTCCAGGTTCGTCTTCACACACTGACCAACGGGCGCCCTTCGCCATGGTCGCGGCCGGCACAAACATCGGGCTCACTCATCTAGCCGTGCGGGACGTCCTTGACGTACACGATGCCGTCGATGCGAGGCAGGTGGGACGGGTCCAGCGGGGCGTAGCCGAAGTACGGGGACACACGTGGAACGACGGGTACGGCGCGTGCCGCGGCGGTGAGTCGCGCGGAGCCGATCACGAAGTGGGCCCCGGGCAGGGCGTGCAGGACGCCCTCCACCGTGTCCGCGGGCGGGGCGTCGACGCCCTGGTGCCTCATCGTGCCCAGGGCGGTCGCCAGATGGGCGTACTCATCACCGAGATGCGCGCTCACCAGAGCCCCGGCGCTCCACCACTCCACCTTCGGATGACCCCACATGCTCATCGCGCTCTTGTCGCGCTGCAGGTGGCTGTTGTGGGCGTGGACGAGCACCGGTCCGCGTGCGGCGAGGGCGAGGAGGTTCCCGGCCATCATGCCGTCCCGCGTGGCGAGCAGGCGGGCCATGCGGGCGGACGATGTGTCCGCCATCCAGGAGTGGTAGCGCAGCAGGCCGACGGCGGTGCGTCCGTACAGGTGCGCGCGGTCCCGGCCGGCCGGTGACGACACCGCGGCGAGGTGCGGTGCCTGCGTCTCCAGCAGGGCGGTCAAGTCGTCGGCAAGCAGCCGCAGTTCGTGTGCCTCCTGCGTGCGGCCGATGGACTGGGACGGGTCCATCATGGCCGCCTGATCGGTCCACCGCGCGTCGGCGCCGAGGAGCCCGTCGAGTTCGTCCGCCGTGCAGGGCAGCAGGTCCTCGTCGATGTGGGCCGCCAGGTAGGCGTGGAGCGAGGCAAGGGCCTGGCGCGGGCTTTCGGCGCCTGTGATCTCCAGCGGGCCGTCCACGCCTGCGAACCGGACCTGCTCCGCTGCGGGGCGATCCACGTTGAACTCACGCATCCAGCGCACCAGTTCGCGGTTCGCCTGCGAGCTGCCCCATCCGTGGCTGAAGCCTCGCTCCATGACGTCGTCGAGGGAGCCCTCGCCCGAGGTGACATACGCGTCCACGGTCAACGCCTTCAGACAGCCGCTCTCGAGCGCGATGGTCCGATAGCCCTCCTGTTCCACGAGTTGCTGGAAGAGCGTGTTGCGCAGGTCGAGGAGGGTCTCCTCGCCGTGTGTGGGCTCGCCGAGGGCGAGCAGGCGGGGGCGGGTCGGCAGCAGTTCGATGAGTGCCGAGGCCTCGACGGGGCGGGCGCAGTCCTTGATGCCGGTTTCCATGCGTTCAACGGTATCGTTGAACTTTCGGTTGAAGGTTTGCTCGCTGTTTCCCCTCTGTATTCTCGAAACTGTGGGTCACAACCTTCAAACGAGTGGCAAGCTGAGGCCGGTGGACCTGGCGCGTCGGCACGGACTGTCCACCCAGGCGGTCAGGAACTACGAGGAGGCCGGGATCCTCCCGGCCGCCGACCGGACGGCCCACGGCTACCGCGTCTACGCTCCGCTGCACGAGCGGGCGTTGAACGCGTTCCTCGCCCTCGTGCCGGGGCACGGGCACGCGACGGCGACGGCGGTCATGCAGGCCGTGAACCGGGACGCCGTCGACGAGGCCCTCCACCTCATCGACGAGAGTCACACCCGGCTGCTTCACGACCGGCGCACGTTGCGAGCCGTGGAGAACGCGCTGCGCGGGCTCGCCTCGGACACGGCGTCCACGGATTCGGCCATCGGGCACCACCGGTCCGGGCCGATGTTCATCGGCCCCCTGGCCGAGGAGCTGGGCGTCCGTCCGGCGACCCTGCGCAAGTGGGAGGACGCCGGACTCGTACGTCCGCGGCGCGACCCGGTGACCGGATACCGGGTGTACGATCCGGCCGACGTGCGGGACGCGCACCTGGTGCGTCAGCTCAGACGCGGCGGTCACCCGCTCGAGCGGATCGCCCCGCTGATCACTCAGGTGCGGACAGCCGGCGGCCTGGAACCCCTCGAGGGTGCTCTACGCGACTGGCACGGCCGGCTGTCCGGCCGCGGACGGGCGATGCTGCGCGGGGCCGCCGCGCTGGACGCGTATCTGCGGGAGCGTGGGTGAGTCCGCCCCTGTGCGGCGGGAGCGGCCCCCCTCTGGCGTGTCAGCTCTTCACGCCCAGTGCGCCCAGCAGCATCGGCAGGGAAGCGTGCAGCTCGCGTTCCCAGTAACGCCACGTATGGGTGCCGGCGCCGTAGAAGTTGGTGGTCAGGCGCTTGGCTCCTATGCGCTTCAACTCGGCGGCGAGGGCATGGTTCTGACGGTTGAAGTCCGCCTCGAGGGCGCTGGACGCACCCGGTGTGTCCAGCGGGCCCGCCGTGCCGTCGCCACAGGACAGGTAGACGGGCAGCGACTTGAGGCGCTTCGCCAGGTGGAACGGGTCGTGGGCCTGCCAGATGCGGCGCTGGGCGACCGGGTCGCCCCACACCCGGAGGGGGTCGTTGCCCTGGCCGGCGAACAGGCCCAGGATGCGGTCGACCGACTCGTCGTTGAGAAGGGGGTGCGCGGAACCCGAGTAGGCGGCGGTCGCCTTGAACATGCCGGGGTGTCGGGCGGCGTACAGCAGGGCGCCCTGGCCGCCCATCGACAGTCCGGCGACGACGCGGTTGCGGCCGGCGCCCCAGTCGCGTTCGAGGAGGTGACGGAGTTCGACCGTGTGGAAGGTCTCCCAGGCGGGGTCGCCGCCCTCACCGTGGTTCCACCAGTCGCTGTACCAGCCGTTCCAGCCGGCCTCGGGCATGACCACGAGCACGTCGCGCAGGCTGTCGGTCTCGGCGACGTCCGTCATCGCGGTCCAGGACGTGTAATTGCCGCAGCAGCCGTGCAACAGCCAGAAGGTCGGCCAGTGCTGACGTCGGTCGTCCGGGTTCCAGCCGTCGGGGGTCAGCAGACGGACCTTGACGGTCCGGCCGCCGAGCGCCGTCGAACGGACCGACAGGTCAACCTGCCGCTCTGCCACCTGAGTGACCGCCACGACCTCGGCACCGTGCCGCCCCGTCTCCCCCTGGGCAGGGGAACGCTCCTCGACGGCGCCCGCAGGGGCCGGGGCGGCGAGCGTCGGTGTGGCCGGTACGAGCGCGAGGATCAGGGCGGCGAGGACGAGACGGACACGGGCTCGGAAGGTCACGGCGGCTCCCTGCGGTGCGGTTCGTCGCTGGATCAACGGTGGGCGGAACGTATTCACCTTGCTCTCGGGCAGCATCCACCACAGGAGTCGGTGTGCGACAGTCCAGGAGTCGGCCGTTCTCGAGAGCGGTGCCGCCCCGCTGTGCCGTGCTCGGCGCGAGGATCCCCGAGCGACGAGCACGAAGGACGCCGACCTCTCGCCCTCCCCTGATCTGATGCGCCACGAGTACCCCGAGTACTGGGCGTACGGCCTCTGCTGCGTCCCGGACCCGGCGGGCCGTCTGCCGGCCGGCGACGGGGACGAGGACATCGACTTCCCCACGCTCGAGGTGCGGCCGGCACCGCCGTCCGGATCGTCGGCCCGGACACTTGCCGAGTGAGCTGTCCCGAACGACACCGCGGCCACGGTACGCTCCGCACACCTCGGCCGTGTGCCGGCGTGTCACCGCTTCCGAGGCAGGACCAACAACGCGTCCCCTACCGGCCGTTCGCCCGCCGCGTCGGACGGGGTGTTGATCACCTGTCCGTTGGCCACCATCGTCGTGGAGCCGCCGCCGTCGAGGTTGACGGCGTCCCGCAGGCCCAGCGACCGGGCCACCTTCGCGCTCTCGGTGATGCTCAGCCCGAGCGAGTCCGTGCCGCGGCCGTCCGCGGTGACCAGGACGGTGCGGCCGGCCGCGTCCGTCCCGGCGAGGGTGCGGGGATTGCGCTTGTGGACCCAGCCGTAGTACCAGCTGGGGTCACCCGGGTGCACCATGCCGTCGGTGGCCGGGGTGACGTGCAGGCGTCCGTCGCGGACCAGTTCGGGTCCCGCGTTGACGATGTCCGTACCGGGGGACGGCGTCACTCGGCGGCCTCGGTCGTCGCGGAGGGTCGTCTCGAGGCGCAGACGCTCGCCGGGGCGGGCCAGGGCCGTCAGGGCGGCCACGTGCCGGCCGGTCGCCTGGATCGAGCTGCCGCCGCGCGGGAGGGGGCCGCCGCGGACGGAACGCAGCTCCAGCACGCGGCCCCGGCTGTCCAGGACGGCTTCCGCGCCCTCGCCCTTCGGGGTGTTCGCGCCGTACTCCGGTGTGAACGCGACGAGTTGGTCGGGATTGGTGCAGGTGACGTCGTGCAGGGGCAGGGCGGTCGGGCTGTCGCCCTCGCTGCCGCCGCAGTTGCGGATCAGGCCGGGTACACGGTTGACGCCGTCGAGCGGCAGGGAGGTGCCGCGGGCGGTGACCCGTCCCTGCCAGGTGAGGCGGGTGATCTGCGCGCTCCGGCCGTCGTCGTGGACGACGAAGCCGGGGCGCCCGCTGACCGGTTCGCTCAGCAGGCGTCCGTCGTACACGCCGACGCCCGCCGGGTCGCCGGGCGCGCCGGATCGGGGGTCGAGGACGAAGAAGCCCGCGTTGACCGCGGCGACGGCACCGGCGTCGGCGGCGAGGGCGCTGACGGTCTCGCGGTTCTCGACGTCGGGGCCGTGGGTGGCGTCCAGGGTGCCGCGGAAGGTGCGCGGGTCGATGGTGAGGACGTCGATGCGCCAGGGGCCTCGGTCCGTGGTCGTACCGTCCCAGCCGGTGTAGGTGACCGAGCCGGTGTGACCGGCGTTGATCACGCGGGTGCGTTCCGCTGTCGCGGCGGACCGGGAGGAGAAGCTGCCGATGCGCACGCGCCAGCCGAGCGTTCCGCCCGCGAAGTCCGTCGTCCTCGGTGTCGTCACCTGTTCGGCCCGCGCGTCGAAGCCGTCGCCTCGCAGGTCGGCGGCGAGTTCGTCGGCGCTGGCCTTGTCCTTGAGGGTGGTCGGCGGCGCGTCGGGGTCAGGTGAGGTGTCGCCGCCGGGGATGGTCGCCTCGACGGTCCAGTGGTGTGCCGGGTCCACGGCGCCGCGCACGATGCGGGTGAGCGTCAGGCCGGGCTGCAAGGTCTGTGTGGTGCGGGTCTCGGCGAGGCCGGCCGGGCCCAGCGGGAGGGCCGCGCGGGCGCCGGCGGCCTGGTTGCCGGTGGACGCCTGGGCCGGAAGGCCGGTCACCGCCAGGACGACGCCGAGGGCGACGGCCGCCCCGCCCAGTCTCTTCTTCTTCATCCTTGACCGCCCTCTCGCGCGTCGAGCCTGCCCGCGTCACTCGTGGAGCGAAGCCCCGGTCGGGAACATGCGTCACTTTCTCGCCTTGTGCTGACGTCGTCACGAACAGTCACTTAACGCACGCTGGACAAGTATCGACCTGTGGGAACGTGCGTCAAGAAGGCGTGCTGTCCTGCCAGTCGAGGGGCGCGGCCCGCCCCGGTGAGCGCGCCGGCCACACCATCGGGTGACGGTGACGTCCACAGCTCCGCACTTGTCCACAGCCCGGAGTCGTTGTCAGTGGCCGTCGATAGATTTCCCCGTGTTCCGCCGGTCTGGCGAGGACATCCCCTTTCGCATGCATGGGAGATGGTGCGTTGTCACTCTGGGAGAGGTCGAGCACGGTGCGGGTGGTGCCGTCCGCGCGGCCGCGGAAGCTCGCCAAGGTGCCGTTCGTCGAGCTGGCGGACGGGCGGTTGCAGGGTGTGGTGTCCAGCGGCTCCGACATCGGGCGGGTGTACGTGTCGTCGGTGGAGGCGGGGACGTACGCGTTCTCGTGCAGCACGAACAACAACCGGCCCTGCGGCGGGGCGCGCGGCGCCTTCTGCAACCACATACGGGCGCTGATCGGGGAGGCCGTGCTGCAGTACGGCGCGGACCGCGTGGCCCGGTACCTGAAGGTGGACGTCGCCGGTGAGCAGGCGGACACCCACGGTCTGACCACGGCCATGACGGCGACGCGTCCCGCTCAGGGGGACAGGTCGGCGGCGGCCCAGGTGTTCAGCCGGTTCCTGCGCCATCTGGCCTACCTGGAGTTCGCGCCGACGACTGCTCCCCTGCCGGAGATGCACTGGTTCCCGGCGACCGGGGCGGTGGCGTGATGCGGGCGGATCTGCTGACCGACGCCGTCGACGGGCTGGACGAGGCTCTGGCCGTCGTGGACGGGTTCGACCAGGTGCTCGTCGGCGGACTGCTGCGCCCGCAGCCGGCGCAGGCGGGCGGACTGGCCGGGCTGGCCGACGCCGTCGCCGGGTCGCCGCTGGCCGGGCGGGTCGCCGAGGCGGCGGAGAAGACCGCGGCGGGGGCCGCGGACGAGGACCACTTCACGGCGCTGGCCGCCGCGCGCACCGCGCTGCTGGGTTCCGTGCACGACGCGCTCGTCGCGCGGGTCGAGGAGGCGGTCGGGCGGCCGCGCGGCGAGGAGTCCGCCGCTCCGGCCGCGGGCGCCGAGCATCCGGTGAACCTGCTGGTGGCGGCGCGCGGCTGGCTGTGCGATCTGGCGCGGGCCGGCTGGCAGGGCATCGACCACGAACTGGTCGGCGGCGCCGCTCCCGTGGTGTCCGCGATGCTGCCCGAGCCGGCGCTGCGGCGGCTCACCGCGCTGCTCGACGGGTTCGCCGCGGAGCTCGCCGCGTCCTGCCCCGGCGCCACGCTGGAGCGGATCCCGGTGCGCCGGTGGGCCGACCTGTGGTCGCGGGCGATGCTGCTGACGCTGCCCGGCGCGGACCGGGCGACCGCCGTCACGGAGGCCACCGGCCGTCTGCTGCCGCTCGGTGTCGATCTGCACGAGCACGCCACCGCGGTGCAGGCGCAGGTGCACGCGGTGTTCGAGCCGTCGGAGGGAGGGACGCCCCGCCTGGTGCGGGCCAGTGTGTTCGCGCCCAAGCCGGACACCGTCGTCGGCGCGGGGCTGTGGCAGCTGCTGCGGCCGCACATGTCGCTGCTGGCCGCCGTGAGCGAGGGCCGCGCCATGGAGCTCGACTCCATGCCGGTCACCGCCGAGGGCGATCTGATCTGGGACGATGCCCGCGCCACGCCGGGTGAGCCCGCGGAGGTCTTCACCACCGCGCGGGTGGCGCTGCCCACGGCGGTCTCCGCCCCTGTGGCGCCGGTGGACCGGCATCCGGCGCGGATCGCCGTGCCCGTGCTGCTCGAGGGGTACGCCGTCGAGGAGGAGGAGGACGGGATCGCCTTCCGGGTCGCCGGGGAGCGGCTCGCCGTCGACGCCGGCCGGGTGCCTGCCGCCGGTCCGCTGACCGCCGAGGCCGTGGCCTCGTCCGCCGCGTGTCTCGGTCTGCTGCGCTGGGACGCCGGGGCGTTCCTGCTCCAGCCGCTGGCCATCGAGCGGACGGTACGGAAGAAGCCCGTCGCCGTGCACGCGGGCGCCTGGGCCGGCGGCACGGCCGACAAGGCGGGCGTACGGGCCGAGAAGGCGGCCACCGACGCCGTCACCGTGCTGCGCGAGCGCGCGGGAAGGCTGCTGCGGAAATGAGCGAGGAGAACACCGGCGCACTGGGGGACGTCCCGGCCCCCGACTCCGACGAGAACCGCCGGCAGGTCCTGTACTGGCGGCTGCTGGCCCGCCTCTTCGACCCGGAGGAGCAGGCGTCGCTGGAGTCGGCGAGTGTCGCCGTGGTCGAGGACATCGGTCTGCCGGTGGCGCTGCTCGATCCGGCCGCGTCGGTCGACTCGGTGGTGCAGCGGCACCCCGAGCTGGCCGCCGAGTTCGACGGGCTGATGACGCCGGAGCCGGACGCGGACGGTGCGCGGGACCGGGCCGCCGAGGTGCGGCGGGCGGCGCTCGCGTCGAAGGTGCTGCTCAACGTCTTCTCGACCGGCAGCGGTACGGTCACCGCCGAGCAGTTGGCCCGCTGGCAGTCGGACGCCGGATGGCTGGAGCGGGCGCTGGGCTGCCGGCCCGGTGACCTGCGCGGCGGCCGCGGTGGCAGTCGGGCGGGCGCCGGCGGAGGCGTCAGCCCGACCGGCACCGGTGTCGGCTCGCCCGCGCCCGACCTGAGCAGGCTGATCCCCGAGATCGGTCCGGAGCTGGGCTCCATCGAGGCCGGTCTCGTGCAGCGGATGCATCTGCGGGAGGTGCTGGCCGACCCGGCGCTCGCCTCGCGCCTGACGCCGAGCATGTCGCTGATCGAGCAGTTGCTGCGGGACAAGAACAACCTCTCCGGGGTCGCCCTCGCCAACGCCAAGGCGCTGATCCGGCGCTATGTCGACGAGGTCACCGAGGTGCTGCGCACGCAGGTGGAGAAGGCCACGGTCGGTGAGCTGGACCGGTCCGTCCCGCCCAAGCGGGTGTTCCGCAACCTCGACCTGGACCGCACCATCTGGAAGAACCTCACCAACTGGGACCCTGAGCAGGAGCGGCTCTACGTCGACCGGCTCTACTACCGGCACACCAGCCGCAAGACGACCCCGCAGCGGCTGATCGTCGTGGTGGACCAGTCGGGGTCCATGGTCGACTCGATGGTCAACTGCACCATCCTGGCGTCGATCTTCGCCGGCCTGCCGAAGGTGGACGTGCACCTGATCGCGTACGACACGCAGGCTCTGGACCTGACGCCCTGGGCGCACGACCCGTTCGAGACGCTGCTGCGCACCCAGCTGGGCGGCGGCACGGACGGCACGGTCGCCATGGCGCTCGCCCAGCCCAAGATCGCCGAGCCACGCAACACCGTCGTGGTGTGGATCTCCGACTTCTACGAATGGCGCACGGAGGAGCTGTTCGAGAGCATGGCCGCCATCCACCGCTCCGGGGCGAAGTTCATCCCGGTGGGATCGGTGACCAGCTCCGGCCGCGGCAGCGTCAACCCCTGGTTCCGGGAGAAGTTCAAGGACCTGGGCACGCCGGTGATATCGGGCCACATCAAGAAGCTCGTGCACGAGCTGAAGACGTTCCTGACGTGACCGTCGCCTTCCCGGCATCTCGCTCTCTCGGCTTCTCCCCCTCTTGACTTCTCACCCTCTCGACTTCTCGTTCTTCACTGCGAAAGGCTCATCCCTCATGTCCGAACTGCTGCGCGCCCCCGCCGAGATCAAGTACGCCGAGGAGCTCGACTGGCTGGAGTCGATCGACGACAACCCCAAGCCGTTCTCGTGGCGCCTCTCGCCGAAGATGGTGCGGTTGTTCATCCTCGGCTCCGAGCGGGCCGACGGGCTGGACCGTGAGATCTCGCAGAAGTGGTTCGGCGACCGCAGCTTCGTGGAGCGGTCGATCGTCACCCTCGCCTCCGACCGTGGTCTGCTGCTCATCGGTGATCCCGGCACGGGCAAGAGCTGGCTGGCCGAGCTGCTGTCCGCGGCGATCTGCCGCAACTCCACGCTGGTGGTCCAGGGCACGGCCGGCACCACCGAGGACCACATCAAGTACTCGTGGAACGTGTCGATGGTGATCGCCAAGGGGCAGTCGCGGGAGTCGATGATCCCCTCTCCGATCATGACCGCGATGGAGGCCGGCGCCATCGGCCGCTTCGAGGAGCTGACCCGGTCCACCAGTGACGTGCAGGACGCGCTCATCTCGATCCTGTCCGAGAAGTACATCTCCGTTCCCGAGCTGGAGAGCGGGGGCGGTGACGACAACATCGTGTTCGCCAAGCCCGGCTTCTCGATCATCGCCACCGCCAACAGCCGTGACCGGGGCGTCAACGACCTGTCGTCCGCGCTGAAGCGCCGCTTCAACTTCGTCCGCATCCCGGTGGTGACAAACAAGAAGAGCGAGGCGGAGATCGTCCGCTTCCGCACCGAGGAGCTGCTGCGCCGGCACGCGATCGACCTGGACGTGCCGCCGACGCTGCTCGACGTGCTGCTGCAGAGCTTCGCCGACCTGCGGGCCTCCGCCGCGGCGGCCGGCAGCGACGACGAGAAGCTGGAGTCCGCGCTGTCGACGGCCGAGCAGATCGGGGTCCTGGAGGACGCGGTGCTGCACAGCAACTTCTTCGGCGAGCGCGCCCTGACCGCCCGTACCCTGGCGTCGTCGCTGGTGGGCTCGCTGACCCGGCGCGAGCCGGAGGACCTGGCCATCCTCAACAAGTATCTGCACGGGGTCGTCGAGCCGCGCAGCAAGGAAGAGGGCGGGGTCTGGCCCGAGTTCCTCGAGGGCGGCCGCGACGCGATCGCCACCCTGTCGTGAGCGGGCACCAGGAGAGCGGTGTGTTCACCGCACTGCGTACGCAGTTGCAGGAGGCGGCGACCGAGTTCGCGGGCGGACCGGACGCGCTGGAGGGCATCCTTCTCGGCATGGTCGACGACGTCGACCGGGCGGTGCGGGAGCCGCTGGAGATCTTCCCGGTCTGCCACCACTCCCCCGCCTCCGCCCTGGCCATGGCCCGCCGTCTGCGGGAGAAGCAGCCCAAGGTGGTGTACCTGGAGCTGTGCGAGGACATGGCGCCGCTGCTGACCGAGCTGCGCAACTGCCGGCTCCCCGTGGCCGTGCAGGCGTTCGCCGGCGAGATCGACGGCTTCCCCCAGGAGTGGGCCCCGCTGTCGGTGGTCGCGCCGATCACGGAAGCGTCCGCCGAGTACCAGGCCATCGCCTACGCCCTGGACACCCCGGGCGTCGAACTGGTCCTGGTGGACCGCTCCTCCGACCACGTGTTCCAGTGGGACCGCGCCGGCACCACGGACGGCGAGGGGACTTCGGCCGACGCGGAGGATGCGCCGAAGTCCGAGGAGGCCGCGCTGCACGGCGAGGCGGTCGGCGTCGAGATCGGCGACCTGCGCCCCCGCTTCGCCGAGCTGGAGAAGCATCTGCTGCGCCACGGGAGGGTGCGGCACTGGTCGGAGTGGTGGCACCAGTACGTCGAGGTGCCGCTCGGGGACAGCGACCACGACACCTACCGCCAGGTCATGTTCCTCATCGGCAGCCTGTTCCGGCGGCTGGCGCCGGGCGACGGCGACCGGGTCCGGGTGGACGAGGACCGCGAGCGCTACATGTGGACGCGGATGCGCGAGCACATGGCGGCGACGGGCACGGACCCGGAGGACTGCCTGTACGTGTGCGGGGCGTTCCACGCGGCGAGCCGGGTGGAGGAGTTCGGCGTGCGCGGACGCTCGGACGGGTTCACCATCTCCCCGCGCACGGCGACCACCTGGCAGTACGGGCTGATCCCGTCGAGTCACGCGGCGATCGAGGCGCAGTTCGGCCTGGCGCCCGGCTCGGTGTCGATCGCGGCGACGCAGTGGCAGAAGAGCCTGCAGCGGACGCGGATACAGCCGTACCGGCTGGAGGGTCAGGCGGGGGCACGGAAGTCCCGCGCGAAGAAGGCGGCGGCCGGCGCCGCACCGGCCGCCCCGGCGCCGGCCACGGACCGGCTGTCCGGGTTCCTGCGCCGGCCTCCCGTGCTGGACGGCCTGGACGAGGCGGAACTGCTCGGCTGGTCCGTGGACATCGTGCGGGCGGCCCGCCGCAACGGCTACCTCGCCTCCACCGCGGACGCCATCGCGGTCTTCGAGACGTCGATCCTGCTCGCGGGGATGCGGGACCGGGCCAAGCCGACGCCGTACGACTTCCAGGACGCGGCGGTCACCTGCATCGAGAAGGACAGCGTGCCCGGGCGGCGGGACGTGCGGCGGCTCGTCGACATCATGATGGGCGGCGACCGGGTCGGGCAGGTGGGTTACGAGGCGCTGCCGCCGCTCGCCCGTGACGTGTACGACCGGCTGGAACCGCTGGAGCTCAAGCTGCAGCAGCGCGGTGTGCAGCGGGCGTTGCTGGACATGGCCGGCCGGCCGGAGCTGGAGGCGTGCTCGGACGTGCTGTGGATGCTGCGGCGGCTGATGCCGGCGGCCGCGGCCCGGCCGATCATGGGTGAGCGGCGGCTCGGTGAGCGGTCGATCCAGGAGTCCTGGGACCTGGCCCTCGGCACCCATCAGCGTGCGCTCATCGAGCTCGGCTACGAGGGCGTCAGCGTCGAGCAGGTGCTGGAGCAGCGGCTGCGGCGCGAGGCGTACGGGCCGCGGGCGACCACGGCAGGCGTGCTGGCGGCCGTCGAGGACACCCTGCTGTACCTGCGCAGCGGGCGTCTGGCGGAGGAGCTGGGCACCCACGCGCTGAAGGTGCTGTCCGCGGAACGCACGGTCGACGGGGCGCCGGAGGTGCTGCGCCGGGCGCGGACGCTGCTGGCGTACTACCGCACGAGCCAACCGGAACTGCCGTCGTGGATCGAGTCGTTCGTCAGGACGGGGTACGCCCACTACTGCACGCTGTTGCCGACGGCGTTCCGGGACGAGGACGCGACGGTGGGGCAGGTCGCGGCGATGCTGGGCTTCCTGTTCAGCATGGAGAGCCTGGCCCTGTCGCTGGGCTGCGACCGTACACAGCTGGAGCTGGCGGTCGCCCAGTCGCACCCGGAGGACCCGTCGAAGACGGCCCTGCTGTGGGCGGCACAGGTGCAGCTCGGCACCCTGTCACGCGCCGAACTGCGCTCCAAGTGCGACGCGTTGCTGGACAACCCGCTGGTGGTGCCCTCCTACCCGCGCTACCTCAACGGCTTCGTGCACGCGCTGGAGCCGGTGCCGGGGCTGGCGGACGTGGTGGTGGAGGCGGTGTCGAACGCGTTCGGCCGCCTGCCGGACACGGTGCTGCTCCCGTGGCTGCCGCTGCTGATCACCACCCTGCGCAAGGGCGCCGCGGACCTGGCCCCGCTGCTGATCCGCGAAGCGGGCCGCGTCTTCCCGGGCCGGCTGCCTGCACTGGACGCGTGGGTGCCGCCGTGGCGGCAGCCGCAGGAGGACCCCTTCAGTGCCCGCGCCCGGCGCGCGGCCGCCGCCCCGGCGCCCCTGGGCGCCTCACTGCTGGCCGCCCACCCGGCGGCGTGCGACGCGGTGGCGGGGCTGCTGGGGTGCGAGGACGGCTGGCAGCGGCACGGCACGCCCGCCTCACCGGGCGCGGCACTGCTGGCCGCGTACCCGGCGGCGTGCGACGCGGTGAGTGAGTTGCTGGGCTGTGACGCCGGCTGGGCGTCGGCCGGCGATTCCGGTTCGCCGGCCGGCGCCCTGACGGTCACCCACCCCGCCGCGGCTGAAGCACTGGAGGCTCTGCTCGCCGGTGCGTGACGGTGAGGTGAGGCGGAGGTGAGGCCGGTTGCTCTCAGGGAGCCGGCCTCACCTGTCCCTCGAACCGGAAGACCGTGTCGGCCCAGTCGGTGTCGTCGACTCCGTCGTCCAGCGCCGCGCCGATCACCCGTTCCTCGTAGCTGAAGTGGCTTTCCATGATCGCCGCCAGTCCGTCGAGCTCACGGCCGATCGCCTCCAGGTCCGGACCGGACGCTTCGACGGCCCTGGCGGCGAGTTCACGCACCTGGGACAGGATCGAAGCGATCATTCCGTGATCCTGGACGAGGTTCGCGACGGTCGCCTCGAGATCCGGGCGCTCGCGCAGCAACCGGGAGAACATCCCGTCGTCCTCGCCCTGATGGTGCGACGTCAACGCGTCGCAAAAGGCCAGGCAGTGGGTGACAAGTGTGTCGTCGCTCAACTGCCGGCGTCCGAGATCCGCCTTGATGTCGTTCAGCCGGCGGCGCAGTTCCTGATGTGCTTGTGACAGTTGCAGGCTCAAAGCGACCGCACGGTCGCTGTGGTGGGAGGCCACGTAGGGCAGTCCCTTCGGTTCCGCACCTCCATGCCTGACGCAGACCGCCACCGGCACGCGATGCTGCTCCGATCCGATCACGCATCGCGAGGCCGCGGCAAGGGACATATGCGACGCGCCTCAGGAGACCTCCTGCGTGCCCACCACCGCCAGCAGGTCGAGCAGGCCGGCGCTGTCCGTGCCCACGGCTGGGGTGAACCACAGCAGGCGCTGCCGGCCGTCCTCGCTGAACAGGTTGAGACAGTCGACCTCGACGACGCCGAGTGCGGGGTGCCGGATCCGTTTGCGGTCGTCGCGACGGAACGCCACCTCGTGGGCGGCCCACAGCGCGGCGAACTCCGGCGAGGCCCGCTGCAACGTGTGGACCAGCGACGTGACCTCGGTGTCCTTGGCGTCCCGGCGGGCGGCGGCCGCGCGGAGGTCGGCGACGAAGGCGCGGGACTGGCCCGCGTGGTCGGCCTCGGGGTAGAGCAGTCTCGACTCGGGCTCGGTGAACCACCGGTGGACGAAGCTGGCGCGGGGGCCGCGGAGGCCGGAGTGGTCGCCGAGCAGGGCCACCGCGAGCGGGTTCTGCACCAGCGTGACGTGTAGATCGGTGATGACCTGGGCGGGCGTCGACGGCATCCGCTGGAGCAGGTCGAGCATGCCGGGGTGGACGTGTGCGGCGGGGCCGGCCGGGGCGGGCACGGGCCGGTCCGCCAGGCGGTACAGGTAGTCGCGTTCGTCGGCGGTCAGCCGCAGCGCCCGGGCCAGAGCGGCCAGCATCTGCTCCGACGGCTGCGAACCGGCTCCGCGTTCCAGCTCGTTGTAGTAGTCGACCGACGCCCCGGCGAGCTGGGCGACCTCCTCCCGGCGCAGTCCCGGCACCCGTCGCCGGGGTCCTGCGGGCAGGCCCACGTCGGACGGGCGGATGCGGTCCCGCCGTGACCGCAGGAACGCCCCGAGCTCGATGTACTTCGCCGCACCCATGCGTCCCATTCTCGGGCCGCGCGCCTCGCCGACCCAGGGGACGGCATCCCCTGGCTGGGCGGGCCGGCACCCCGCACTGTGGAGGCACACCGGCCCGCGCACCGCCGCGGGCCCCGAGCGTCAGGAGTGACCCGTCATGCCGTTCGCCCACTTCAAGGTCCCCGCCGGCACCCTCACCGCGGAGGACAAGCGGACGATCGTCGAGCGCACCACGGAGCTGTACGCCGAGATCTACGGTGAACGCGCCCGCGCCACCACCGTCGTGCTGGTCGACGAGGTCGCCGACGGCGGCTGGGGCGTGGGCGGTCACGTCCTCACCGCCGCCCTGCTCAACGGCGGCACCTGAACCGGTGCCCCGCGTACAGATGTGCGCCGCCGTCCGCGCCCGCTCCGCATGCCCGCGGATCATGTCCGCGCACCGGCGTCCCGAGCCCTCGGTCGTGCGGGCCGGGGTGGCGTGGTCGACGTGGGCCGGCGCGGCCACCGCCTGCGGGACGCAGGAGTCGAGGCCGAGCCGGCCGAGCGGGGCCGCGACGGCCTCGAGGTCGCCGGGCCGCCCAGGCCCTGCTGGGGTGCGGCGTCACGGGGCTGGACAACGGGCGGCCTCCCCCGGCCGGGAGAGGCCGCCGAGTCGTGCCGCCTACCGCGCGGTCACCCCGGCAGGTGCCGGGGCGTAGCCGGTGGGCCGGCTGGTGAAGGTGCCGCGGCCCTGGGTGCGGCTGCGCAGCCGGGTCGCGTAGCCGAAGAGTTCGGCCAGCGGCACGGTCGCCGTGACGACCGCCGCGCCCGCCCGGGTGGCCGAACCGGTCACCCGGCCGCGCCGCGCGGCCAGGTCACCGAGCACGGAACCCACCGCGTCCTGCGGCACGGTGACCGTGACCTCGGCGACCGGTTCCAGCAGCACCATCGCGCACGCCCGCAGTGCGTCCCGCAGTCCGAGCCGGCCCGCGGTGCGGAAGGCGGTGTCGGAGGAGTCCTTGACGTGCGTCGAGCCGTCGGTGAGCGTCACCCGAAGACCCGTCACCGGGTGTCCGCCGAGCGGTCCCCCGGCGAGCGCGTCCCGGCAGCCGGCCTCGACGGCACGGACGTACTCCTGCGGTACCCGGCCGCCGACGACCGTCGACCGGAACGCGAAGCCGCTCCCGGTGCCGTCGAGCGGCTCGACGTCGAGCACCACGTGCGCGAACTGTCCGGCCCCGCCGTCCTGTTTGACGTGCCGGTACACGAACCCGGACACGCCGCGGCCCACGGTCTCCCGGTGGCTGACGCGGGGCCGGCCGACGGCGACGCCCAGCCCGTGGTCACGCCGGATCCGTTCCACCGCGACCTCCAGGTGCAGTTCGCCCATGCCGGACAGCACCGTCTGGCCCGTCTCCGCGTCGGTGCGCACGACCAGCGAGGGGTCCTCCTCGGCGAGCCGGGCCAGCCCCGACGCCAGACGCCCGGTGTCCGTGCTCCGCAGCGCCTCGACGGCGACCGAGACGACGGGTTCGGCGGTGCCGGGCGGCTCCAGCACCAGCGGGGCGTCCGGTGCGCACAGCGTGGCGCCGGCGCGGGCGGCCTTCAGCCCGGCCACGGCCACGATGTCGCCGGCGACCGCACGGTCCAGGCGCGCGTGCCGGTCGGCGCGGACGCGCAGGATGCGGCCGACGCGCTCGGCGCGGCCGGCGGTGGCGTCCCACACGGTGTCCCCCTGTTCGATCGTTCCGGAATAGACGCGCAGGTAGGTGAGGCGTCCGGTGGCGGTGGCGTTCACCTTGAACGCGAGCGCCGCGAGCGGTGCCGCCGGGTCGGCGGGCCGTTCCTGCTCGGCGCCGTCGTGCGTGCCGCGCACCGGTGGCACGTCCAGCGGTGAGGGCAGGTAGGCGAGGACGGCGTCCAGCAGCGGTTCGATCCCGCGGTTGCGGTAGGCGGAGCCGCACAGCACGACCACGGCCTCACCGCGTGCGGTCAGGTCCCGCAGGGCCGCCGTGAGCGTCCCGGTGCGGAGCGCGCCCGTGTCGCAGAACTCCTCCAGCGCGGCCGGGTGCAGTTCCGCGACGGCCTCCTCCAGCAGCCGGCGCCGTCGCAGCGCCTCCTCGCGCAGGACGTCCGGCACGGGTGCCGGATCGCGGGCCTCGCCCTCGTCGTCCCAGGTCAGGGCACGCATGCCGAGCAGGTCGACGACCCCGGCGAAGGCGTCCTCGGCCCCGATCGGCAGGTGCACGGCGAGCGGGACCGGGTGCAGCCGCCGCCGGATGGAGGCGACGGCTGCGTCGAGGTCGGCCCCGGCGCGGTCCATCTTGTTGACGAACGCGATGCGCGGGACGCCGTGCCGGTCCGCCTGCCGCCACACCGACTCGCTCTGCGGTTCCACCCCGGCGACCGCGTCGAACACGGCGACCGCGCCGTCGAGGACGCGCAGGGAGCGCTCGACCTCGTCGGCGAAGTCGATGTGGCCCGGGGTGTCGATGAGGTTGATCCGGTGACCGTTCCAGGAGCAGGTCACGGCGGCGGAGAAGATGGTGATGCCCCGGTCGCGCTCCTGCGGGTCGAAGTCGGTGACGGTGGTGCCGTCGTGCACCTCGCCACGCTTGTGGGTGGTGCCGGTGGCGTACAGGATCCGCTCGGTGACGGTGGTCTTGCCGGCGTCGACATGGGCGAGGATGCCGAGGTTGCGGACGACGGCGAGTGGGTCGGTGGTGCGCATGGCCCGTGGCCTTTCGGATGGAACCGGAAAAGGGCAGCGCGATTCCCCCCGGCGCACGGCGCCGAGCACCCCTCGTGGACGGGTTCGGTCCGACGTGCGTCAGGGCATCCGGTGCCGGCCGCGCAGCGGGCACCGGGCGGCCGGAGACACGAGGATCACCACGGACCGGCGGGACCGGGAGCGGGGAACGACGGCGACAGCGGTGTGGTCACGCACGGCCGGGCTCCCTTCCCTGGTCGGATCTCCACGCGCGCGGGCCGCCGACCGGGGACGGCGCGCGCCTGCCCGCCGAGTGTAGGAAGGCCGACGGTCGCCGGGCCATGCATTTTCGGCAGCAGGTCACAGCGAATTCGTCTCACATGATGGAACATCATTCCTGAGCCGTGAGACCTTCTGAGAATGTGGAGCGATCGTTCCCCGTGGAAAGACCGTGAAATGCCCGCATCAACCACCAGTCCGGCCCCGACTCCCGTCAACTCGCGGTCGCGCGTACTCGTCGCCAGCCTCGTCGGCACGACGATCGAGTTCTACGACTTCTACATCTACGCGACCGCCGCCGTACTGGTCTTCCCCACACTCTTCTTCCCGAGCAGCGACCCCACCACGGCGCTGCTGTCGTCCTTCGCGGTGTTCGGCGCCGCGATGGTCGCCCGGCCGATCGGCGCGGTGGTCTTCGGCCACCTCGGCGACCGCCTCGGCCGCAAGGGAACGCTCGTGGCCTCCCTGCTCACCATGGGCATCGCCACGTTCCTCATCGGTGTCCTGCCCACCTACGCGCAGGCCGGCTGGGTGGCCACCGCGCTGCTGGTGCTGATGCGGCTGGCACAGGGCTTCGCGCTCGGCGGCGAGTGGAGCGGCGCGGCCCTGATCGCCACCGAGAACGCCCCGAAGGGCAAACGCGCCCTGTACGGCACCTTCCCGCAGCTGGGCGCCCCACTGGGCTTCATCATCGGCAACGGCCTGTTCCTGATCATCGGCGTACTGCTGCCGTCCTCGGCCGGCGCCGACCCGTCCCAGCCGTCGGAGGCCTTCCTGAGCTGGGGCTGGCGCCTTCCGTTCCTGTTCTCCGCGGTGATGGTCGCGATCGGCCTGTGGGTGCGGATGCGCCTGGTCGAGGCGCCGGTGTTCGCCAAGACGCGTGAGGCCGGCCTGGTGCGGAAGCTGCCGCTGGCCACGGTCTTCCGGAACCACTGGAAGCAGCTCGTCCTCGGCACGTTCTTCATGCTGGCGACGTACGTCCTCTTCTACCTGATGACGACGTTCTCGCTGAGCTACGGACGGGCGGCCAAGGACGCGGACGTGCCGGGCCTGGGCTACGGCTATTCGACGTTCGTGCTGATGATGATCTTCGGGGTGCTGTTCTTCGCGGCGTTCACGCTGATCTCCGGCCCGCTCGCGGACCGCTACGGCCGACGCGCCACGCTGATCGCGGTCACGGCCGGGATCCTGGTCTTCGGCCTGGTCTGGGTGCCGCTGATCGGCCTGGGCACGGTCGGCGTGGTGCTGTGGCTGGTGTTCGGCTTCACGCTGATGGGCATGACGTTCGGCCCGATGGGCGCGCTGCTGCCGGAGCTGTTCCCGACGAGCGTGCGCTACACGGGCTCCGGCATCTCCTACAACGTCAGCTCGATCCTCGGCGCGGCGGTCGCCCCGTTCATCGCGGTGGCCCTGTGGGAGGCCGGCGACGGCTCCCCGTGGCTGGTCGGCGTCTACCTCTCGGCGATGGCCCTGCTGACGCTGGTGGCGCTGGTGATCGGGCGGGAGACGAAGGACGTGGGGCTGGAGGAGGGCGAGGCTCCCGAGACTCCGGCCCGCGAGGAGGCGGCTGTCACTGCGGCCCCCTGAGCGCCCTGGATCGGTGAGGCCCTCCGCGTCCGTCGCTCGGACGCGGAGGGCCTTCCGCGTGCGGTCCGCCCCGTGCGCGTCAGCATCCGGGGAGGGCGACTGCTGTGACCGGATCAGAGACCCCTGGTCACGACTCCCTGCGGCTCGCCGTTGACCGTCACCGCGGGGTCGGCCTCCACCACGCGCACGGACATGTCGATCGGTGCGGGGCGGGCGTCGGCCGTCTCGGCCGCCGAGAGGTGCCGGACGGGGGAGGATCCGTCGGCGAACGGGCGGACGGTGCGGGCCAGAAGGCGGGTCAGCTCGTCGTCGAGGCCGTGCTGCAGGGGGGGTGCCGTCGGGGCCGAAGGAGTCTATCTCACGCTCGGCGAGCACCACGCCGGTCCCCACGTGGGTGGCGGTGAAGCGCAGGATGCCGCTCTCGTTGCAGCGGAACTTGATCTCGATCCTGTTCCGGCGGGTGTCCTGCCCGCGGGTCGGGGGCCTCACCTCGACATCGGCCGCCGCAGCACCGACTCCCCGCTCACGAAGCTGCTCGTCGGCAGGGGCTTCCGAGCGAAGATCTCCTGCCGTGCGAGGCGAGCCGCCACCCGCCCGGAAGCCCGCCGGCCTCCAGGACCGCGTCCGCCCGCTCGATGAACTCCGGCTTCGGAACGCGCCGCCCCAGCTCCACCGAGGCGACCATGTCCTCGCCGTAACTGAGCTTCACACCCGACTCCGTCCGCGTCAGCCCCCTGCTCATCCGCAGCACCCGCAACTGCTGCCCGGAACACCGCAGGATGCCCGTCTCACCCTCACTGCCCTGAGCCGTCACCGGTGACCTCACCTCACCCACCCGCACAGCGGCACCCCCCGTACCGCGTACGACGCCCCGCCCTCCCCCCGCACAGCCCCCGCCTGTACACGCACCCGCGCCAGGGAGCAGCCACAACCGGCGGGGCGGCGTGCGCTCGGACGCGACCGCGCCCTCGGTACAGGACCCGGGCGGGACAGCCGAGCGCTCCTGATGCCCAGCCAACTCGACGCGTTCCCCGACGACTTGCCCGGTGACGCAAGTGGTTCACTTGCTGTCGGTCCCCGTGCCGGGATCGCCTCTCCGTGTACCCCGTAGACCGAAGGAAGCCGCTTCGATGACCGCGCCCACTCCCCCGCCGCCTCCTCCCTCCACCCCGCCGGCTCCCCCCGCCGCTCATCGCCCTCCCTCCCGGTGGGTCGCGCCGGTGGTGGCCGCCGTCGTCGCCGCCGGTGCGGGCCTGGGCGTCGGCTGGCTCCTGTGGTCCGGGCCGGACAGCGCGGCCTCCGGGACCGGCGTCGACGACGCGGCGGCCGACGCGGCGGGCGCCTGCCAGGCGTGGCAGCGGGTTCCGGCGTTCAGCACGCTGGCCAGCGGCGACAAGGACGCCGCGCACCACTTCAACCGCGCCATCAGCGCCGCCTATCTGGCCCAGACGGCCGCCGAACTGGACGACCGCTACAAGGCTCTGAACGAGGCCTTCCAAGACGTCCACGGCCACCTGCGGACCTTCAAGGTGGAGGGCGCCGAAGCGGAGACGGCCCACGAGAAGGTGACCACCCTCTGCGCCGATCTGGACGGCTGAAGGACGAACGCCGCACCCCGCCCCGCGTCCCGCCGCGGGCATCCGGCCGTCGTCCCCGCTCAGTCCGGGGACACGCACCTGGCCCTCCCGCGCCCCCGCCGCAACGCCGTACGTACGAGCCGGGGGGCGGGCCCGCCACGGCGCCCGCGTGTGCGTGTTCGCGCAGCGGGGCCAGGGCCTGTGAGGCCCGTGCCAGTTCCGCCGGAGCCCCTCGGCGAGGCCGATCGCGCACACGTCCGCCCACGCGCGTATAGCCCTTGCCTGTACACCCGGAGCGCGTGGCCACCGTGGACGGTGACGTCACCTCCCGTGAGAAGGCGGTCCTCGCGGAGCTTCGGGAACGGTGCCGCCGGGGGTGATCCCGCCGTGCGGCAGCGCTTTCGCGCCACTCCCCCCTCCTCCCCCGCCCCGATCCGGCGGCCGTGCACAGCGCGCGGCCGTACAGGCGTCGCTCCTGATGACACGCCCGGCCCGGCCGCCACGCCGGCCGCATGCACACACCGCTTTCCCCTCCGCCGGCCCCACGGGGGCCAGTGAGTTCGCGATGTCGTTCGCCTCGACCCCACGGGGCGGCCGGCTGGCGCGGCTGTTCGTCGCGCACTGCCTGAGCGCCTGGGGCCACCCCTACGACAGCGAGGTCAACGAGACGCTGACGCTGATCACCGCCGAGCCAGCGCGAACGCCGTGCGGCACGGACGTGTCCCCGGCCGGGACCTCCACGTCCGGCCGACCACCGAGGCGGACGGCGAACGGCTGCGCGTGGAGGTCTCGGGCACCCGCGCCGAACGCCGGCCCGCCGTCACCGCGCCCCCGGACCCCGACGCCGAGTCCGGCCGCGGCCTCCTCCTCGCCGCCGCACGTCGCGGCCGACCGGACCGGCCCGGACGGACCGGCCGGTCGGCCGCCGTCAGCGGTTACCTGACGTGGAAACCGTAGACGTGGTAGGTGTCGGCACCGGTGAAGGGGGCCGGCGTGTGGGGCGGGAGCACCGCGACGTCCCACCCGTAGTCCGTCCTCCAGAAGACGACCACCTCGTGGGCGCCCGAGGAGAAGGACGTGACACCGCCCTGTCCGAGCGGGACGTCACCGGGGCCGGTCCAGCACCGGCTGTGCTCCGTGCCGTTCTCCAGGTACGTCACCCGCACGGCGTCCGTGCCGGCGGCGCAGTCGATCTCCTCGGTGGCTGAAGCGGGGGTCGCCGGGAGCGCGAGACTCACCGCGACGGCCGCCACGGCGCCCAGCGCCAGTCTCTTGGATCGGCTCTTCATGGTCGTGGTTCCTTCCGGTCAGTGCTCTGTCGGAATGGAGTTTCAGGTGAACCATCAACCATCAACCGGCTTTATTTCAACGGTGCAGTGGGACGTCCTCGCGAGTTGTCCGGATGCGGTGTCCGCGGACGCCCCTTCCCCGAGCACCGTGGCGAACCCGGGGGTGGCCGCCCGGGCGCGCCAGGGATGTCTCCATGTCGCTGCCCCCTCTGGTGCTCACGGACTCACGCGGAACGGCAGCACGAAGTCACCCGTACTGGTCCCCACCCACGGTCCCGGCGAGGACACGATCACTGACGCCCGCGCACGGACCTCGGGCTCACCGCCTCCATGGTGAGGGGCCCATGGCGGGTCGTCAGCGGTCCGGGATTTCTACCGGCGGCGCATGTGATCGGCAAGGGGAGCGCCCTCGCGGCGACGCGTCCCCGCGCGCACCACAGCTCGCGTCCAGCGGGTGGAACCGGATCATCCGCCGTCAGGGACGCGCCGGAGGAGTTCGGCGAACTGCACGCCCGGTCCCGGACGGCCTGGCCGTACGCGGCGCTTCCCGCGGCGGATCGTGGAGGCGGGGCCGTCCGTGAGGGCCGTACGTCACATCAGGCTGCCACCGGGTGCCCGGGACCGGGAGAGACGGCCGGCCACTTCCGACACCGCGGGACGACGACAGGCGGCTCACGCCGGAGCGGCTCCCGGTTCGACACCACTTCCTCCTCCCCTCCGCCCCGGCGCCGGGCAGAGCTGTGCGCCAACGCCGTGCGGCACGGACGCGTCCCCGGCCGGGACCTCCACGCCCGGTCGGCCGCCGAGGCGGACGGCGGGCGGGGGCGCGGTGAGGCGCCGGGTCACCGTCTCGGCGGGCCCCCTGCCGCGGAAGGGAGGGTGGCCGGTGAGCATGTGGTGCGGCAGGCGGCCCACCGCGTACAGGTCGCTGCGACCGTCCAGCGGTTCCTCCCAGGCGAGGAGTTCGGGCGAGGCGATAGCTGCCCCGCACGCGAAACCGCAGCTCAGCACGTTTTGTCAGTGCCGCTCCCTAAGGTGAAGCCATCATCTGGACGGACCAGCATCCATCCCGGCGTTCGCGCCTCGGGTGGACACGTCTGCCTGCGGAGAAGGACGTCGGGGAGCTTCCCCGACGGCTGAGGGGGAAGGGGATGGACGCGATGAGCGCCACGGTGAGGGACCGGCTCAAGAAGCACTTCGTGAACCACGTCGCTCTCGTCATCGACAAGTCCGGCTCGATGCGAGGCCACTCGGAGCAACTCGTGCGCGTGGTCGACGAGTTCGTGAAAGGACTGGCGGAGGAGTCCGACCGGCTCGGGCACGAGACCCGGATCAGCCTCTACGCCTTCGACCACCTCGTCGAGAACCTGGTGTGGGACATGGACGTCAAGCACCTGCCGTCCATGCGGGGGCTGTACACCGTCGAGAACGGCGCGACGGCGCTGATCCAGGCCTCGGTGAAGGCGCTCGACGACCTCGGTCACATATGGGAGGAGTACGGCGAGCACAGCTTCCTCCAGGTCGTCGTCACCGACGGCGAGGAGAACGCCTCCGGCGCCGACACGACCGGCTCGCGACACGACCTCATGCCCGACGGCCGCGCCGTCCTGGACGAGTGGCGCGGCAGGATCGCCGGCAAGCTGAGCAGCCTGCCGGACCACTGGACCTCGGCCATCATGGTGCCGAACTCCCTGGCCAAGCGCACCGCCCAGCAGTACGGCTTCCCGACGGGCAACATCTCGATCTGGGACGCCGACTCGGACCAGGGCGTCGAGGAGGCGATCGGTGCCGTCAAGACGGCCGCCACGAAGTTCCTGCGCGACCGCGAGCAGGGCGTACGCGGCACCAGGAACCTCTTCGCGATGGGCCAGGACCTGAGCGCGGCGGACGTGAAGTCGAACCTCCGGGCCCTGGACGCCGGCAAGTACGTGCTGATCCCGGTGGACCAGCGGACGTCGATCCGCGACTTCGTCACCAGCGCCGGGCATCCGTACAGGACGGGCTGCGCCTTCTACGAACTGTCCAAGCGCGAGAAGATCCAGGCCGGCAAGCAGATCGCCGTGGCGGAGAAGGACCCGGCCACCGGCCGGACGACCGGGAAGGTGTTCACCGGTCCCGCCGCCCGTCAGCTCCTGGGCCTGCCGGCGACGGAGGTCACGGTGACGCCGGGGAGCAACGAGGCCTACACCGTGTTCGTCCAGTCGACCTCCGTCAACAGGAAGCTGGTCCCCGGGACCAAGCTGCTCGTCCTGCTCTGACCGTGACCGTCGATCACACCTTCGGAGAGATCTTCCCTTGTCCTCGCTCCATGACTTCGCCACCTGGCGGCCCCTGCTGCGCCTCGTCCACGCCGAGCACGCGGACACACTCGCCGCGCCCGGCGGGCACGTGGCCGGGCGGATCAGTCCCGGCGGCTGGAGTGTTCCGCTGTCGCGCCGGCCTCGGCAGCGGGGGCGTGCCTCACTCGTCTCCGACAACCAGGAGCAGTACGACGCCGTGGGCCTGATCGTCGAAGCGCTCCGGGAGGAAGGGGGCAGCGGCGTCTCCTTCGTCGTCGAGGCGTCCTCCGCCGCCGGTGGTGTGCGGCTGCACCTCATCGGAACGGGCTCCTCGACGGAGCCGGGTATCGCCACTGCGCATCCGGGGACGCTCCTCCTCGCGGACGGAGCCCTGCCCGAGCCGGTACGCCGCCTGCCCGATCCCGTGCCGGACGCGGCGCCGGCCCCGTCCGCGGACGTGACACTGCTGCGCCGCACCCTCCGCGAACGGCTCCCGGACGCGGTGGGCGCCTCGGAGGAGGAGATCGCGGCGGCCGAGGCGCGTCTGGGCCTGCCGCTGCCGCCCGAGCTGAGGGCCTTGTACCAGGTCGTGCGGGGACGGTACGAGGACTGGGCCGACCACCAGGAGCCGTACGACGCCATCGGCTGCGAGCTGCTTCCCCTCGGCGAGGTGTACGTCGCCGACGCGGCGTCCCGGCAGGTGCCGTGGCGGTACGCCGCCACGAAGGCCGTCGGGACGTGGCCGGAGGACGCCGTGCAGGGGCTGGTCGGCTCGCCGGGCTGGATCGTCTTCGGCGACAACGGCGGCGGGGACCGCATCGCCGTCGACCTCACCCCGGGCCCGGACGGGCACCTCGGGCAGGTGATCATCATCAGCCACGAGGAGACCGTCGGCGCCGAGCTGGTCGCCGACTCCCTCACCGACATGGTCGTCCACCGTCACCTCGACGGCCGGCCGGTCCGAAGGACCGAACGGCCACCCCTCGTCGCCCACGTCAACCGCTCCTCCCTCCCCGGCATCGAGGCCGCCGCCCATCCCGGCCTGGAGGTGCTCAACCTCGGGGTGTGGGAGAAGGAGCCCCTCGGTCTCGCCCCTGTCTTCGGTCTGCCGCGCCTGAGGAGCCTCACCGCCTGTCCCGGCACTCTCGCCGACCCCCGTGAGATCGCCCGGCTCACCCACCTCGAGTACCTGGAGCTCCCGCCCGCGGAGTGGCGGGCACTCCTCGATGCCGGGGCCGTGCCCGCCGGGCTCCTCGCCGCGGACATCGCGTCCCACCGGCAGCGGGACAACCCGTTGCGGACCGTCGCCCTCGCCAACGAGATCCTCGCCCGGTACGGCCGGCCGCGGATCACCGACATCACGGTGCTGGAGGGCACGGCCTCGTGAGCCGCCTCGCCGGCCGGGGCCCGGGACGTCACGAGGGCCCCGACCGTGTGGTCGAGGCCCTCGATGGAACGAAGTGTCCGAGGGGGGACTTGAACCCCCACGCCCGATAAAGGGCACTAGCACCTCAAGCTAGCGCGTCTGCCATTCCGCCACCCGGACAAGGTGTCTGTCGCGTGCGGGGGTGTTCCCCCGCGGCGACATGGACAACCATACCAAGGTTTCGGAGCGCCTTTCACCTGCGTTTCCGTCGTCCCGGAGCGGTCGGGGGCACGTCCCGCGCGACGGGGCCGCGACCGGCTGGGGGGCGTCGGCCGGTCGTCCGGGAACCCTCCCGGCGGCCGCTCAGCCGCCGGGTCCCGGGCACCGCGCGGACCAGGAGCCCGCCCGCCGACGACGACGGGTTCCGCGTCAGGGCGCGCCGAAGCCCCCGGGCAGTTCCTCCCGGTCGCCGCGCGCGTGCGGCGACCGGGACGATCGCGCCGGCCGGGCCGGACGGCTCCGCGCGGTGCGGCGGTGACGAGCGGGGCGGGGCGCGGCGGCCTCCTCGCGGCGGTGCAAGGGGACACGCCCGGCCGCGACCGCCCCGTCCGTCGTCACGCGGTCAGCGGCGGCGCCTGCGCAGGGCCGCCATGTTGTCGTAGCTGATCTTGGCCTCGCGCAGTGACTGCGCGGGGTCGGTCCCGCTCGGGGCGTTGTCGTCCTCCACCATCGGGTTGCGGTAGTCGCTCAGCCCGACGCGGGAGAAGAACGTCGTGTAGTCGATGTCGCCGGTGCCGAACGGCACCATGTCCCAGCCCATGCCGTTGCCGGTGTCGACGACGCCGTCCTTGGCGTGGAACAGCGGGTAGCGCTTGTTGTACCGGACGACCAGGCCCGCCGGGTCGAAGACGCTCCTGCGGGTGGAGCCGTCGGGGGCGGTGTAGGTGTGGAACTTGTACTGGGCGACGTGCGCCCAGAAGATGTCCATCTCCAGCCAGACCAGCTTCGGGTCGGTGACCTTCAGGAAGTACTCCAGCTTCCGGACGCCCGAGCTGCGGGTCGGCCGGCCCTGGTCGTCCAGCGGGCCCCGGTCGAGCAGGAAGCCGTACGCGCTGTCGTGGTTGTGGGTGTAGAGCTTGATGCCCTCGCGGCGGGCGATCTCGCCGAGCGCGTTCCACTTGTCGGCGGCCACGTCCCAGTCGGCGCGGTAGGAGCTGCCGGTGGGGTCGCCGCCGGTGCCCATGTGGTCCATGCCGAGGATGTTGGCGATCTCCAGGTGCTTCTTGAAGGTGTCCTTGTCGGCGGCGGTCAGCGGCCAGGACGACGGTATGAAGCCGTGGTTGCCCTGGGCGCGCAGTCCGTAGTCGTCGAGCCAGCGGCGCAGGAGCTTCGCGCCCTGCACCGTTTCGAGGTTGTCGCCGCCGGGCGCGTTCGGGTGCTGGCGGTAGCCGGCGAACTCGACCTGGCGGTAGCCGTGCCGGGCGAGCTGCTTGAACACCTCGCGGAAGCCCGAGGGCAGGTCACTGGCGAGCGGGTCGCGGGCGGTCGCGTCACGGACGGTGTAGAGGATGATGCCGCGCTTGTGCGGCGGGACGAGCACCCGGCCACGGCCGTGGTCGTGGTCGTGCCCATGACCGTGGCCGTGGCCGTGGCCGTGGTCTCCGCCGTGGGCCAGGGCCGGGGCGGCGCCGAGGACGGGGGCGGCGACGGCGCCGGCCGCCACGGCGGTGCAGGTGCTCAGGAAGCGGCGCCGGGCCACGCCGAGGCTGCGGCGCAGCGCCTCGTCCGGGGTGTCGGTGAGCGGGGCGGCGTCGGTGCCGGAGGGGCGGGAGGGGTCGGAGTACGAGGTCACGGGTGCCTGCCTTCTCGGTCGTGGCCGGTCCCGGCGGCTGCGGGACCGGCCGTTGTCAGTGCCGTGTGTTTCACTCTCGGTAGTCGGAAGTCGGCGGCCGTGCGTGGTGCGGTGTCAGCCGAGTCCGGCGAGCCGGAGCAGGAGGTGCTTGACGTCGGTGGCCGCCACGCGGTCGCCGACAGCGCGGGGGGTGGAGCAGATGAGGAGCGGACCGTCGTCGTCGCTCGCGGGGAGGCGGCCGTGGCTGCCGCGAACAGGTGAGCCGTCGAGGGGCACGACCGCCATGCGGTAGCGCATGCCGAGTTTCTTGCGGGCCAGCGCGGCGGCCGCCTTGACCTTGACGTAGGGGTCGTGGGGGTCCATGAACAGCTCGACGGGGTCGTAGCCGGGTTTGCGGTGGATCTCGACGAGCTGCGCGAAGTCGGGCGCGCGGTCGTCGTCGAGCCAGTAGTAGTACGTGAACCAGGCGTCGGGTTCGGCGACGGCGACGAGTTCGCCGGCCCGCGGGTGGTCGAGGTGGTGGGCCTTCTTGCCCTCGTCGTCGAGGAGCTGCTCGATGCCGGGCAGGCCGTCGAGGGCCTCCCGGGCGGCGTCGAGGTCCTCGGGGCGGCGCACGTAGACATGGGCGATCTGGTGGTCGGCGACCGCGAAGGCGCGGGAGGCCATCGGGTCGAGGTACTCCATGCCGTCCTGGGTGTGGACCTCGAGCAGGCCCGCGCGGCGCAGGGCGCGGTTGACGTCCACCGGCCGGTTCACGCGGGTGATGCCGTACTCGGACAGGGCGACGACGGTGCGTCCCTCGGCGCGGGCGTCGTCCAGCAGCGGGGCGAGGGCCGCGTCGAGGTCGGCGGCGGCCTTCAGGGAGCGCGGGTCGTCGGGGCCGAAGCGCTGCAGGTCGTAGTCGAGGTGAGGGAGGTAGCAGAGGGTCAGGTCGGGGCGCCGGGTGCGCAGGACGTGGCGGGTGGCGTCGATGATCCACTGGCTGGAGACCAGGTCGGCGCCGGGTCCCCAGAAGTGGAAGAGGGGGAAGGTGCCGAACTTCTCGGTGAGTTCGTCGTGCAGCGCGGGCGGCCGGGTGTAGCAGTCGGGTTCCTTGCGGCCGTCGGCGTAGTAGACGGGGCGGGGGGTGACGGTGATGTCGGTGTCCGCGCCCATGGCGTACCACCAGCAGATGTTGGCGACGGTGTAGCCGGGATGGACGCGTCGGGCGGCGTCCCAGAGCTTGTCGCCGGAGACGAGGCCGTTGTGCTGCCGCCACAGCAGGACGTCGCCGAGTTCCCGGAAGTACCAGCCGTTGCCGACGATGCCGTGTTCGGAGGGCATGACGCCGGTGAGGAAGGTGGACTGGGCGGCGCAGGTGACGGCGGGCAGCACGGTGCCGAGCGGGGCGCGGGACCCGGTCTGTCCGAGGGTCTTGAGGTGGGGCATGTGGTCGAGCAGACGGGGGGTGAGGCCCACGACGTCGAGGACGAGCAGGGGGGTGGGGCCGGTCATGGGAGTTCCTTCAGGCCGAGGTCCGTCAGCAGGTCGCGGGCCAGGGTGAGTTCGGCGGCGATGCCGTCGGCGAGCTGGGCGCGGCCGCGGGGGCGCAGCTCGGGCGGGAGCGCCTGCCAGGTGTAGGTCTCCACCTCGAGGTGGCGGGTGAGCGGGTGCGGGCCGCCGACGAGCCGGGTCAGCACGGAGGTGAGGACGGGGAGCGTGGAGGTGAGGGGCGCGGCGGGGGCCGCGTGCAGCGGGACGTGGAAGTGGGAGCGCCAGGGGCCGGTGTCGGGCAGGGCGTCGCCGGTCAGGGCCTCGTCGAGGTCGTCGGCGCCGCGCAGTCCCGCGCTCGTGGGGGTGCGGGTCTGGTGCAGGAAGCGGGGTTCGGCGAAGGCGGACAGGGCCTCGCGGACCTCGGGGAGGTGCGGCTGTTCGGCGTGCAGGGCGGCGGACAGCTGGGCCTTGACGACGGGGACGCCGGCCCCGGCGAGGTCGTCCAGGGCGGTGTCGGGATCCTCGAAGGAGGTGGCGAGGTGGCAGGTGTCGACGCAGATGCCGACGCGGTCGTGGCCGACGGCGGTGAGGGGCGCGATGGCGTCGCGGGTGGTCTCGACGACGCAGCCCGGTTCGGGTTCGAGGGCGACGCGGACGGAGCGTCCGGTGAGGTCCTCCAGCGCGTCGAGGCGTTCGGCGAGGGTGCGCAGGGCGGTGCGGGCGGTGGCCGCGCGTTCGTCGTCGTAGGCGGTGCGCCAGGCGAGCGGGAGGGTGGAGATGCTGCCCTCGGTGACGTCGTCGGGGAGCAGTGCGGCCAGCACGCGGGCGAGGGCGGCGGTGTGCTCCAGGCGTTCGGGGTCGGCCCAGTCCGGCTTGTAGACGCGGTACTTGACCTCCTCGGCGCCGAAGCCCTCGTAGGGGAAGCCGTTGAGGGTGACGACCTCCAGGCCGCGCCGTTCGAGTGCGCAGCGCAGGCCGCGCAGGGCGGCGGGGTCGGTCACCAGGGCGCGGGCGGCGTCCTTGGCCAGCCACAGGCCGATGCCGAGCCGGTCCCGGCCGAGGCGCCGGCGGACGGGTTCGCAGTGGTCGCGGAGCTGGGCGAGGACGCCGTCGAGGGTCTCGGCGGGGTGGACGTTGGTGCAGTAGGCGAGGTGGACGGTGGAGCCGTCGGGGTGGCGGAAGCGCATGGCTCACGCCCCCGTGGCGTCGGCGGTGTCCGGCCGCGGCTCGTCCCTGGGCGCCCCGCGCAGGATGGAGTTGCCCTCGTGGGTGGCCTCGGTGGCGGTGACGTCCAGGTCGAGGCGGCCGCTGAGGCCGTAGAAGGCGACCGGGTTGCGCCACAGCACGCGGTCGACGTCGTCCTCGGTGAAGCCCTCGGCGAGCATCCGGTCCGCGACCTTGCGGGTCTTGAGCGGATCGCTTCTCCCCCAGTCGGCGGCGGAGTTCACCAGCACCTGCTCCGGGCCGTAGGCGCGCAGAACGGCGACCATCCGCTCCTCGTCCATCTTGGTGTCGGGATAGACGGAGAAGCCGAGCCAGGCGCCGCTGTCCTTGGCCTCCTTGACCGTGGTCTCGTTGAGGTGGTCGATCAGCACCCGCTCCACCGGCAGCGCGGACTCGCGGACCACGTCGAGCGTGCGGCGCAGTCCGGCGAGCTTGTCGCGGTGCGGGGTGTGCACCAGCGCGGGCAGCCCGTGGTCGGCGGCCATCTGGAGCTGGGCGGCGAGGGCGGTGTCCTCGGCGGGCGTCATGGAGTCGTAGCCGATCTCGCCGACGGCGACGACGTTGTCCTTGACCAGATAGCGGGGCAGCGCGTCGAGGACGGGGGTGCAGCGCGGGTCGCCCGCCTCCTTGGGGTTGAGGGCGAGGGTGCAGTGGTGGGCGATGCCGTACTGGGCGGCGCGGAAGGGTTCCCAGCCGAGGAGGGAGTCGAAGTAGTCGAAGAAGGAGGCCGGGGAGGTGCGGGGCTGGCCGAGCCAGAAGGAGGGTTCGACGACGGCGCGGACGCCCGCGGCGTACATGGCCTCGTAGTCGTCGGTGGTGCGCGACGTCATGTGGATGTGGGGGTCGAAGATGCGCATCAGGACTCCTTGCCGTGGGGGGTGTCCGGGCCGTCCGTGCCGTGCGTCGGGGCGGCGGACCCGGTCAGGGCCAGGACGCGGTGCAGGTCCTCCGGGACGGTGCGGCCCGCGGCGGTGCGTTCGGCGGCGTAGTCGCCGAGCATGCGGGCGAGTTCGGCGTCGCCGCGGGCGCGCCGGGCGAGGTCCGCGACCAGGTCGACGGCGACGCCGGTGAACAGGCACTTCAGTACGGCGTGCCGCCAGGCGTGGGCGTCGAGGTGGCGGGCGCCGTAAGGGCCGAGGGCGGCGGCGACCAGCCGGGTGTCGTTGGTGCGCAGGGCGTCCTCGACGAGCGGGAGCGCCTCGGGTCCGGGCACCAGGTGGGGCAGGGCGTGCAGGACGGCGCGTCGTTCGTCGGCGGTGCCCTGGTGGTAGACGCGGGTCAGGGCGTCGGCGTCGGCGCGGGCCGCGTGCAGGATGAGGACGCGGACGGCGTCGGCGTGTTCGGGTCCGCAGCGGCGGCCCGCCTCGGCGAGGCGCAGCTCCCACACCGAGATCGGTCCGTGGGCGCCGGGGTGGGCGGTGGCCTCGTCCAGGGCCTGGTCGAACCAGGCGCGGGCGGCGCCGCCGAGCCGGGCCGCGAGCCGGCGGCGCAGGTCGGCGGGCGGGGTGACGGCGGGGGTGGTGCCGTCGCCGGGGGCGGCCGGTCTGCCGGTGGTGTCGGCGTCCGGGCCGGCCGGTGCTGCGTGCGGGCGGTTCATGGGGTGCTGCTCCCTTCGGGGGTGGCGGAGGGATCGCCGTGAGAGGGGACGGTGGACGGACCGGTGGTGCGCTCCGCCGCGAGCCGGGCGGCGCGGCGCAGGTAGGGCAGCGAGTGGGCGGCGTAGCGGGGGCCGGCATGGGAGTGCCGGGGCAGTTCGACGACGGTCAGGCCCCGGTATCCGGTGGCGGCGAGCGCCGCGAGGACGGGCGGGAAGTCGATCTCCCCCTCGCCCAGCGGCAGGTGCTCGTGGACCGCGCGGCGCATGTCCTCGATCTGCACGTGGCGCAGCCAGGGCGCGGCCTCGCGGACGCAGTCGGCGGGCGAGAGGGGTTCCAGGCACTGGCAGTGGCCGATGTCCAGGGTGAGGCCGAGCGGCTCGGGGTCGCCGAGGGCGCGGCGCAGGTGGTGGAAGTCGGCGAGGGTGGCGAGGAGGTGACCGGGTTCCGGTTCGACGGCGAGCGGGACGCCGGCGGCGGACGCCGCGTCCAGCACCGGGGTGAGGGCCTCGGTGAGGCGCTTCCACGCGGTGTCCTCGTCGGTGCCGTCGGGGAGGGTGCCGCTGAAGCAGTGCACGGCGTGCGCCCCGAGGTCGGCCGCGACCCGCACGGCCCGCACCAGCAGGTCCGCACGGCGCGCGCGGTCGTCGGGGTCGGCATCGAGCAGGGACGGGCCGTGCTTGCGCCGGGGGTCCAGCACGTAGCGGGCGCCGGTCTCCACGGTGACGCCGAGCCCCAGTGCGTCCAGGCGGCGCGCGACGTGCCGGGTGCGGGCCGCGAGGTCGGGGGCGAGCGGGTCGAGGTGCATGTGGTCGAGGGTCAGACCCACGCCGTCGTAGCCGAGGTCGGCCAGCAGGCCGAGGGCGTCGTCGAGGCGGAGGTCGGCGAGGCCGTTGGTGCCGTAGCCGAAGCGCAGCGGCAGCGTGGCGGGTGCGTGCGCGGTCATGTGATGCTCACTCCCCTCATGGCGCGCCGGCGGGCGAACAACCGGCCGGCCGGGGCCAGGGCCGCGATCAGCAGGGACGTGGCGGTCGCCCCGGACCGGGCGGTGAGCGCCGCCTGCAGGGGGACCGTGGCGCGGATGCCGCCGCCGACCGCGCGCTGGGTGAGCGGGGGTGAGGGGTTGAGCGCGGCGTGGAAGTACGGCCGCGCGGCCGTGGCGGCGTAGGCGGCGGCCAGCGCGGCGGTGACGGCGCCGGCGGGCGTGGGCCGGATGCCGCCCGGGGCGGGACCCGGCAGGCCGGGGGCGGCTGCTGCCCGTCGGCCTGCCGGGAGTCGGATGCGGCGGTGGGTGACCAGCCGGGTCAGCGCGCCCGTCGCCGCGAGGGCGGCGAGCGGGGCCGTCGCCGAGCCGCCGGTGGTCTCGCGCCGGGAGACGGCGGTGACGGCGAGGGTGTGGCAGCCGAGGAGGGCGGCGGAGGGCGCCGCCGCCCGGGCGGAGCCGGCGGCGGCGCCGCCCATCAGCAGGTCCAGCCCACGGGCGGCGGCCATCGCGGCGGGACCCGCGGGCGTGTGCTTCAGCGCCAGGTCGTACACCCAGACGGTCGCCGCCAGCGGGGTGGCCACCGCGAGGGCGGGGCGTCCGGCGCGGGCGGCGAGCAGCAGTCCGGCGCCGGTGAGGCCGCAGGCGGCGGTGAACGCGGCGGCGGGGCGGACCCGTCCGGACGGGAGGGGACGGTGGGGGCGTTCCACGGCGTCCTCGGCGCGGTCGGCCCAGTCGTTCAGCACCATGCCGGCCGCGTACAGGCACAGGGAGGAGCCGATGGGGAGCAGGGCGCGGGGTCCGGGCCGCCGGCCGGCCGCGGCGACACCGGCGAGGGTGTCGCCGGGGACGGTGAACAGGGCGGGCAGCCGCACCAGTTCCGCCCAGGCGGCGGCGCGGCCGGGACGCGGGGCGCCGGAGGGCGGGGGGTCCCCGGCGGCAGGGGTCGCGGGGGCGGTGCCCCGGTCCACGGGGGTGAGGCGCGGGGTCGCGGTGTGGGTCATCGCTCCGCCCCGCTGTCCCCCGCGTCGTCGCACAGGCGTGCGGCGAAGCGTTTCAGCTCCGTGTACTGCTCCCCCAGGGAGGACGGGCCGTCACCGACCGGGTCCTTGAAGTAGAAGCCGAGTTCGCCCAGCGGGCCGGTGAGGCCCTTCTGCCGGGCGCGGAGCAGCAGCCGGGCCAGGTCGAGCACGAGCGGCGCGGCGAGGGCGGAGTCGCAGCCCTGCCAGATGGTCTGGAGGATCATGCGGGACCCGAGGAAGCCGTCGAAGGCGATGTGGTCCCAGGCCGTCTTCCAGTCGCCCAGCGCGGGCACGTCGTCGATGTGCACCTCGCCCTCCGGCGCCGCGCCGAGGGTGTCGGCGAGGACGCGTTCCTTGCCGGCGTTCTTCGCGGCGGCCGCGGCGGGGTCGGCGAGGGCGGCGCCGTCGCCGCCGCCCAGGAGGTTGGTGCCGGACCAGGCACGCACGGCGAGGGCGCGCTGCTGGAACATCGGCCCCAGCACGGAGCGCAGCAGGGTCTGCCCGGTCTTGCCGTCACGGCCCGCGTACGGCACGCCCGCCTCGGCGGCGAGCTCGGCCAGCGCGGGGTGGTGGAGGCCGGTGGAGGGGGTGAAGTTGACGTAGCCGCAGCCGGCGCGGAGGGCTGCGGCCGCGTAGAGGGAGCTGGGCGGGAGCGCGCCGTCCGCGGGGGCGGGCTCGGTGGAGGCGACGTTCACGACGACGGTGCCGGCGAGGTCGTTGCGGTCGGTGAAGTCGCGGATGTCGGCGGCGAAGACGTCGATCCAGTCGTCGTCGGTGCGGGCGGGAACGGTGTCCGCGTCACCGGGGGTGGGGCCACCGGGCCTGATCTCCCGGTCGGCGGTGACGAGTTCGGCGTGCACGGCGGCGGGGAGGCCGTGCGGGAGGACGCCGCCGTCGGCGAGGTGCTCGGCGCGTTTGGGCAGCGGGCAGTCGACGGTGTCGTGCCCGCCGAAGACGAGGGACGACAGCGGGGGCAGGCCGCTCGCGGCGAAGTCGGTGGTCTCGGTGACCATGCCGGTCGGCGGATGGAGCCCGGCGGCGACGGCCGCGCACCCCACGACGGCGGTGGTCGCGACGGACCCACGGGCCCCGACGAGCCAGACGCCGAAGCGGGGAGCGGAGGAGGAGGTGGGGACGGAGGACGGTTCGGCGGACATGGGCAGCCTCCTTGTCGAACGCGAACCGGGTGTGGCGGTGCGCCGGCCCGGCGGCCCGGCCCACCGCCGGCGCTACGACCGGCGGTGTGGCGAACCCCGGGCGGGGTGGTGTGTCCGGTCCGGGGACCGGGCGGTGTGCTCGGCCCTCGGGCCGCGGCGTTGCCGGACGCAGGAGCCGTGCGTGGCACCGGGTACGGACCCGGCGCGGTGCCCGGTCCGTGGACCAGGCGCGTGCCGGTCCCGGGACCGGGCCGTGGCCCGTACCCGGGAGCCGGGTGGTGCGTCGTGCACGTGTGCGGGCGCGGTGCCGCACGGCAGCCGGGCCACCGGACCTGCCACCGGCGCCGGCCCGGGGACGGGTCCCGTATCGGGCTCGGGGCCTGGTACGGGTCCCTGCCCCGGGCCGGTGCCCGGACCCACGGGCCGGTCAGGTCACCGGCCCGGAGGGACCGGCCGGAGCCCGGCGTAGGCCGAGGCCGGGAGCGGGACACCGTGCGGGCCGCGGGCCCGGCGCGGTGTCGGCTCAGGTCCGCAGGCCACGCTCGGTCCTGCGGACCGGACGGTGGGCCGGCCCTCGAGCCGGGCGCTGCGCCCGGCTCACGGGCCGACCGGTGTGCCGGTCCGTGGGCCGGACGGGGCGCCCGCCCCGCGGACCGGCCGGAGGACCAGGCTCCGGGCGGGCCCGAGGGGGCGAGCCGGGCGCCGGCCCCGTGGCCCGGGTGAGGTGCCGGGACCAGGGCCAGCGTGTGCCGGGCCCGGCGGCCCGGGGCGAGGCGGCGGGCGGAGGTCCGGCGTCCGTCCGCCCGCCGCCGTTCCCGGTGCCCTAGGAGGGCAGTTCCTTCAGCTGGATGTTGCGGAAGGACACATGGTCGTCGGCCCCGTGGTTCTGCAGGCCGATGTAGCCGTCGGTCAGGCTCCGCTCCGGGTCCTTGTTGGTGAAGTCGTTGATCTTGACTCCGTTGAGGAACACCTGCAGCCGCTCGCCCTTGACCCTGATCTCGTAGGAGTTCCACTGCCCGGGCGGGCGCAGCACCTGGTCACGGGCCTTGATGTCGGCCGACTTGAAGGAGTAGACCGCGCCGGTGGTGCGGTCCGCCGCGTCCGTGGCGTCGATCTGGATCTCGTAGCCCTTGTCGACCGCCGACCACGGGTCGTCGGAGGCCGGGAAGCCCACGAAGACACCGGAGTTGTCGTCGCCGCGCATCTTCCAGTCGAGCTTCAGCGAGTACGACTCCAGTTCCTTGGCCTGGTACCAGAGGAGGCCCATGCCGCCCTCGGACTCCATGACCCCGCCGTCCTTGACGACGAACCTGCCGGGGCCGGCCTGCTTCCAGCCGTCCAGGGTCTGGCCGTTGAAGATCTTCCGGTAGCCCTTGTCCGGCTTGCAGTCCGCCTTCACCTGGCCGGTGGCGTACTGCAGGCCGCCGAGCAGGTGGGCGCGGAAGGCCTCGTCGGCGTACGACTCCTTGGTGTGGCCGCCGCCGGTGTAGAAGGAGCGGCCGCCGCCGTAGGTCTGGCACCAGGCGATCGGGTGGTCGCCCTTCATGTTCCCGCCCTGGTAGGTGGTCTCGTCCAGGGTGGCGAGGACCTTGGCCTGCTCACGCGGGTTGGCGCGGTAGTTGTACCACTCGTCGGTGCGCTCCCAGGTGTCCCCCAGGTGCGCGGTGGCCGGGTGGTCGTGGTCCTCGACGCGCACGGTGGCCTTCTGGACGGCCGGGTGCGAGTCGAAGTACGCGCCGACGAGGCCGCCGTAGAACTCCCAGTCGTACTCGGTGTCGGCGGCGGCGTGGATGCCCATGTAGCCGCCGCCGTTCTTGACGTAGTTCTCGAACGCCTTCTGCTGGTCGGCGTCGAGCACGTCACCGGTGGTGGACAGGAAGGCGACCGCGTCGTACTTGGCGAGGTTGGCGGTGGTGAACTGTCCGGCCTCCTCGGTCGCGGTGACCGAGATGCCGGCCGGGCCGCCGAGGTCCTTCAGGGCCTTGACGCCGTCCTCGATGGAGTCGTGCCGGAAGCCGGCCGTCTTCGAGAAGACGAGGACCTTCTTGCCCTGCTTGAACGGCTGCGTGGAGAACTCGAAGTCGTCCACGTCGTACAGCGCGCCCTCGCCGCCCCTGAAGACCAGGTAGATCTCGGTGGTCTTCTTCGGCAGCGCCCGCAGCGGGACGTCGACGTCCTGGAACGTCTCCCAGCCGCCGGTCGGCGGGATGTACGCCGAGCCGTGCAGCGGGCCCTCGGGCGAGCCGGTGCGCAGCTCGATGTAACCGCCGGAGCCGCCGGAGGAGGCCCGTACGGTCAGCTTCTTCTGCCCGTCGAAGCGGTAGGGGCTGAAGGAGATCCAGTCGCCGTCGTGGATGTCGCCGACCGTCTTGCCGCCGTTGGCCTGCGTCTTGTCGATGACGCTGACGCCGGACTGCTCGGTGAAGTGCTCGGCCTGGCGGTGCAGCGGCTGGAGCACGGTGCGCGCGGTGCCGGTCAGGGCCTCCTGGCCGTTGGCGCCGCCGTCGGTGTAACTGGCGCCGACGACACCGTAGATGTTGGCGTTGGGGTCGTGACCGCCGTCGCCGGGCGGCGGGTTGAGGGTGCCCTCACAGCCCGTCTCGCTGGTGAGCTCGTGGGCGTGGTTGTCGTGGCCGAGGCTGTAGGTGACCTTGACCTTGGAGCAGTCGACCTGCTCCTCGGGGTCGGTGACGGTCACCTTGAACGGCACGGGCTCGCCGAAGGCGGCCAGGCTGCCGTTGCCCGGGATCTCGATCTTCACGGTGGGCTCGGTGTTGCCGACGACGATGCGGACGCTGGCGTTGCCGGTGTTGCCCTCGGGGTCGGTGGCGGTGAAGGTCGCGGTGTAGGTGCCGACCTTCTTGTACTTGTGGGTGGGGTTCAGTCCCTCGCCCTTGGTGCCGTCACCGAAGTCCCAGGCGTAGGTGAGGTCCGGGGAGTCGGCGTCCTCCGCGGTGGCGGTGAACCTGACCTTCAGGCCGGCCGCGCCGGACGTGCGGTCGGCGCTCACCCCGACGATCGGGGAGAAGCCGTCCTCGGCGTTCTCGATCCGGTACAGCGCGGAGTGCTCGTCGCCCTGGAACCAGGACAGGCCGTAGTCGAGGACGTAGAGCGCGCCGTCCGGGCCGAAGTCCATGTCCATGATCTGCGTGCCGGTCCACGGGAAGTCGTTGATCTTCGCGACCGAGCCGCCGGGGCCGTCCTCGGTCTGCTCGATGCGCTTGATCCAGCGGCGCCCGAACTCGCCGGCGAAGAAGTCGCCGTCGAACTCCTCCGGGAACTTCACCGAGGACTCGAGGTCCGGGTCGTAGCGGTAGACCGGGCCCGCCATCGGGGACTCGGAGCCGCTGCCGAACTCGGGGACGGAGCCGCCGTCGTAGGGGATCCAGGCGGGCTGGGCGGGCGGCAGGTCGACCAGGCCGGTGTTGTGCCGGGAGGTGTTCTTCGGCGCGGAGCAGTCGAACTTCTCACCGGAGGCGCCGGTGGCGAAGTCGTAGTCGACATAGGCGTCGTTGTCGCCGGTGCAGAACGGCCAGCCGAAGTTGGCGGCCTTCGTCACCTTGGCGAACTCGACCTGCCCGGCCGGGCCGCGGGTGGGGCTGGCCGCGCCGGCGTCGGGGCCGTAGTCGCCGACGTAGACGATGCCGGTCTTCTCGTCGACGCTCATCCGGAACGGGTTGCGGAAGCCCATCGCGTAGATCTCGGGACGGGTCTTCTCGGTGCCCGGCGGGAAGAGGTTGCCCTCCGGGATGCTGTACGAGCCGTCCTCGGCGACCTTGATCCGCAGGATCTTGCCGCGCAGGTCGTTGGTGTTGCCGGAGCTGCGGCGCGCGTCGAAGGCGGGGTTGCGGCCGGGGCGCTCGTCGATCGGCGTGTAGCCGTCGGAGGCGAAGGGGTTGGTGTCGTCGCCGGTGGACAGGTAGAGGTTGCCCTCGGCGTCGAAGTCGATGTCGCCGCCGACGTGGCAGCAGGTGCCGCGGGAGGCGGCGACGTCCAGAATCTTCTTCTCGCTGGACAGGTTCAGGGTGCCGTTGGCGTTCAGGGTGAACCGGGAGAGGCGGTTGACGCCGTCGAACTTGGCGAAGTCCTCGGCGGTGCCGTTCTCCGGGGCGTCCCCGGCGGGGGTGTCGAGCGGCGGGGCGTAGTAGAGGTAGATCGCCCGGTTGTTCTCGAAGTCGGGGTCCACCCCGACGCCCTGGAGGCCCTCCTCGTCGTGGCTGTAGACGTCGAGGCGGCCGGCCACCTTGGTGGTGCCGCCGGCGTCGGTGAGGCGCAGGGTGCCGTCCCGGGAGGTGTGCAGGACGCTGCGGTCCGGGAGGACGGCGAGCGACATGGGCTCGCCCATCTCGGGTTCACCCTTGGCGAGCGGTACCTGCTGGAACTGCCCCTCGGCCGCCGCCGGTGCGTCGTGCTCCGGGTGGCCGGGGTGGGCGCCGGCGACGGTGGCCGGGGTGCCCACGGCCAGCAGCAGGCCGGTGAACAGGGCGAGCGTGGTGCGGAAGGCGGGGCGTCGGGCGGTGCGGGTCGATGTGAGTCTTCTTCTGTGCACGAAGTCCCTCCGGGAACGGGATGGGGCCGTACGGAACAGGTGCTGATCGTGCGGTGCGTGCGTGGGCCGGGGTGCGCCGTCACCCCGGAGGCGTGGGCGCCCTGAACACTCCAGGGACGGTAACCGCCTTCTTCCGGGGACAACACCCCTTGGACCGCGCCTGGTTGAACTTTTGTCCAGGAGAGGACAAAGCGGATTCCGGGCAGGCCGGACCGGGGACCGGCGGACGCGCGGCCCCCGTCCCCGGCCCGGCGCCGGGACCGGCCCTCAGCTGCTGAACGCCGCGTCGAAGGACGCGCTGGGCGGGTCGTAGTCGAAGGTCCTGAGCCGCTTCAGCGCCTCCGGGGCGCCCTGGAGGCGGTCCATGCCGGCGTCCTCCCACTCCACGGAGACCGGTCCCCGGTAGTCGATGGAGCGCAGCATGCGGAAGACGTCCTCCCAGGGCACGTCGCCGTGGCCCGCGGAGACGAAGTCCCAGCCGCGCCGGGGGTCGCCCCACGGCAGGTGGGAGCCGAGGCGGCCGTTGCGGCCGTCGAGGCGCTTGCGGGCCTCCTTGCAGTCGACGTGGTAGATCCGGTCGCGGAAGTCCCACAGGAAGCCGACCGGGTCGAGGTCCTGCCAGACGAAGTGGGACGGGTCGAAGTTCAGCCCGAACGCCGGACGGCGGTCCACCGCGTCGAGGGCGCGCACGGTGGTCCAGTAGTCGTAGGCGATCTCGCTGGGGTGGACCTCGTGGGCGAAGCGCACGCCCTCGGCGTCGAAGACGTCGAGGATCGGGTTCCAGCGCTCGGCGAAGTCCTCGTACCCGCGCTCGATCATCGACTCGGGGGCGGGCGGAAACATGGCCACCAGGTGCCAGATGGCGGAGCCGGTGAACCCGATGACGGTGTCGACGCCGAGGAGGGCCGCCGCGCGCGCGGTGTCCTTGATCTCGGCGGCGGCCCGCTGCCGTACGCCTTCGGGATCGCCGTCGCCCCAGATGCGGGCGGGCAGGATGCCCTGGTGGCGTTCGTCGATGATGGCGTCGCAGACGGCCTGGCCGACCAGGTGGTTGGAGACCGCCCAGCACTTCAGGCCGTACTTCTCCAGGAGCTGGTGGCGGCCGGCCACGTAGGAGGGGTCGGCGAGGGCCTTGTCCACCTCGAAGTGATCGCCCCAGCAGGCGAGTTCGAGGCCGTCGTAACCGAAGTCACGGGCGAGACGGCAGACCTCCTCCAGCGGAAGGTCGGCCCACTGGCCGGTGAACAGGGTGAAGTTGCGCGGCATCCGTATCCGTCCTCCTCAGGCAGCGATCGGGGTGTAGACGGCGTTCTTCTCGGCGCTCTCCTCCACCGCCGCGAGGACGCGCTGCACCTGGAGTCCGTCCGCGAAGGACGGTTCCGGGACGCGGCCCTCGGCGATGGCGTGCACCAGGTCGCGGGCCTGGTGGGCGAAGGTGTGCTCGTAGCCGAGTCCGTGGCCGGGCGGCCACCAGGCGTCCAGGTAGGGGTGGTCGGGCTCGGTGACGAGGATGCGGCGGAAGCCGCCGTGCGTGGCGTTTCCGGTGCCGTCGTGGTACTCGAGCTCGTTGAGCCGTTCCAGGTCGAAGGCGAGCGAGCCGCGTTCGCCGTTGAGTTCGATGCGCAGGGCGTTCTTGCGTCCCGTGGCGTACCGGGTGGCTTCGAAGGACGCGAGGGCGCCGGAGGCGAACCGGCCGGTGAACACGGCGGCGTCGTCGACGGTGACCGGCCCGGTGCCGGCCGCGGAGACTGTGGCCAGGCCGCTGCTCGACGCGGTGGGCAGCGGCCGCTCGCGGACGAACGTCTCGGTGAGCGCGGAGACGCCCGCGAGCCGCTCGCCGGCCAGGTACTGGGCGAGGTCGACGATGTGCGCGCCGAGGTCGCCGAGCGAGCCGGATCCCGCCTGCTCGCGGCGGAGCCGCCAGGTGAGCGGGAACTGCGGGTCCACCAGCCAGTCCTGGAGGTACGCCACCCGCACGTGCCGCAGGGTGCCGACGCGGCCCTCCTCCACCATCCGCCGGGCCAGCGCGGTGGCGGGCACCCGGCGGTAGTTGAAGCCGACCATGGCCGCCTGGCCGCGGGCCCGCGCCTCCTGGGCCGCGCGGGCCATCGCCTCGGCCTCCGCGACGGTGTTGGCGAGGGGCTTCTCGCACAGCACGTGCTTGCCCGCGGCCAGCGCGGCCAGCGCGATCTCGGCGTGGCTGTCGCCGGGGGTGCAGATGTCGACGAGGTCGACGTCGTCGCGCTCCACCAGGGCCCGCCAGTCGGTCTCGGCCTCCGCCCAGCCGTGCCGGTCGGCCGCCGCCCGCACGGCGTCGGCGTCCCGGCCGCAGATCACGGCCATCTCGGGGCGGAGCGGCAGGTCGAAGACGCGTCCCACGGTGCGCCAGCCCTGGGAGTGGGCGGCGCCCATGAAGGCGTAGCCGACCATGCCGACACGCAGCGGCGGCTTCCCCGTTCCCGCCCCTTCGGACGCTTGCGGCTGTGCCATTCGGATGTCCTCCTCGTCGTCGTGGCGGGCGGGGCGGTCCCCGCCCGGTGGGCTGGTCAGGCCCGTGGGGCGGGGCTGCTCACCTGAACCCGGTGGGCATGTACTGGTCGACGTTGTCCTTGTCGACGACGGCCGAGTAGCAGGTCACCGACGAGGGGATCTCGAACTCGGCCAGGCCGCCGATGCCCTTGCCCTGGCCGAGGGCGCGGGCGAGGTCGATCGCGGAGGCGGCCATCGTCGGCGGGTACAGGACCGTGGCCTTCAGGACACCGTTGTCGGCCTTGATGGCCTCGAACGCGGAGAGCGCGCCGGCGCCGCCGACCATCAGGAAGTCGTCGCGGCCGGCCTGCTCGATGGCGCGCAGCGCGCCCACGCCCTGGTCGTCGTCGTGGTTCCACAGCGCGTCGAACCGCGACTGCGCCTGCAGCAGCTGCGCCATCTTGGCCTGGCCGGACTCGACGGTGAACTCGGCGGCCTGGCGGGCCACCTTGCGGATGTTCGGGTAGTTCTTCAGCGCGTCGTCGAAGCCCTGGGTGCGCTGCTTGGTCAGCTCCAGGTTGTCCAGGCCGGCCAGCTCGATCACCTTGGCGTCGGGCTTGTCCTTGAGCTTCTCGCCGATGTAGTGGCCGGCGTTGAGGCCCATGCCGTAGTTGTCGCCGCCGACCCAGCAGCGGTACGCCTGCGGGGTGTTGAAGATGCGGTCGAGGTTGACGACGGGGATGCCGGCGCGCATCGCCTTCAGCCCGACCTGGGTGAGCGCCTTGCCGTCGGCGGGCAGGATCACCAGGACGTCGACCTTCTTGTTGATGAGGGTCTCGATCTGGCCGATCTGCTGGGCGGTGTCGTTGGAGCCCTCGGTGCTCTCCAGGGTGACGTCGGAGTACTTCTCGGCACGCTGCTTGGCGTTGTCGTTGATGGCGTTGAGCCAGCCGTGGTCGGCCTGCGGTCCGGCGAAGCCGATGGTGACCTGCTTGCCGGGCTTGTCGTCGGCGGCCGGCTGGTTGTTCGCGGCGGACTCGTCGCCGCCGCTGGGCTCGTTGCTGGTGCAGCCGGTGACGAGGGCGCCGGCGGAGACGGCGGCGGCTCCGAAGAGGAGTCCTCTGCGGCTGGTGAACGTCGGCTCTGGCATGGCGGTGAACCCTTCCCTCAGGTCGTGCTCGCGGTACGCCGCTGGACCAGCACGGCGGCGACGATGATCGCGCCCTTGGCGATCTGCTGAACGTCGGTCTGCAGGTTGTTCAGGGCGAAGATGTTGGTGATGGTGGTGAAGATCAGGACGCCGAGGACGGAGCCGACGATGGTGCCGCGGCCCCCGGTGAGCAGGGTGCCGCCGATGATCGCGGCGGCGATGGCGTCGAGTTCGTAGAGGTTGCCGTTGGTGTTCTGGCCCGAGCCGGACAGAACGATCAGCAGGAAGGCGGCGATGCCGCAGCACAGCCCGGAGAGCAGGTACAGGTAGAGCCGCTGGCGGCGCACGTCGATGCCGGCCAGCCGGGCGGCCTCCGCGTTGCCGCCGACGGCGACGGAGCGGCGGCCGAAGGTGGTGCGGTTGAGCACCAGCCAGCCGACGACGGTGACCGCGGCGAACACCAGCACCAGCGGGGGGACGCCCAGCACGTAGGAGTCGCGCTCGCCGAGGTCGAGGACGCTGTCGACGGTGACGATCTGCGTCCGCCCGTCGGTGATCTGCAGGGCGAGGCCGCGGGCGGAGGCGAGCATGGCGAGGGTGGCGATGAACGGCACCATCCCGCCGTACGCGATGAGCACCCCGTTGACGAGGCCGCAGCCGAGGCCGACCAGGACGGCGGTGAAGAGGATGCCGGCGAAGCCGTACTCCTGGGTGGCGACGGTGGTGGCCCACACCGAGGCGAGGGCGACGATCGCGCCGACCGACAGGTCGATGCCGCCGGAGATGATCACGAAGGTCATGCCGACGGTGACGACGCCGATGACGGAGGCCTGGGTGAGGACCAGCTGGAGGTTGCGGGTGTCCAGGAACTCGTCCGGCTTGGTGATGCCGCCGATCAGGATCAGCACGGCGAGCACGCCGAGCAGGGACAGGGTGCGCACGTCGGCGCGGAACAACACGGCCCGCCAGGCGGGCCGTTCGCCGGCCGGCGCTGCCTTGGAGGTGCTGTCCCGCGGCGGGGAGACGTTCTGCGTCATGACGCCGGGCTTCCTTCCATGACCAGGTCGAGTACACGGTGTTCGTCGAGTTCGCGGGCGGGCGCCGTGTGGACGACGGAGCCCTCGCGCAGCACCAGGACGCGGTCGGCGAGGCCGAGGACCTCGGGCACCTCGCTGGAGACCAGCAGCACGGCGAGCCCTTCGTCCGCCAGCCGCCGTACGACCGCGTACAGTTCGGCGCGGGCGCCGACGTCGACGCCGCGGGTGGGTTCGTCGAGCAGCAGCACCCGGCAGCCGCGCAGCAGCCAGCGGGCGAGCACGGCCTTCTGCTGGTTGCCGCCGGACAGGGTGCGCACGGGCACGTCGGGGTTGTCGGGCCGCAGGGACAGCTCCCGGACCGCCGCGCGCGCCGCCCCCAGTTCGGCACCGCGGTCGATCCAGCCGGCCCGCGCGAAGCGGGACATGGAGGAGACGGACACGTTGCGGGTGACCGACTCCAGCATCAGCAGGGCCTGCGCCTTGCGTTCCTCGGGGGCGAGGCCCAGTCCGGCGCGGACGGCCGCGCGGACGCTGCCGGGGCGGAGCGGCTTTCCGCCGACGAGGACGCGGCCGGTGTCGGGCTTGCGGGCGCCGTAGATCGTCTCGAGGATCTCCGACCGTCCGGACCCGACGAGTCCGGCGAGGCCGACGATCTCGCCGGGACGGACGTGGAGGTCGAGCGGGGCGAACTCCCCGCGCCTGGAGAGGTTTTCGACGGTGAGGACCGGATCGCCCGCGGCCGGCGGGGCGGCGGGGCGGGGCGGGAAGACGTACTCGACGGTGCGGCCCGTCATCAGCGACACCACCTCGCTGGTCGGCGTCGACCTGGCGGGCAGCCCGCGGGCCACGGCCCGGCCGTCCTTCAGCACGGTCACGCGGTCGCCGATGCGGCGGATCTCCTCCAGGCGGTGGGAGATGTAGACCACGGCGACGCCGGCGGCGGTCAGGTCGCCGACGATGCGGAAGAGGTTGTCGACCTCGTCCGGGTCGAGGGCGGCGGACGGCTCGTCCATCACGATGAGCCGTACGTCGTGGGAGAGGGCGCGTGCCATGGACACGATCTGCTGGTGCGCGGCGGACAGGTCGCCGACCAGGCGGCCGGGGTCGATCTCCGGGTGCCCGAGGCGCTTCAGCAGTTCGGCGGTGGACGCCTTGGCGGCCCGGCCGCGGACGACGAATCCGGCGGTGGTGGGTTCGTGGCCGAGGTGGACGTTCTCCGCGACCGACAGGTGCTCCACCAGGTCGAGTTCCTGGTAGATGGTGGCGATGCCGAGGCGCATGGCGGCGATCGGCGAGCGCAGGGTGACGTCGTCACCGCGCCAGCGGATCGTGCCCGTGTCGGGCTGGTGGGCGCCGGCCAGCACCTTGATCAAGGTGGACTTCCCGGCGCCGTTCTGGCCGAGCAGACAGTGCACCTCGCCGGCCTGGACGTCGAGGTCCACGCCGTCCAGCGCCCGGACTCCCGGGAACAACTTGGTGATGCCGGACATGCTGAGCAGGGGTGGTTCTGGTGCCATGCGGATTCCCCTCGGCGGGCGTGGGCCGGCGGCCCCTCACGGGACCGGCTCTCGGGCCCCTCGCGGGACAAGCGGTGTCTGGCCCCCTCCGGGGCCGGCTTTCCTGGCCCCCTCCGGGGCGCGCGTTTTCGGGCAGGGCGGAGCAGAGCGGCGGCGGTTGTGCGGTGTCGGGGCGGGTGGTGCGGCTCGCACCGGAGCGGACGGCTTCCGTCTCGGCGGGGCGTGCTGTTCTCGGCGGGTCGTACTGTTCGCGCCGGTGCGGCTGGCGGTCGCACCGGCGCGGTGGTGCCTTGCACGCCGGTACGGGGCTGGGACCCGTGCCGGCGGGTGGTGCGGTTCGGGTCGGTGCGGGCGGGCCCGCGCCGAGTGGTGCTGGCGCCGGGGCGGGCGAACCCTCCCCGGATGGTGCTGGACACCGGAGCGGGCGAACCCTCCCCGGGTGGTGCTGGGCGCCGGTGCGGCGGGCCGCCGTGCCGGCGTCGGCTCAGGCGGGTGAGAACAGATGGTCGCTGATGAGGCGGGCCGCGCCGATGACTCCGGCGGTGGGGCCCAGCTCCCCCAGGACGATGGGCAGGTTGCCCGTCGCCAGGGGCAGCGACCCGCGGTAGACCTGGGTACGGATCGCGGCGAGCAGGGTGTGGCCGAGACCGGTCACACCGCCGCCGATCACCACCAGGCCCGGGTTGAAGAAGCTGACCAGGCCGGCGATGACCTGGCCGGTGCGGTTCCCGCCCTCGCGGATCAGGTCGAGGGCGGTGGCGTCACCGGCGGCGGCCGCGGCGGCGACGTCGACGGCGCTGAGCGTGCCGTTCGCCTCCAGCCGGGCGGCGAGTTCGGACGAGAGCCGCTGCTCGGCGGCCTCCGTCGCGTCCCGTGCGAGGGCCGCGCCGGAGAAGTGCGCCTCCAGGCAGCCCCGGTTGCCGCAGGCGCACGGGCGTCCGTCGGGCACGGCCTGGATGTGCCCGATGTCGCCCGCGCTGCCCGTCGTACCGCGGTAGACCTCACCGCCGACGACGATGCCGCAGCCGATGCCGGTGCCGATCTTGACGCAGAGGAAGTCGGCGACGGTGCGGGCGACGCCCGCGTGCTGCTCCCCCAGCGCCATGAGGTTCACGTCGTTGTCGACCATGACCGGGCAGCCGAGTTCCTGGCTGAGCGCCTCCCGCACCGGGAAGCCGTCCCAGCCGGGCATGATCGGCGGCGCGACCGGGATGCCCTCGGGGAAGCGGACCGGCCCGGGGACGCCGATGCCGGCGCCGTCGAACCCTTCCGCGAGCCCGGTGGCCTTCAGCTTGGCGGCCATGACCAGCACCTGCTCGAAGACCGCGACCGGTCCCTCGCGCACGTCCATCGGCTGGTTGATGTGCCCGAGGATCTCCAGCTCGGCGTTGGTGACGGCGACGTCGACCGAGGTCGCGCCGATGTCGACGCCGAGGAAGCGCAGGTGCGGGTTGAGGCGGATGTTGTGGGAGCGGCGGCCGCCGCGCGAGGCGGCGAGTCCGTCGGCCACGACGAGTTCCGTCTCCAGCAGCCGGTCCACCTCCACGGCCAGCTTCGACCGGGACAGGTCGACCTGGTCGCCCAGCTGGGCACGGGAGTTGGGTCCGCCGTCGCGCAGCAGCCTGAGCAGTCGTGCCTGATGGGCGTTCGCGGGTCGCGCTGTCATGCGTCTCACGAGCCCCTCCCCGCCTCATCGGCTGTGCGCGCCGGATTCCGGCCACGTGTGTGGCGTGCTTTCGGAGGGGAAAGTAGCAGCGCCTGCCGGAGGTGGGAAGAAGTCGCGCAGGAATTGACCCCTACTTTTTCCACTCTCAGGACAAAGAGGGGACGCGGGGTGCGGGACAGTCCCGCCCAGAGCGGGACGAAGTCTCTCAGGAGTCCTCCCGCGCGTGGTAGGACCGCCGGGTGTGTTCGGCGTGTTCCCGCATCAGGCGGGCGGCCGGCTGCTCGTCCCGCGCGGCGATGGCGGCGATCAGCTCACGGTGCTCGGTCCAGGACCGCTCGCCGCGCTGCCGGGCGACCGGCGTGCAGTAACCAGCGCACCCGCCGGTCCACCTGGGCGGCCGGCCCGGCGAGCACCGCGTTGCCCGCCGGCTCCCTCACCGTGGCGTGGAAACGGGCGTTGAGCGCCACCGCGGCGTCCGCGTCGTCCGACCTCACCGCCTCGAGGCCCTCGGCGAGGATCGCCTCCAGCGCCTGGACGCCCTCGCTGCCGGCGTTGCTCGCGGCCGGCCGGGGCGCCTCCGCCTCCGGCAGGGTGCGGACGGTGAGCAGCCGGCCGGCCTCCTCCTCCGTGGGCTCGTGCACGAACGCGCCCTGCGCGGGCCGCGGACCGGCCCACCCCTCGGCCTGGAGGTGCTGGAGCGCCTCGCGCACCGGCCGGCGGGAGACACCGAGGTGGCCGGCGAGTTCGCTCTCGACGAGGTGCCGCGGCCCGGCCGGAGGGCGCGCGTGGTGATGAGTTCGAGCAGCGCCTCGTGGACGCGGTCGCGCAGCGGGCCCGGCCGTTCGAGCCGGGGCGCCGCCCCCGGGGGCAGTCCTGCCGGCGCCATCGGTCCCTCCTCGGCGGCGCCGCGCGTCCGTCGTGAACACCGCTGACACCGCGGACGCCCTGGGTGGTGATCGCCTGTCGCCCACAGGCTGCGGCGCTGCGCCGGCCCCCCGGCGGGGATCGCCCTCGTCACACCACGACGGGCCCGCTCAGGGGCACCGCACGACCTGCCCCGCGTATGACAGGTTCCCGCCGAAGCCGAACAGCAGCACCGGGTCCCCGCTGGACACCGCGCCCTGTTCGACGAGTTTGGAGAAGGCGAGCGGGATGCTCGCGGCCGACGTGTTGCCGGAGTCGACGACGTCCCGCGCGACGACCGCGTTGACGGCGCCGATCCGGCGCGCGAGGGGTTCCACGATCCGCAGGTTGGCCTGGTGCAGCACGACCGCGGCGAGGTCCTCGGGCGTCAGTCCCGCCTTCTCGCAGGCCCGCCGGGCGAATTCCGGGAGCCGGGTGGTCGCCCACCGGTAGACGCTCTGCCCCTCCTGCGCGAACCTCGGCGGGGTCCCCTCGATCCGCACCGCGTTGCCCATCTCGGGCACCGAGCCCCACAGCACGGGGCCGATGCCGTTCTCCGCGCCCGGCCCGGCCGCCTCCACGACGGCCGCGCCCGCCCCGTCGCCGACCAGGACGCAGGTGGTGCGGTCGGTCCAGTCGGTCACCTCGGACATCTTGTCGGCGCCGATGACCAGCACCCGGTGCGCCCCGCCGGCCCGTACCGCGTGGTCGGCGGTGGCGAGGGCGTGGGTGAAGCCGGCGCACACCACGTTGACGTCCATGACGGCGGGGCCGGGCATGCCGAGACGGGCGGCGACGCGGGCCGCCATGTTGGGCGAGCGGTCGATCGCGGTGGAGGTGGCGACCAGGACCAGGTCGATCTCGGCGGGGGCCCGGCCGGCCGCCGCGAGCGCCTTGGCGGCGGCGTGCGCGGCCAGTTCGTCGACGGGCTCGTCGGGTCCGGCGATGTGACGGGTGCGGATGCCGACCCGGCTCGTGATCCACGCGTCGCTGGTGTCGACCCTGCCCGCCAGGTCCTCGTTGGTCAGGACCCGGGCGGGCTGGTAGTGGCCGACGGCGGTGATGCGCGAGCCGCTCATGGTGGTCCCCTCGGTGATCCGGTTGCGGGATGCACCAGTCTGATCAGTGACTCACGGGTACGAGTGCAGGTGAAGCGACAGGAAACGGGCGCGAGGCTTGTCACCTTCCGTCAGCCCCCGGGAGTCTCCGTCCGGCGTCCCCGCGCCCGTGCGCCGTCCGGAGGGGTGACGGGCGCGGCCTGCGCGAACGCCGCGGGGTGCGCACGGCGGACCGGGCGGAGACCCGCGGTCCGGCGGTGACGGCGGGCGCGCCGACCGCGGGCCGGGCGGTGGGCGGCGCCCGCGCCGGCAGCACGCCGAGCCCGCACGGGCCGTCGGCCGCGTGGTGTGCGCGGTGGCGGAACACCGCCGCGATCCCCGTCACGGGCGCGGCTTCGACGCCCGCATCGGCGTCTCTTCCACGGGAACGCTGTCGTTCGGATCGGAGTTCGACCTGCGGACGGCGGGTACGCGGGACGGGTCGCGGCGGACGCGCACGACGACCGTGTGCGCCTCCCGCGGCGTGGGCCGCAGCCTGACGCCCCATGTGCAGGACAATGAGATCGTGAAGGTCACGTCGTCGCGCGACGCCCCCGTGACCCACGGCACCCTGTGCGTCAAGGGCCGGTTCGGCTGCCGGCACGTGCGGACCGGGACGGAACGGAACGGGTAGGGACATGGGACGAGTCACGGAACGACGCAAGGTGATCCGCATCCGGGACGGGGCGGTCTCCACCCGCCCGGACACGCTCGTCGCCGAGGAACCCCTGGAGATCCGGCTGAACGGCAAGCCCCTGGCGATCACCATGCGCACCCCGGGGGACGACTTCGCGCTGGCGGCCGGCTTCCTGGTCAGCGAGGGGGTGCTGGCGACCGCGTCGGACCTGCGGAACATCGTCTACTGCGCCGGGGCGACGCGTGGGGGCGCCTCCCGCTCGGACGGAGCCGGGAGCGAGGGAGGGTCGAACACGTACAACGTGGTCGACGTGTCGACCGCTCCCGGGGTGGCGGTCCCCGACATCACGCTGGAGCGCAACGTCTACACCACCTCGTCCTGCGGTCTGTGCGGCAAGGCCAGCCTGGACGCGGTGCGCACCACGACCCGTCACCCGGTCGCGGACGCCCCGCGGCTGCGGGTGACGCCGGAGCTGCTGGCGGAGCTGCCGGACCGGCTGCGGGCGGCCCAGCGGGTCTTCGACCGCACCGGCGGACTGCACGCGGCGGCCCTGTTCGACGAGCACGGCGAGCTGCTGGACGTACGGGAGGACGTGGGCCGGCACAACGCGGTCGACAAGCTGGTCGGCCGCGCCCTGCAGAACGGGAGCCTGCCGCTGTCCCGGACCGTCCTCATGGTGTCCGGACGGGCCTCGTTCGAGCTGGCGCAGAAGGCGGTCATGGCCGGCATCCCGGTGCTGGCGGCGGTCTCGGCGCCGTCCTCGCTGGCCGTGGACCTGGCGGTGGAGACCGGCATGACCCTGGTCGGCTTCCTGCGGGGCAGCTCCATGAACGTGTACGCGGGTGAGGAGCGGATCGCCCTGCGGGCCGCGGCCGTCCGGGCCTGACCTCCCCTCGCCGCACGGCGGCGGGGAGCGGCACGCCGCACCGGTGGCCAGGGGCGTGCCCGGGCCGGGCACCGCCGCCCGCACCCCGCAGGCGCACCCCGGAACGAGCCGGGGGGCTCCGCCGTGAACCGGCTGGAGACGTCCGCGGCGACGGTGACGCTCAGCCGGAACGTGTCCCGGTACCGGCCTCGGTTCGTGACCGTGCGGCTCGGTCCCCGGAAGCGGCCTGCGGGACCGGGTCCTTCGAGCGGCGCTTGGCGATCACCGCGCACACCATGAGCTGCATCTGGTGGAACAGCATCAGCGGCAGCACGGCCAGCGAGGCGTGCGCCCCGAACAGCACGCTCGCCATGGGCAGTCCGGCGGCCAGCGACTTCTTCGACCCGGCGAACTGGATGGCGATCCGGTCCTCCCGCCCGAAGCCGAGGCCCTTGGCCCCGTACCAGGTGAGCGCCAGCATCACCGCGAGCAGCACCGATTCGACGGCGAGCAGTCCGCCGAGCCGGGTGGGGCTCACCTGGCCCCAGACGCCCTGCACCATGCCCTCGCTGAACGCGGTGTAGACGACGAGCAGGATGGAGCCGCGGTCCACCAGTCCGAGCACCTTGCGGTGGCGGGCGACGAAGCCGCCGATCCAGCGGCGCGTGACCTGCCCGGCGAGGAACGGCACCAGCAGCTGGAGCACGATCGTCACCACCGAGTCGGCGGAGAAGCCGCCCGCGCCGCCGCCGAGCAGCGCCGCCGCGAGCAGCGGGGTGACGACGATGCCGGCCAGCGAGGAGAACGAGCCGGCGCAGATCGCGGCGGGCACGTTGCCGCGGGCGATCGAGGTGAACGCGATCGACGACTGGATGGTGGAGGGGACCAGGGTGCAGAACAGCAGCCCCTGGTGGAGCGGGTCGGTGAGGAGCACCGGGACGAGCCCGCGGGTGGCCAGGCCCAGCAGGGGGAAGATCACGAAGGTACAGGCCAGGACGGTGACGTGGAGCCGCCAGTGGGTGAGGCCGTCCAGCGCCTCGCGGGTGGACAGGCGGGCGCCGTAGAGGAAGAAGAGGAACGCGATCGCGGCGGTGGAGGCGCCGGAGGCGACGTCCGCGCCGGTGCCGCGGGCGGGCAGCAGCGCGGCCAGTCCCACCGTGCCGAGCAGGAGCGTGATGTACGGGTCGACCGGCATCCAGCGCGGCCAGTGCGGGCGTTTCACGGTGCTCCACGTGCTCGGGTGGGTGTGCGGCGGTGCGGTGCGGGGACGAGTGCCCCCGGCACCGGGGACAAGCCGTCCCCGCCCCATCCTGCTCCTCCGCCCCGCGATCGGGAACGCCGTACACCGCTCTCACTGTCATCACGACACGCGATCGCCGGGGTAGGCTGCCGGGCGTGTACGAGCCGACCCACCTGCGGACCTTCCTGTCGGTGGCCCAGACGCTGAGCTTCACGCAGGCGGCCCGGCGGCTGGGGGTGCGCCAGTCGACGGTGAGCCAGCACGTGCGGCGGCTGGAGGAGGCCACCGGGCGGCAGCTGTTCTCGCGGGACACCCACTCCGTGGCGCTGACCGAGGACGGCGAGGCGATGCTCGGTTTCGCGCGCCGCATCCTGGACGTGCACGAGCAGGCGGCGCAGTTCTTCACCGGCACCCGGCTGCGCGGGCGGCTGCGCTTCGGGGCGTCCGAGGACTTCGTGCTGACCCGGCTGCCGGAGATCCTCGAACGGTTCCGGCACGAGCACCCGGAGGTCGATCTGGAGCTGACGGTCGAGCTGTCGGGCATCCTGCACGAGCAGCTCGCCGCGGGCCGGCTGGACCTGGTGCTGGCCAAGCGGCGGCCGGAGGACCCGCGCCCGGACCCGCACCGGCTGGTCTGGCAGGACGAGCTGGTGTGGATCGGCGCGCCGGGCCTGCGGCTCGACCCGTGCCGCCCGGTGCCGCTGATCGTCTACCCGCCGCCGGGCATCACCCGGGACCTGGCGCTGCGGGCACTGGAGCGGGAGGGCCGCCAGTGGCGCATCGTGTGCAGCAGCGGGAGCCTCAACGGGCTGCTCGCGGCGGCCCGGGCGGGGCTCGGGGTGATGGTGCACGCGCGCGGGCTGGTCCCGCCGGGACTGGTGCGGATGCCGGAGCGGGCCGGGCTGCCGGAGCCGGGCCCGGTGGACTTCGTGGTGGTGCGCGGCCGGCGCCGGCCCTCGGCGCAGGGCGCGGCGGAGGCGCTGGCGGCGGCGATCCTGGCGGGCGGCGACCGGCTGCACCGCGGCGGGCGGGGGTGACGGTCCGGTGCGCCGGTCCGGGTGAGGGCCGTCGCGCCGCCCGCGGGCCGGTCAGAGGGACGTACAGATTCCGTGGAGATTGCCGCACCGGACCTTACTCGTCCGTCAGGAATGTGTCCGGACCCTCCCCGCTTGCGGGATTTCTCCTTCACCGGCCGGCGGTGACGCGCCCTTTTCGCGGTTTTCGGTCCCTCCCGCCCCTGGATCCCGTGGGGTAGCTTTCACCGCGCTGTGCGGGACGACGGTGGTGCCGCACCGGTCCGGGCGCCAGGAAGCGGGGAGCGGGATTGCGCGAGTTCACCAGCCCTCCGTTGTCACGGGCGCCCGCGGCGGGCGGTCTGGCCGACGTGGTCTTCCGGTACGCCGAGGAGGAGCCGCGGCGCGTGGCGCTCGGCCGCAAGGGCGACGACGGCCAGTGGCGCGACGTGACCTGCGCCGAGTTCCGTGACGAGGTGCTCGCCCTGGCGAAGGGCCTGCTGGCGAGCGGGATCCGGTTCGGCGACCGGGTCGCGATCATGTCCCGTACCCGCTACGAGTGGACCCTGTTCGACTTCGCGCTGTGGTCGGTCGGCGCGCAGGTCGTCCCCGTCTACCCGACGTCGTCGGCCGAGCAGTGCTCGTGGATGCTGCACGACGCGGAGGTGACGGCGGCGATCGTGGAGCACGAGGACCACGCGATGACCCTCGCCACGGTCATCGGCCGGCTGCCGCGGATGCGCCGGCTGTGGCAGCTCGACGCGGGCGCGGTGCGGGAGCTGTACGACGCGGGCGCCCACCTCGAGGACGACGTGGTGCACCGGCACCGCCGGGCGGTCACCCCCGACTCGGTGGCGACGGTCATCTACACGTCGGGCACCACCGGCCGCCCCAAGGGCTGTGTCCTGACGCACGGCAACTTCATGTACGAGGCGGACACCGTCGTCGAGCGCTGGGAGCCGGTGTTCCGCTCCACGCGGGGCGAGGAGGCGTCGACGCTGCTGTTCCTGCCGCTGGCGCACGTCTTCGGGCGGATGGTGGAGGTCGCGGCGATCCGCGGCAGGGTGAAGTTCGGCCACCAGCCGCAGCTCGACGCGGCCGCGCTGATGCCGGATCTGGCCGCGTTCCGGCCGACGTTCGTCCTGGCCGTGCCGTACGTCTTCGAGAAGGTGTTCCACGCGGCGCGGCGCAAGGCCGAGCGGGAGGGGCGCGGAGGGCCGTTCGAGAAGGCCGTCGACGTGGCCGTCCGGTACGCCGACGCGGTGGAGGCGAAGGCCTGGGGCGCCGGTCCAGGCCCGTCGGCGTCGCTGCGGATGCGGCACCAGTTCTTCGAGAAGCTCGTGTACTCCAGGATCCGGTCCGCGATGGGCGGCAGGATCCGGCACGCCATGTCGGGCGGTTCGGCGATGGACCGGCGGCTGGGCCTGTTCTTCGCGGGCGCCGGCGTGCACGTCCACGAGGGGTACGGCCTGACCGAGTCGACCGCGGCGGCGACGGCCAACCCGCCCGGGCGCACCCGCTACGGGACGGTCGGCCGGCCGATCCCCGGGGTGAGCGTGCGCATCGCCGACGACGGCGAGATCCTGCTGCACGGCGAGAACGTCTTCCAGGGCTATCTCAACGACCCCGAGGCCACCCACGGGACGCTGCGCGACGGCTGGCTGGCCACCGGCGACCTGGGTTTCCTCGACGAGGACGGTTATCTGACCGTCACCGGGAGGAAGAAGGAGATCCTGGTGACGTCCGGCGGCCAGAGCGTCTCGCCGGGCGTGCTGGAGGAGCGGGTGCGCGGCCATCCGCTGGTCAGCCAGTGCATCGTGGTCGGCGACGACCGGCCGTACGTGGCCGCGCTGGTCACCCTCGACCAGGAGGCGGTCGAGCACTGGCTGGTGATGCGGGGGGAGCCGCGGCTCCCCCCGGCCGGCCTGGTGCGCGACGCGGACCTGGAGGCAGAGGTGCGGCGCGCGGTGGTCACGGCCAACACGCTGGTCTCGCAGGCCGAGTCGATCCGCACCTTCCGTATCCTCGCGCAGCCGTTCACCGAGGAGCACGGGCTGCTGACGCCGTCGCTGAAGCTGAAGCGCAAGGCCATCGAGAAGGCGTACGCCCGAGAGGTCGAGGCGTTGTACCGGGCATGAATTCCGCGGTCAGGAATGCGGCGCGGACCGTGATCGTTGACGATGGAGGTATCACCTGACCACAACCTAAGGATCGAGAGCTCGTGAGCAAGGTCCCCCCGATCACCCTGAACAACGGCGTCGAGATGCCCCAGTTGGGGTTCGGCGTCTGGCAGGTACCGGACGCGGAGGCCGAGACGGCCGTGGCGGCGGCGCTGGAGGCCGGCTACCGCAGCATCGACACGGCGGCGGCCTACGGCAACGAGGAGGGCACCGGCAAGGCCATCGCGCGGTCGGGCGTCCCCCGTGAGGACATCTTCGTCACCACCAAGCTGTGGAACAGCGACCAAGGGTACGACTCCACCCTCAAGGCCTTCGACACGTCGCTGGCGAAGCTCGGCCTCGACTACGTCGACCTGTACCTCATCCACTGGCCGACCCCGGCCCGGGACCTGTACGTCGACACGTACAAGGCGTTCGAGAAGCTGCTGTCGGACGGACGGGTGCGCGCGATCGGCGTGTCCAACTTCCTGCCGGAGCACCTGGAGCGGCTGACCGGGGAGACGTCGGTCGTCCCGGCGGTCAACCAGATCGAGCTGCACCCGCATCTGCAGCAGGCCGCCGCGCGGGAGTGGCACGCGGAGCGGGGCATCGCCACCGAGGCCTACTCCCCGCTCGGCTCCGGCAAGGGCGTCCTGGAGATCCCGGCGATCGTGGCCATCGCCCAGAAGCACCACCGCACCCCCGCCCAGGTGGTGCTGCGCTGGCACCTGCAGCTGGGCAACGTCGTCATCCCCAAGTCGGTGACGCCGTCCCGCATCAAGGAGAACATCGACGTCTTCGGGTTCACCCTGGACGCCGAGGACCTGGCGGCGATCAGCGCGCTGAACGAGGACCGTCGGGTGGGTCTGAACCCCGCGGAGTTCAACAGCGCCTGACGGCGCACCACGCCGGTGGCCGGCCCCCGTTCCGACGGGTGGCCGGCCACCGGCGTGTCCGGGCGGGCCGGCCGGGCCGCCCCGCCGGCCGGACGACGGCGGTCACGTCGAGGTGTCACACCGGCCGTACCCCCGTGTGGACCGTGTGGGCCGCCAGGACGAAGACGTCGGGGCGGTGGTGGACGCTCGCCGGGTCACCGGGGTCGACGAGACGGTCGAGGGTGGCGCGGTCGTCGGCGTCCAGGTGCTCGCCGACCATGTCGCGGGTGCGGGTGAGGGAGTCGACCACGTGGGCGCGGGCGCGGTCCGGCAGCGGGGCCGGGAGGTCGAGGAGGAAGGTGCGCGAGCGGGTGTGGTGCAGGCCGGCCGCGGTGAGCAGGGCGGGCCAGTCCTCCACCTGGGCCACCGAGCCGGGCAGTTCCTCGCGCATGCGCGTGAACCGCTCCTCCTCCACGGCGTCGACGCGTGCCTGGAGGCCGGGGCGGCCGAAGCCGATGTCGCGGGGCAGGAAGCGGGCGGGCAGTCCGCCCTCCAGTACGGCCAGCGTGCCGCCGGGCGCGAGCCGCTCGGCGCAGGCCGCGAGCGCCGCGCCCTGGTCGCCGAGGTGGTGGATGCTGCGGCTGGCCCACAGCAGGTCGGCCGGGTAGTCCAGCTCGGCCAGCACCCCGGGCAGGTCGCCGGTCAAGGTGTCGAAGCGGTCGCCGGCGCCGAGGCGTCCGACGCGGGCGCGGGCCCGCTCCAGCAGCGCTTCGGAGCCGTCGACGGCCACGATGCGGGCGCCCGGGAAGGTCTCGGCGAACAGGCCGGAGATCACGCCGGGGCCGCTGCCGGCGTCCACGATCAGGCCCGGTTCGGTGACCTCCTCGGCCAGCCAGGCCAGGGCCCGCTCGTACAGCGGGGTGAACACTTCCGCCTCGCTCTCCAGCAGGGGCGCCAGCTCGGCCCAGTCCAGGTGTTCGTGATCGTGGCCGTGGTGTCCGTGCCCGTTCTCGTGACGGTGCTCGCCGTCGTGACCGGGTGCGTGGTGGTGGTGCGCCATGGTGGTCAGCCTCTCCGCTCGGATGCGGTCAGCGTGCGACGACCCACCGGGACGGGGCAAACCATGTTGCCGGTACAGCAAAACGACGGAGCGGTCCGCCGGACCCGGGGCCCCTGAGGGGTCCGGGCCCGGCGGACGCGGGTCAGCCCGTCACGACAGCGGCGGGTAGGCGTTCTTCATCAGCTCCTGGAACTGGGCGGAGAACCAGTGCCCGGAGATCGGGGCGTTCGGAAGGGCGCCCGACATGTTGTTGTCGTTCCGCGGGTTGCCCCCGTAGGTCGGGTCGCACATCCGGTCGAAGCCCTTGCCCTCGTCGTTGTCGATCACCTTGCTCGCACCGTCGGACTCCCCCGGGGGCTTGATCCACACGTAGGCGTCGATCCCGGGCTCCGGGGACGCCTGGGGCCGCTCGCCCAGGCCGGCTCCGGCCTGGTTGCACCAGTTGCCCGTGTTGTACCGGCGGTCGTAACGGCCGCCGTCGACGTAGGTGTCCACGTCGGTCGTGGCGCCGGGTCCGGTGGGCCGGTTCGCACCGCCCCAGCCGTTGCGGGAGGTGTCGATCAGCATGCCGATCTTCGAGTCGAAGCCGAGCGAGACCAGTTCCTGACGCAGGGCCTGGGCGTACGACAGCTCGTCGACGTAGCGGTTCCAGCTGACCCACTTCGACTCGCGCACGGACTTGCCGCCCACGTTGTCGGTGATCTTGAAGTGGTCCTCCTTCAGCGCGCTGTAGTTGGCCGTGTTGGCGATGAAGCCGTGCACGTCGGCCACGGTCGCGCCCTCGGCGGTCGAGGCCTGCTTGAACAGCTGCGCGGAGGCGCCGAAGTTGTCGTCCCAGCCCAGCCAGCCGTGGTGGCCCGCGTCCACGTAGTTGTAGACGTTGGGCGCGTCGCCCAGCTTGTTCAGGGCGTAGCCGACGCCCTTCACGTAGTTGCCGTTGGCCTTCATCGTGTCGCAGTTCGGCGTGGCGGTCGCCCGCGGCGACACGTTGGTGACCAGGTTGGGCAGCGAGTCGATCTCGACCACCGTGACGATGCGCAGCGCGGCGTACTTGGGGTCGGAGAGGATCTGTGCGATCGGGTCGATGTACTCGCTCTTGTAGCGGTCGATCTCCGTCGGGCCGAGCTCGCCGTTGGAGGCGAGGGCGGCGCAGTCGCGGCCCGGCAGGTTGTAGATGACCACCTGGAAGACGAGCTCGCCCGAGCCCTTCTGGCGCAGGGCCTCGTTGAGGTGGTCGCGCAGGCCCATCTTGCCGTTCGGTCCCGCGATGGCGGCGATGCGGTCCATCCAGACACCGGTCGGCTGGTTCGCGATGCGGCTGCCGCCCGGCTCGGCGGCGGCGTTCGCGGACCACTCCGGGTTCACGTACACCTTGGCGCCGTCGTACGGGTTGTCGACGCGGTCACCGGGGGGCGGGTCGGTCGGGTCCGGCGGGTCGGTCGGGCCGCCGGAGTCGACGTTGCAGGTCACGCCGTCGAGGGTGAAGGTGGCGGGGACGGCGTTGGTGCCGCTGTAGGTGCCCTGGAAGCCGAAGGTGGCGGAGCCTCCGCCGGCGAGCGTGCCGTTGTACGACTCGTTGGCCGCCGTGACGTTCGCGCCGGACTGGGTGATCCTGGCGTTCCAGCCGCTGGTCACCTTCTGGTTCCCGGCGTAGCTCCACTTCACCGCCCACGACGACTTCGCGGCACCGTGGTTGGTGACCGTCACGGACGCGGTGAAGCCGGTGTTCCACTGGTTCTGCACCGTGTAGTCCACGGTGCAGGGGACGGCGGCCGCGCCGGCGTCGCCCGGGACGGCGGCGATCGCCGACCCGGTGGCGCCGGCGACCAGCGCCATGGCGGCGAGGAGCGCGGTTCTGGTGCGACTCATGGTGCGGGTTTCCTATCCGTAGGGGGCTTTCCTTCGGGGCGCGCGCGGACGTTCGCGCGGCCTGGTGCCTTACGGGGTGGGGGATGCCGTCCCGGCTCCGCACGGGCGGGCCCGTGAGGCCGGCCGGATGTCTCCGGACAGCACGGACGGCACAGAAATCCCACGGTGACGAGCGCCCCGCGTCAGGTGCTCCACACGTGCACGGGGGTGGCTCGAAGTACTGAACGCGGGGGGTGGTTCATCGAGCGACTCCTTGCAGCTCGGACGCGTCGGGACCGACGCGTCGACTGATGGAACCGCTCCCACTGGTGCCCATGAAGCTAGCGCCAAGTGACGGTGAAGAACAGAGGGTGTGCGGACATTGGCACGTCTCACCGTGTCGAATGTTTTCGATTCGCACCAAGGGTTGACCGGTCCACCCCCCGTCCCCACTATGGGAGCGCTCCCACTGGTTCAAGCCTTGACATGTACGAGTCGCAGGAAGGACCAGCACCATGCATCCCCCACCCCGCAGACGCGGTGGCGTGCGACGTCTCTTAGCGGTCGCCGTGACCGCCCTCGCGCTGCCGCTGACGATGCTGTCGACGGGTACCACCCCCGCCCGGGCGGCGGCCGTCCAGTGCAGCGTGGACTACAGGACGAACGACTGGGGGTCGGGCTTCACCGCCGACCTGACCGTCACCAACCGCGGCGCCGACGTCATCGACGGCTGGACCCTGACGTACGACTACACGGGCAACCAGCGCCTGGTGAACGGCTGGAACGGCAGCTGGTCCCAGTCCGGCTCCACCGTCACCGTGAAGAACGCCGGGTACAACGGCCGGATCGCCGCCGGCGCCGCCGTCACCACCGGCGCCCAGTTCTCCTACAGCGGCGCCAACGCCGCGCCCACCTCCTTCTCGGTCAACGGCGCCGCCTGTGCGGGCGCCCACCAGCCGCCGATCGCCGTGCTGACCAGCCCGGAGGCCGGCTCGGTCTACACCCGGGGCGAGACGGTGCCGCTCGCGGCCACCGCCGCCGCGGCCGACCGGGCCACCATCACCAAGGTCGAGTTCTACGACGACACCGAACTGCTCGGGACGGACACCTCCGCGCCGTTCACGCTGTCGGTCGGCGGACTGGCCGTCGGCGCCCACTCCCTGGTGGCGAAGGCGTACGACAGCATGGGCGCCTCCGCCTCCTCCGCCCCGGTCGGCATCACGGTCGCCTCGGGTCCCGCCGTGGTCGCCAGCCCTTCCCAACTGGGCGTGCGCCAGGGTGAGTCGGGCACCTTCGAGGTGAAGCTCTCCAAGCAGCCGAGCGGGAACGTGACCGTCACCACGGCGCGGGCGAGCGGCACCACGGGGCTGTCGGTGTCCTCCGGCGCGAGCCTCACCTTCACCCCGTCGAACTGGAGCACCGCGCAGAGGGTGACCGTCGCCGCCGACTCCTCCGGCACCGGCCAGGCGGTCTTCGAGTCCACCGCGCCCGGCCACGCCAAGGCGGCGGTGACCGTGACCCAGCTGGGCGCGACCAAGTCGTACGAGGCGCGGTTCCTGGAGCTGTACGACAAGATCACCGACCCGGCGAACGGCTACTTCTCCCCCGAGGGCATCCCGTACCACTCGGTCGAGACGCTGATCGTCGAGGCGCCCGACCACGGTCACGAGACCACCTCGGAGGCGTACAGCTACCTGCTGTGGCTGCAGGCGATGTACGGCAGGATCACCGGGGACTGGACGCGGTTCAACGACGCCTGGGAGACGATGGAGCGGTACGCCATCCCGACCGGCGCCGACCAGCCGACCAACTCCTTCTACGACCCCTCGAAGCCGGCCACGTACGCGCCCGAGCACGACACCCCGAACGAGTACCCGTCGCAGCTCGACCCCGGTGTCTCCGTGGGCCGTGACCCGATCGCGGCGGAGCTGAGGTCCGCGTACGGCACCGACCAGGTGTACGGCATGCACTGGATCCAGGACGTGGACAACGTCTACGGCTACGGCAACTCGCCCGGCAAGTGCGAGGCCGGACCGTCGGACACCGGCCCGTCCTACATCAACACCTTCCAGCGCGGCCCGCAGGAGTCGGTGTGGGAGACGGTCACCCAGCCCACCTGTGACGCCTTCAAGTACGGCGGCCCCAACGGCTACCTGGACCTGTTCACCAAGGACGCGTCCTACGCCAAGCAGTGGAAGTTCACCAACGCCCCCGACGCCGACGCGCGTGCGGTGCAGGCGGCGTACTGGGCCGACCTGTGGGCGAAGGAGCAGGGCAAGGGCGGCGAGATCGCCGGGACCGTCGCCAAGGCCGCCAAGATGGGCGACTACCTGCGCTACGCCATGTACGACAAGTACTTCAAGAAGATCGGCAACTGCACCAGCCCGTCCTGCCCGGCCGGCACCGGCAAGGACGCCTCGCACTACCTGCTCTCCTGGTACTACGCCTGGGGCGGCGCCACCGACACCTCGGCCGGCTGGGCCTGGCGCATCGGCTCCAGCCACGCGCACGGCGGATACCAGAACCCGCTCGCCGCGTACGCGCTGGCCAACCACGCGCCCCTGAAGCCGAAGTCGGCGACGGGCGCGGAGGACTGGGGCAAGTCGTTCCAGCGCCAGCTCGAGTTCTACCGCTGGCTGCAGTCCGACGAGGGCGGCATCGCGGGCGGCGCGACCAACAGCTGGGCGGGCCGCTACACCACTCCGCCGGCCGGTACGCCGACCTTCTACGGCATGTACTACGACGAGAAGCCGGTGTACCACGACCCGCCGTCGAACCAGTGGTTCGGCTTCCAGGCGTGGTCGATGGAGCGGGTGGCCGAGGTGTACCACCAGACGGGCAACGCGCTCGCCGAGTCGGTCCTCGAGAAGTGGGTGGACTGGGCGCTGTCCGAGACCACGGTCAACCCGGACGGGACGTTCCGCTTCCCGTCCACGCTGAAGTGGTCCGGCAAGCCCGACACCTGGAACCCGTCGTCGCCGGGCGCCAACAGCGGGCTGCACGTCGAGGTCGTCGACTACACCAACGACGTCGGTGTGGCCGGCGCCTACGCCAAGATCCTGACGTACTACGCCGCCCGCTCCGGTGACACCGAGGCGGCGGACACGGCGAAGGCGCTGCTGGACGGCATGTGGGAGAACCACCAGGACGACCTGGGCATCGCCGTCCCGGAGACCCGCGCCGACTACGAGCGCTTCGACGACCCGGTCCACATCCCGTCCGGCTGGACCGGCACCATGCCGAACGGCGACCGGATCGACTCGTCGTCGACGTTCGTCTCGATCCGCTCCTTCTACAAGGACGACCCGGCCTGGTCGAAGATCGAGAGCTATCTGGAGGGCGGCGCCGCGCCGACCTTCACGTACCACCGGTTCTGGGCCCAGGCGGACATCGCCACGGCCATGGGCGCGTACGCGGAGCTCCTCGAATAGTCCCCGCCGACGCTCCGTGTACCGGCCCCGGCACCTGACGCCGGGGCCACCGGGCCGGGCGGTCCCCTCGCGCACGGGGGGCCGCCCGGCCTCGCACGCTCCGACGCCCCTCCCCCACGAGAGAGGAAACCCCCACCGTGCGAAGAACCCGTGTCCTCACGGCCGTGCTCGCCCTGGCGGCCGGCCTGCTCGCCGGCGGCCCGCCCGCCCTGGCCGCCGACGCCCCGGCCGCCGCTCCCGCCGCCGTCTCCGGGGCCGCCGCCGACACCTACACCTGGCGCAACGCGCGCATCGACGGCGGCGGCTTCGTGCCCGGCATCGTCTTCAACCGCAGCGAACCGGACCTGGCGTACGCCCGCACCGACATCGGCGGCGCCTACCGCTGGCAGGAGTCGACGAAGAGCTGGATCCCCCTGCTGGACTCGGTCGGCTGGGACGACTGGGGCCACACCGGCGTGGTCAGCATCGCCTCGGACGCCGCCGACCCCGACCGGGTGTACGCGGCGGTCGGCACGTACACCAACGACTGGGACCCGGGCAACGGGGCGGTGATGCGCTCCACGGACCGGGGCGCGAGCTGGCGGAAGGCCGCGCTGCCGTTCAAGCTGGGCGGCAACATGCCGGGACGGGGCATGGGGGAACGGCTGGCGGTCGACCCGCACGACAACGACGTGCTGTACCTGGGCGCGCCCAGCGGCCACGGCCTGTGGCGGTCCACCGACGCGGGCGTGACCTGGTCGGAGGTGACGTCCTTCCCCAACCCCGGGAACTACGCGGAGGATCCGGACGACGAGAGCGGGTACGCCTCGGACAACCAGGGCGTCGTCTGGGTGACGTTCGACGAGTCGACGGGGACCGCGGGCACGCCGACGCGGACCGTGTACGTCGGGGTCGCCGACAAGGGGAACGCCGTCTACCGCTCGACGGACGCGGGCGCGACCTGGGAGCGGCTGGCCGGCCAGCCCACCGGCTACCTCGCGCACAAGGGCGTCCTCGACGCGGAGAACGGCCACCTGTATCTCGCGTACAGCGACACGGGCGGCCCCTACGACGGGGGCAAGGGGCGGCTGTACCGGTACGCCACGGCGACCGGCGCCTGGACCGACATCAGCCCGGTCGCGGAGGAGGACACCTACTTCGGCTTCAGCGGGCTGACCGTGGACCGGCAGAACCCGGGCACGGTGATGGCGACGGCGTACAGCTCCTGGTGGCCGGACACGCAGATCTTCCGCTCCACGGACAGCGGCGCCACCTGGACCCAGGCGTGGCGCTACACCGCGTACCCGGAGCGCGAGAACCGCTACGTCATGGACGTCTCCTCGTCGCCGTGGCTGACCTGGGGCGCGAACCCGTCGCCGCCCGAACAGACGCCGAAGCTGGGGTGGATGACGGAGGCGCTGGAGATCGACCCGTTCGACCCGGACCGGATGATGTACGGCACGGGTGCGACCGTCTACGGCACGGAGGAGCTGACGAACTGGGACGACGACACCCCGTTCACCATCCGGCCGATGGTGCGGGGGCTGGAGGAGACCGCGGTCCTCGACCTGGCCTCTCCCCCGTCGGGCGCCCCGCTGCTCAGCGCGCTCGGCGACATCGGCGGCTTCCGGCACACGGACCTGACGAAGGTGCCGTCGATGATGTTCACCCGGCCGAACTTCACCTCGACGACGAGTCTGGACTTCGCCGAGTCGGCCCCGGACGTCGTGGTCCGCGCCGGGCACGTGGACTCCGGCCCGCACATCGCCTTCTCGACCGACAACGGGGCCAGCTGGTTCGCGGGCACCGACCCTTCGGGCGTGAGCGGCGGCGGGACGGTCGCCGCGTCGGCGGACGGCGGCCGCTTCGTGTGGAGCCCGGAGGGCGCGGGCGTGCACCACACCACCGGGTTCGGCACGTCGTGGTCGGCGTCGGAGGGCATCCCGGCCGGGGCGGTCGTGGAGTCGGACCGGGAGGACCCGCGGACCTTCTACGGCTTCAAGTCCGGGCGCTTCTACGTCAGCAGGGACGGCGGGGCGACCTTCGAGGCGTCGCCGGCGACCGGTCTGCCGGCCGGTGACAGCGTGCGGTTCAAGGCGCTGCCCGGCACGGCGGGCGAGGTCTGGCTGGCGGGCGGGGCGAGCGACGGGCCGTACGGGCTGTGGCACTCCACCGACTTCGGGCAGACGTTCGCCAAGCTGCCGGGCGTCGAGGAGGCGGACACCGTCGGCTTCGGCAAGGCGGCGCCGGGCGCGTCGTACCAGACGCTGTTCACCAGCGCGCGGATCGACGGGGTGCGCGGCATCTACCGCTCCACGGACGCGGGGGCGAGCTGGGTACGGGTCAACGACGACGCGCACCAGTGGGGCTGGACCGGTGCGGCCATCACCGGCGACCCGCGGGTGTTCGGCCGGGTCTACGTGGCGACGAACGGCCGCGGTGTCGTGTACGGCGACCTCGCGGACACGGGCGGCGGCACCGGCCCGGAGCCGTCCGGCGCCTGCGAGGTGGCGTACCGGGTCACCAACGCGTGGGGCGACGGCTTCCAGGCGGAGGTCCGGCTGACCAACACCGGCACAGCACCCTGGGACGGCTGGTCGCTGGCCTGGTCCTTCCCGGACAGGCAGCGGATCGCCCAGCTCTGGAACGGCTCGCACACCCAGTCCGGGGCCGCGGTGACGGTCCGCAACGCCGACTGGAACCGCACGGTGGCACCCGGCTCCTCGGTCGCCTTCGGCTTCACCGCGAGCGGACCGGCGGCGAACGCGAGCCCGACGGCGTTCGCGCTGGGCGGGAAGGAATGCGGGGTGCGCTGAAGATCGCCGGCGGGGGAAGATGACCCGGCCCCCGCCGGCGACCCCGAAGGAACCCCGATGCACGGACGGATCATCTTCCTCAACGGCACGTCCAGTTCGGGCAAGTCCAGCATCGCGCGGGAGCTGCTGCGGGTGCTGGACGAACCGTACTTCCACATGCCCGTGGACGCCTTCCACCGCATGCGGACGAGCCGGGAGATCGACGCCGGCCGGCTCCCCGAGGTGCTGCACCGCACCTGGCGGGGGTATCACCGGGCGGTCGCGGGCATGGCAGCGGCGGGGAACAACGTGGTGGTCGATCACGTGCTGAGCGAGGAGTGGCGCCTGGCCGACTGCCTCGGGCTGTTCGACCCGCGGGAGGTGGTCCTGGTCGGCGTGCGCTGCTCCCTGGAGGAGACCGAGCGGCGCGAACGGGAGCGGGGCGACCGCCCGCCGGGTCTCGCCGCCCGGCAGTACGAGCGGGTGCACGCGCACGGCGTCTACGACCTCGAATGCGACACGACCACGACGAGCCCGGCGGACTGCGCCCGCGCGATCGCCGCCTTCCTGCCCCACCGCCCCTCCCCCACCGCCTTCGAACGGCTCCGCGAGCCGGCGGGCCCCGCGCCCGGTGAAGGCGTCACTCCGGCTTGCGGAACGCGTGGAGGGTGAACACCGGGTCCGGGCGGGGGCGGTGCTGGTCGGGGAGGGCGGTGAGGCGGGCGGCGAAGCGGTCCGCGAGGGGGTGGCCGGGCGGGAGGGTGACGAACCAGCCGCGTCGCAGGTCGTCCAGCGTGCGGCGGGGGCTGCGGCCCTGGCCGTGGCCGCGGAAGCGGGCCTCCCCCGCGGGGACCAGTCCGTGCCCGGCCGCGCAGGCCGCGACCGTCGCGGGAGCGTCGGGCACGGGGCTCGGCGGGCGGTCGGCGAGCACGGCGTCGATGTCGCTGCCCACGTTGTGCGAGAGCCCCTTGTGCACGGTGGTGACGTAGACCCCGCCGGGTCTCAGTACGCGCGCGCACTCGGCGACGACGGCGCGCACGTCGGCGGGGTCGGTCAGCAGGTGCAGCAGCCACACGCTGACCACCGCGTCGAACCGCGCGTCCCGGAAGGGCAGCCGGCGGCTGTCGGCCCGCACCACGGCTCCCGGCAGGCGGGCGGCGGCCCGCACGGTCATCGACGTCGACAGGTCCACTCCGGCGACCCGCAGTCCGGGGCGGGACGCGGGGAGCAGCCGGGTCACGATGCCGGTCCCGCAGGCCACGTCCAGCAGGCTCCGCGCCTGCCGCGGGACGAGACTCAGCACGGCCTCGGCGGCGGCCGCCGCGCGGGGTTCGCCGCCGCGCAGGGCGTCGTAGCGCTCCGCTTCCTCGTCGTAGTCCAGCACGCGCCTCAGTGTGCCCCGTGGGCGGGCGCCAGGTCCTCCACCCTGCGGGCGAGCTCGAGGTCCTTCTCGGTGACGACGCCGCCCGCGCTGTGCGTGTGCACGGACAGGGACACGGTGTGGTAGCCGAGGGTGAGGTCGGAGTGGTGGTCCAGCTCGTCCTGCACCCGGGCGACATGGACGACCATGGCCGCCGCCGCGATGTGCGAGTCCAGCCGGTAGGCGCGGGTGAGGCGGTCCCCGTCGAGGGTCCAGCCCGGCAGCTCGGCGAGCCGGGTCTCGATCTCCGTCCGGGACAGCGGTCCGACGGTCATGGGCTGCTCCTTCGCCGGGTCGGCTCTCGTGGCGCGTCCAGGCTGCCACAGAAGGTCCTGCCGTGCCCCGGCCGGACGGCGGGCGGCTCCCCGTACGGCCGTTGTTCGACTACCGTCCTCACATGACCACCGCACCCCCCGACACCGCCTCCCGCACCGAGGGCGTGGGTCCGCTGCTGCGTGCCTGGCGGCAGCGGCGGCGGGTCAGCCAGCTGGAGCTGGCGCTGCGCGCCGATTCCTCCGCCCGGCACATCAGCTTCGTCGAGACCGGCCGCTCCCGGCCCAGCGAGGAGATGGTGCTGCGGCTGGCCGAGCACCTGGACGTGCCCGTGCGGGACCGCAACGCGCTGCTCCTGGCGGCCGGTTACGCGCCCCGCTACCCGGAGACCCCGCTGGACGACCCGGCGCTGGAGGTGGTGCGCACCGGCGTCGAGCGGCTGATCGGCGGGTTCGAGCCGTATCCGGCGCTGGTGGTGGACGCGGCGTACGACGTGGTGGCGGCCAACCGGGGGGTCATGGCGCTGTTCGACGGCGTTCCGGAGTCGCTGCTGACGCCGCCGCTGAACGCGGTGCGGCTCACCCTGCACCCGCAGGGTCTCGCACCCCGGATCCGGAACCTGCGGGAGTGGCGCGGACACCTGCTGGAGCAGATGCGGCGGAACATCGCCCTGCGCCGCTCGGAGCGGCTGCGGGCGCTGTACGACGAGGTGGCGGCGTTCCCGGTGCCGGACACCGCCGGACGGGCGGAGGAACCGGCCGAGCCGGTGGCGTACTTCGCGCTGCCGATGGTGATCGAGCACCGGGGCCGGACGCTGTCGTTCGTGTCGTCCATCTCCACCTTCAACACCCCGATGGACGTGACCGTCGCCGAGCTGGCCGTGGAGACGCTGCTCCCGGCGGACCCGGCGACGGCCGCGTACCTTCAGACCTGGCTGCGCTGAAGCGCCCTCAGCGCCCTGTGCTGCAGCAGGGTGAGGCCCGCCACGGCGAGCGCCTGCAGGACCGTCCACACCGCGCCCGCGGCGGTCGGCGTGAGCCACAGCGCGAGGGCCAGGAAACTCGCCGCCACCCAGGCGAGGTTGGCCTCGACGACGATCCGCGCCCCTGGCGTCGGCGGGTGCGGGCGGACGGCCAGCAGGCCCACGCCGGCCGCGTAGGCGGCGAGGAACGCGCCGACGCCGAGCAGCAGGCCGGAACCGGTCCCGAGGAAGCGGCCGAGCGGTCCGGAGAGGGCGAGGTAGGCGAGGGCGTTGACGCCGGTCACCACGGCGTCGAGGGCCAGCAGGCGGCGCAGCGTCCGCCGCGGTTCCACAGTCCGGGCGGTCACGGTGAGCGGGGTCGCGGACACGGGGCATCATCCTCCGTCGGAAGCGGTGCGGGACTCGGTGCGTCCACGATCCCGTGCGGGCGGGGCCGGGTCGATTACGTGCGGGGTCATGCGGCGGACGCGCGGAAACAGGGCGGTCGCCTGAGGCTCGTGAGAGTCTCGGAGGGACATGACAGGATGAGCGCATGCCCGAGCACGTTGGGGAGGCGTGGCGTTGAGTGAGCGGCGGGCCGCACCCACCGTGGGCCAGGTGGTCCTGGGACGGCGGCTGTACGAGTTGCGGGAGGCCGCGGGCCTCTCGCGGGAGGAGGCCGCCCGGATCCTGCGGGTGGCGCCGGCGACGGTCCGCCGGATGGAGACCGCCGAGGTCGCCCTGAAGATCCCGTACGTGCAGATGCTGCTGGCCGCCTACGGGGTGCCCGACATGGAGGCCGACGCGTTCGTCCAGCTCGCGGAGGAGGCGAACCGTCCGGGCTGGTGGCAGCGGTACGGCGACGTGCTCCCCGAGTGGTTCAGCCTCTACGTGAGCCTGGAGGGCGCCGCGCGGATCATCCGCTCGTACGAGCCGCACTTCGTGCCGGGACTGCTCCAGACGGAGGACTACGCGCGGGCGGTGCTGGAGGCCGGGACCATCGGCACGGCGGGCCCGGAGGCGGTCGAGCGGCACGTGGCGCTGCGCATGGAGCGGCAGCGGCTGCTGGAGCGCCCGGACCCGCCGCACCTGTGGGTGCTCATGGAGGAGACCGTGCTGCGGCGCCCGGTGAGCGGGGACGGCCGGGTGATGCGCGAGCAGCTCGACAAGCTGCTGGAGTACTCCGCCCGGGACCGGGTCACGCTGCAGATCGCCGAGTTCGCGGACGGGCCGCACCCGGGGACCTACGCGCCGTTCTCCCTGTTCCGGTTCGCCGAGCCGGAGCTGCCGGACATGGTGTTCACCGAGTACCTGACCGGCGCGCTGTACCTGGACTCCCGCAAGGAGGTCTCGGTGCACCTGGAGGTGCTGGACCACATGACGGCCTGTGCGTCCTCGGCCCAGCGCACCGAGAAGCTGCTGCGGGAGTGCCGCGAGCACCTGTGAGGCGCCCGCGGGCTCAGGCCGCGCCGTCCCGCCGGCCGCCGGTGTCCTTGTCGTCGTCGACGATCTCGGCGTCGACGACGTCGTCGTCCCCCTGGGACGCGGTGCCGGTGTCCGCGGCGCCGGGACCGGCGGTCCCGCCCTCGGCGGCGCCGGTCCGCGCGTACAGCGCCTGGCCCATCCGCTGGCTGACCGAGGCGACCTTCTCCACGGCGGTGCGCAGCTCGGCGGTGTCGGGCGACTCCTGCTCCAGCAGCCGCTTGACGTCGGCGACGGCCGACTCCACCTCGGACCTGGTGTCGCCGGGGACCTTGTCGCCGTTCTCGTCGAGGAACCTCTCGGTCTGGTAGACGATCTGCTCGGCCTGGTTGCGGGTCTCGGAGGCCTCCCGGCGCCGGCGGTCCTCCTCGGCGTACTGCTCGGCCTCGCGCATCATGCGGTCGATGTCCTCCTTGGGCAGGGCCGAGCCGCCGGTGACGGTCATCTTCTGTTCCTTGCCGGTGCCGAGGTCCTTCGCGGAGACGTGCATGATGCCGTTGGCGTCGATGTCGAACGCCACCTCGATCTGCGGCACCCCGCGCGGCGCCGGGGGCAGGCCGGTCAGGTCGAAGGTGCCGAGCTTCTTGTTGTACGCGGCGATCTCGCGTTCGCCCTGGTAGACCTGGATGCCGACGGAGGGCTGGTTGTCGGCGGCGGTGGTGAAGATCTCCGACCGGCGGGTGGGGATCGTGGTGTTGCGCTCGATCAGCTTGGTCATGATGCCGCCCTTGGTCTCGATGCCGAGGGACAGCGGGGTGACGTCGAGCAGCAGCACGTCCTTCACGTCGCCGCGGATGACACCCGCCTGGAGGGCGGCGCCGAGGGCCACCACCTCGTCGGGGTTGACGCCCTTGTGCGGTTCCTTGCCGGTGAGTTCGCGGACCAGGTCGGTCACGGCGGGCATCCGGGTGGAGCCGCCGACGAGGATGACGTGGTCGACGTCGGCCAGCCGCACCCCGGCGTCCTCCACCGCCTGGTGGAAGGGCTTCTTGCAGCGGTCCAGCAGGTCCGCGGTGAGCTCCTGGAACTGGGCCCGGGTGAGCTTCTCGTCGAGGTGCAGCGGGCCCTCGGCGGAGGCGGTGATGTACGGCAGGTTGACGGTCGTCTCGCTCGACGACGACAGCTCGATCTTCGCCTTCTCGGCGGCTTCCCGCAGCCGCTGCACCGCCATCCTGTCCTGCGCCAGGTCGATGCCGTACTGGTCCTTGAAACGCTTGGCGAGCCAGTCCACGATCCGCTGGTCCCAGTCGTCGCCGCCGAGGTGGGTGTCGCCGTTGGTGGCCTTCACCTCGATGACGCCCTCGCCCATCTCCAGCAGCGACACGTCGAAGGTGCCGCCACCGAGGTCGAATACCAGGACGGTCTGGTCGTTCTCCTTGTCCAGTCCGTACGCGAGCGCCGCGGCCGTGGGCTCGTTGATGATGCGCAGCACGTTGAGCCCGGCGATCTCACCGGCCTCCTTCGTGGCCTGCCGCTGGGTGTCGTCGAAGTAGGCCGGCACGGTGATGACCGCGTCGGTGACGTCCTCGCCGAGGTAGGACTCGGCGTCCCTGCGGAGCTTCTGCAGCACGCGGGAGGACAGTTCCTGCGCCCGGTAGCGGGTGCCGTCGACGGAGCCCTGCTCGGGGAACCGCCACCGGGCGTCGCCCATGTGCCGCTTGACCGAACGGGCGGTGCGGTCGACGTTGGTGACGGCCTGCCGCTTGGCGACCTCCCCGACGAGCACCTCGCCGTTCTTGGCGAAGGCCACGACCGAGGGGGTGGTGCGGGCGCCCTCCGCGTTGGCGATGACGGTGGGCTCACCGCCTTCGAGCACGGCGACCACCGAGTTCGTGGTTCCCAGGTCGATTCCGACGGCACGTCCCATCGCTGTAACCCCTTCCGCCAGGCTCCACTCCGGTCTTCCAACACTTCCAGCACAAAACTTGAGCGGCCCGTTGTCAAGTGTGCGGAGGGGGTTTCACGTCAGCGGGGGCGTGACCCGTCCGGGTGGTCCCGCAGCGTCACCGCGCGGCGGGGGCGGTCGGTGACCAGGACGTCCACGCGCGGGTCGTCGAGGAAGGCGCGCATCGCCGTGTCGTCGTTGACCGTCCACACCATCGTGAACAGTCCGCCGCGGGCGGCCTCGCGCAGCACGGTGGCGCGGGCCAGCCGCTGGTGCACGGCGACCCCGTGGGCGCCGCAGGCGCGGACGCGGCGCAGCGGCAGCAGTTCGCCCATCCGGGTGCGCACCAGCCGGCGCCGGGTCAGGCCGCGGCCGTCGCGGCCGAGGGAGAGCAGGGTGCGCACGCGCGGGCGGGCGGCGGTGAGGGCGGCGACGGAGCGGTCCTCCAGGGTGGTGGCGACGACCCCGTCCTCCCCCAGCAGGGCGACCGCCCGGTCCAGCACCTCGCGCTCGTAGCCGGTCTCCTTCAGGTCCAGGTGCGCGACGAGCTTCCCCGCGATCAGCGCCATCACGTCCTCCACGGCGGGCACCGGGTACCCGGCGCGGGCGTCCAGTGCGGCGCGGGTGAGCGTGGACAGCAAGGGGCCGGTGCCGCCCACCCGGGCGTCGTGGTGGACGACGAGGACGCCGTCCGCGGTGCGCCGCACGTCGAACTCGACGTACTCGGCGCCCGAGGCGAGCGCGTCCTGGTACGCCTCCCAGGTGGCCGGGGCGGCGCGTTCGGTCCCTCCGCGGTGGGCGGAGACGGCGGGGCGTGACGTCATGGGGCGGCTTTCGGCGGCGGACGCGGAGCAGGCCGCCCCGGCGGGGGCGGCCTGCGGTGGCCCTGCGGGGGGACGGGTCAGGCGAGCTTCGCCGTCAGGGTGATCTCCGTGCCCTTGAGCGCCTGGCTGACCGGGCAGTTCACCTTGGCGTCCTCGGCGGCGGCGACGAAGCCGGCCTCGTCCAGGCCGGGGACGGTGCCCTCGACGGTGAGGTGGATGCCGGTGATGCCCGTGCCCGGCACGAAGGTGACCTCGGCGTGGGTGGTCAGCCGGGTGGGCGGCGTGCCCGCCTTGTCGAGGCCGTTGGACAGGGCCATCGAGAAGCAGCTGGAGTGCGCGGCGGCGATCAGCTCCTCGGGGCTGGTCTTCCCGTTCGCGTCCTCGGCGCGCGAGGCCCAGGTGACCGGCTGCTCGGAGACGGCGCCCGAGGAGTCGAAGGCGACGACCCCGCTGCCCTTGAAGAGGCTGCCTTCCCAAACGGTATGCGCGGAGCGCGTGGTTGCCATGCCGCATCCTTTCGAAACGATTCCGGCCGTGAGGCCGGCGGTGCTCGGTCCGGACGCCCGGATCACCGGGCGTCCCTGGTCCATCCGATCACATCACGGCTCAACTCACCCGGAAGACGGGCCCCCTCGGGGTGAAGGGCAGGGTCGCGCCCCGCGGGATCAGGTAGGCGTGCTCGCGCCGCACCCGTACCACGTCGCACCAGCCGTCGGTGACGACCAGCACGGGCGCGCCGGGCGGGAAGTCGTCGGCGCGCTCCAGCAGGTCGACACCCGGCTGGAGGACGGTGCCGCCCCGGCCGCGGACCCGCACCCTCCCGGCGATCTCGGTGACCGGCAGGTACCCCGCGTCGTGCGGCGCCGCGTCGCAGAACACCACGCGCGCGGCGGGCACGTCACGGGACTCCGCGTAGGAGGCGATGGCGCCGAGCGCCTTGCCGAGCAGGGTCCGGTTCATGGAGCCGGAGGTGTCGAGGACCACGCCGAAGGTGCAGCGGGCGACCTCCTCGGGCGGGTACCAGCGGCCCGCGCGCGGGATGTCCGGGGTGGACGCCTGGCGCCGGGAGGGCCGCGCGAACGACCGCAGGGGCTCGGGACGGGGCACGAACTCGTCGAACCAGCGGGCGAGCCGGGCGTCCCAGGGCAGCGGCGGATGGCTGAGGGCGCGGATCTCCTCGACCAGGCCCGCCGGGAGCAGACCGCGCTCCTGGCAGTCGTGCAGGTCCAGGCCCTGGGCGAGGCCGCGGCGGTAGAAGCCGTCGAGGTCGGCGCAGTCGCGGGGCGGTCCGAGCGGGTTGCCGAGGACGTCGCCGAGTCCCTTGCCGCGCGGGGTGGGCAGGCGGCGGGCGCGGCGGTCGCCCGCGATGCGGTCGTAGACCTCCTCGGCGGACAGGCCGGTGAGGTCCTTGTCGTACAGCAGGCCTTCGGGGAGCGTGCCGATCCGCATCTCCACCAGCCAGCCGTTGATGACGAAGTCGCAGGCGACGTTGAAGAGGAACGGGTCGCGGGGGCCGCAGCGGTCGCCGTGGCGCAGGGCGGCGTGCAGCATCTCGTGCGCCAGCACGAACCGCCATTCCTCGTCCTCCAGGACGCGCAGCGGGTTGACGTAGATCTCGCCCGCCTCGGCGTTGACGGCGGCGACGGAGATCTGGTGGGCGCGGGCCAGCTCGGCGTCGGCGACCAGGGTCATGCCGGAGGCGATGCCGCCGAGCAGCGGGTAGGAGGAGACGAACCAGCTCAGCGCCTTCTGCCAGGGGCGGCGCGGGGCCGGGGCGCCGTCCAGGCTGTCGCGGCGGCCGCCCGCGACGTCCATCGCGGCGGCGACGGTGCGGGTGAGGGCGGAGGCGAACGCGAGCTGGTGGTCCGGCGGCCGCCCGTACCAGCTGTCCCAGGCGGTCAGGTGCAGGTCGGCCTCGGCGCCCGCGGTGCCGCAGCGCCGGTAGACCTCCGGGACGCCGGTGCGCCGCCAGACCGTGGCGAGGCGCTCCTCGTCGCCGTCGGGGTAGGCGGCGGGCAGTTCCTCGGGCGCCCGGCCGACGGGCGAGCCGAGCAGGAAGCGGTTGACGACGACGCAGCGGGCGGCCAGCTCGCAGGCGTCCGGCTGGGTGCGGTCGCCCGCGGCGGCCGGGACGTGGCCGAAACCGAGGTGCAGGACGGCGTGCGCCAGCGCCCACGCCCAGGTCTCCGGGTCGGCCGTCCGGTCGGGGTGGACGTGCAGCACGGCGTCCGAGTCGACCCGCACCAGGCCCTCGCGGGGCGACAGCTCGCAGTCCTCGCGGCGGCAGACGTCGGCCTCCACGGCGGCCAGCGCCGGGTTGGCCCGCATGATCCGCAGTCCCGCGGTGAACGCCTCCGCCGCGAGGTCGCGCTTGCGCTGCTGCTTGCCGCCCTTGGCCTGCGGGCCCTTGCCGCGGGCACGGTTCACCGGCGCGCCTCCACGAGACGGGGCATGTCACGGGCCGCCTCGACGAGGAACCACGACGGCAGCACCGGGTTGCCGTCCGCGTCGGGGGCGATGACGGTCTGGGCGACCTCGACGGAGATCTCGGCGAGCTGCACCAGCAGCGCCTTGGCGCGGTACGCGGTCTGCCGGCCGGCCGCCGGCATGTGCTCCTTGGACGCGGGCAGTTCCTTCAGCAGCCGGCCGCGGAAGGACTCGGCGAGGTAGTAGAGCAGGTCACGGTCCTCCGGGCGGTGCGGCCAGCGGGCGTCGCCCTTGAGCACGGCGTCGATGCCGAACCGGCTGCGCACGATCTTGACGTAGCCGCAGAAGGCGGTGGCGTGCGCGGGGGTGAGCGTGCCGTGGGCGAGGACCTTCAGGGTGTCCTCGTCGAGGTCGCGGCCGAAGGAGTGCAGCGCGTCGGAGAGCATGTGCCAGGAGCGGGGCGTGGAGAACGGCTCCTCGGTCTTGGGCGGCTTGGACCACAGGTGGTCGGGACGGTCGGTGAGGTGGTCGGTGATCCACGGGTGGATGCCGTTGTTCGCCGCCCACACCAGCCAGTCCTTCGAGGACGCCTCCAGGTGGACGTGGGTGAGGCGGTTGACCAGTGCGGAGGCGAGGGGGCGGGCGAGCGCGTTGTCCGTGGAGCGGTTGCCGGCGCCGATGACGACGGAGCCCTCGGGCAGCTCGTAGTCGCCGATGCGGCGGTCCAGGATCAGCGAGTAGAACGCCTTCTGCACGTCCGGGGTGGCCGCGTTCAGCTCGTCCAGGAACAGGCAGTACGGCTCGTCGCGGGCGATCGACTCGGGCGGGCAGAACACCGAGCGGCCGTCGCGGATCTGCGGCACGCCGATCAGGTCCTCGGGGGCGAGCTGGGTGCCCAGCAGGCTCACGCACTCCAGCCCGAGGCTCTCGGCGAACTCCCTCACCAGGGAGGACTTGCCGATGCCGGGCGCGCCCCAGAGGAACACCGGCCGCACGGTGGCCAGACCGAGCAGCAGCTCCGGGACACGGGCGGGGGTGACGGTGACGGCTGCCTGCACGCAGGTGCTCCCTTTCGCGCGCCTCGACGGGCGCGGTGACGCGGACGGTGGACGACTCGCCGCCGAGGGTGTCAGCCGGAAGGCGCGCCCGTCACGCGAATATCCGCCCCGGACGTCCCCGTCGCGGCCGTCAGGCCGCGCGTTCGCGGCGCTCCGGCAGGGGGCGGGTGCCGGCCTCGGCGGATTCGGTGAGCCAGCGGCGCAGGATGTGGTGGATCTGTTCGGCGCCGGCCGGCTCGGCGCCCTCGGGGACCGGGGCGGACAGGACCAGCGGGGACAGCAGGAAGGGGCGGGACTGGGCGCCGCCGAGGCCGCCGTGGGAGCCGATCTGCTCCTCGAACGCGAGCACCTCGCCGTCCGCCGGGTCGTAGAAGGAGTTGACCATGATGTCGGCGGTGTGCGGGAACGTGTGGGTGCGGCGCACGACGTCGGCGGCGCCGGGCCCGAACGGGGCGAGCGGTCCCGGGTTCTCGTCGAGCTCGTCCAGCGGGATCTCCGCGCCGTACGCGCCGAGCACGACCCCGCCGTGGCGTTCGCTGCGGACCAGCAGGAAGCCGATGCCGGGGTGGTTGGCGAGGGTCGGCAGCAGCGCGGGGTGCCGGGCGTCGATCTCCTCCTTGGTCATCCGGTGCGGCACGTCCGGGAAGGACACCAGGCCCAGGTTGCCGGAGGCGAGCACGACCGGCTCCGAGCCGCGGGAGGGGCGGTAGTGCTCGGCGCCCTCCTCGACGGGCCGGCGCAGCGCGGCGCGGACCGCCGCGCGGGCCTCGGCGCCGCTGTGGGTGCGCCGGGCGCGGCGCGGCACGGGCAGCCCGCAGCCGGCCCGCACCAGGTCGCCGAGGGTCAGGCCGTACCGGGAGCGGAACGTCTCGCCGGGGCTCTGCCCGTGGTCGGACAGCACGACGATCCGGTACGGGCGGGGGGCGTGCTCGGCGACGTTCTCGATCAGCGCGAGGGCGCGGTCGAGGCGCCGCAGCACCTGTTCGGCGTCCCGGCTCGTCGGCCCGGAGTGGTGGGCGACCTCGTCGTAGGCGACCAGGTCGGCGTAGACGGCGTTGCGGCCGGCCAGCAGGTCGCCCGTCACGGCGGCCACCACGACGTCCCGCTCGACGACGGTGGCGAAGGCGCGCACCAGGGGGTACAGCCCGCCGCGGGAGACGCGCGGGCGCTGTCCGCGCGTCCGCGACCGCACGGACTGGCCGATCTCCCGGCCCACCTCGGCGACGAAGGACAGGGCGGTGCGCACGGCGTTGGCGGGGTCGGAGAAGTAGGCGAAGTAGCCCGCGCGGGAGCGGGCGGCCGGGCCCCTGCGGCGGCCCGCGATGGACAGCACCAGCGCCTGCTCGTCGGCGCCGCCGCTGAACAGGTTGCCCCGGCTGGCGCCGCCGTGGGCGAGCAGTCCCGCGTGCCCGGAGTGCTCGATCGCGCGGGCCTGCAGTTCGGCGGCGCTGGTGGGGCGGTTGCAGACCATCACCTCGCGGCGGGCCTTCTCGTACCAGCGGAAGGCGGGGACGTCGAAGTTGCTGCCGTGCAGGATGCCGAGCTGGCTGGCGCCGGTCTGGCTGGACCAGTCGGTGCGCCAGCGGGTGAGGCGGTGGGTGGGCCGGCCGCCGGCGCCCAGCCAGCGGGCGACGGTGGGCATCAGGCCCTTGTCGACGGCGGACAGCAGGACGTCGTGGCCCACGCCGTCGAGCTGGAGGAAGACGGTGCCCGGGGTGGTCGGGCAGGGCGGGTCGGAGCGCCGTCTCCGGTCCGCGAGGCGGTACAGCCGCCGTCGGTAGGCGTCGTCGTCACGGACGGCGAGGGCGCCTCCGGTGGCGGAGGCGACGGCGGACATCACGGCGGCGACCACCACCGCCGTCTCGGGGGCCGCCGAGCCGCGCTCGACCGGGTTGACGCGCAGCGCCACCCACAGCAGGGCGCCGTTGAGGAAGAACACCAGCAGGCCGAGGACGAGCGCGGGCACGAGCAGCAGCAGCCGCACCAGCAGCGGCCAGACCAGCGCGGACAGCAGGCCGAAGGCGCCCGCGCCGAGCGCGGCGGTGACCGCGATGTCGGTGGCGCTGCCGCCGTCGGCCGACCGCAGCCGGAAGTCCGGCAGGATGCCCGCGAGCGCCAGCATGGTGAGCGTGGAGACCGCCCACACGGTGACACTCCGCCCGATCTGACTGGCGACCCGTCGCCCACGCCCGCCGCCCACGCCGCGCACACCTCACGTTCCCGTCTCTGACCCGCCCCCACCCTGTCACAACGTCCTGATGAGGTGTTCCGTCCCCGCTCCGGCGCCTGCCGCGCCTCCCGGCCCGCCGCCGGGCCCCGGTCGTGGCCTCCTTCAGCGGCCGTCGTAGCCGGCGGTCGGCAGGGAGAGCCTGCGGTGCACCCGGGCCTTCGTCGCCGCGTCGTACGACGGCTCCGCGCGGTCCACCGTCTCCACCCGCACCCCGCGCCGCGCGCACTCCGCGGTGAACCCGGCCACGGAGGACAGCGCCCGCTCCAGCACCCGCAGGCTGGGCGCCACGAACAGGTCGGCGCCGGGCCGCACCCCGTCCCAGAGCAGCGCGTGGTCGGGGCGCAGGCCGCGCACCAGCAGTTCGCGGGCCACCGCGTGCCCGTGCTCGGCGGCCCAGCGCGCGCACATCGCGTGCTGGCCGCGGGAGTCCACCAGGAACGGCTCGGCGTCCAGCTCCTCCAGCGGCGTCAGGCTCGCGATGGCCGTCACCCGCACCGGCGCCATGGCGTCCCCCTCATCTCGGGCCCACCCCGGGTTTTCGCCGACGACCCTACTCCTGCGCGTAGGCTTCGGGGAGTCACGCGAAGGAGGCGAAGAGGTGCCGGTGGAGGTCACGTGGTGGGGGCACGCCACCTGCACGCTGGAGGACTCGCACACGCGCGTCCTCACCGACCCCCTGTTCGCACGCCGGCTGGCGCATCTGCGGCGCAGGCGCGGCGCGGTGCCGCCGCCGGAGGCGCGGCGCGCGGACGTGGTGCTGGTGTCCCATCTGCACCACGACCACCTGCACCTGCCGTCGCTGGCCCGGCTCGCCCCGGGCGCCCGGCTGCTGGTGCCTTTGGGGGCGCTCCGGGCGGTTCCGGGGCTGCGCAGGCTCACCGCGCTCGACATCACCGAGATGGCGCCCGGCGACGTGACGTCCGTCGGACCGCTGGCGGTGCGGGCCGTGCCCGCGCTGCACGACGGGCGGCGGCTGCCCGTGGGGAGGCGCCGCGCGCCCGCCCTCGGTTACGTGGTCGAGGGTGAGGCGCGCACCTACTTCGCCGGGGACACCGGCCTGTTCGAGGACATGGCCAAGGAGACCGGCCCGGTGGACACGGCACTGCTGCCGGTGGGCGGCTGGGGGCCGTACCTGGGCGAGGGGCACCTGGACGCGGGGCGCGCGGCCGAGGCGCTGGCGCTGCTGGGCGCGGCGCACGCGGTGCCGGTGCACTACGGCACGTACTGGCCGATCGGGATGGACGCCGTGCGCCCCCACGAGTTCCACGCGCCGGGGCACGAGTTCGAGCGGCTGGCGGGGCGGCGCGCGCCGGAGGCGGTGGTGCACCGGCTCGGGCACGGCGAGAGCGTGCGCCTGGGGGCCGCGCGGTGACCTCCCCCGCCGCCCTCGTGCAGACGGCCGGCGGCCTGGTGCCGCCGGCGGCCGTGGCGCCCGAGTCCACCCAGCAGGCGATCGGGTATCCGTCGCTGTTCCTGCTGGTGCTCATCGGGGCGCTGGTGCCGGTGGTGCCGACGGGCGCGCTGGTCAGTTCGGCGGCCGTGGTCGCCTTCCACCGGACCGCGCCGTTCCCGATGGCGCTGGTGTTCGTGACGGCGTCGCTGGCCGCCTTCCTCGGCGACGTGGCGCTGTACTGGCTGGGGCGGCGCGGGATGACGTCGAGGAACGGGTCGCGCTGGCTGGAGGCGATCCGGGACCGGGCCCCCGAGGAGCGGCTGGCGCAGGCCCAGCAGAAGCTCGCCGACCACGGCGTGGCGGTGCTGGTGCTGTCCCGGCTGGTGCCGGCCGGGCGGCTGCCGGTGATGCTGGCCTGCCTGGTCGCGAAGTGGCCGCTGCGGCGTTTCGTACGCGGCAACCTGCCGGCCTGTCTGGCCTGGGCGGCGACCTACCAGCTCATCGGCGTCCTCGGCGGCTCGCTGTTCGCCGAGCCCTGGGAGGGCGTGCTCGCGGCGATCGTGCTGACCGTGCTGATCAGCGTGGCCCCGGCCCTGTGGCGGCGGGTACGCCGCACGCCCGCCGGCTGACGCCGCCGGTCACCCGAGCACCCGCGACCCGCCGACCGGCAGGTCCCACAGCCGGTCCCGGGGCAGCCCGGCCGCCTCCCAGGCGGCGCGGACCCGGGTGAGCGGTTCCAGGACCGGTTCCGCGGAGAGCACGAAGGTGCCCCAGTGCATGGGCGCCATGTGCCGCGCCCCCAGGTCCTGGGCCGCGCGCACCGCCTCCTCCGGGTCGCAGTGCACGTCGGCCAGCCACCAGCGCGGGTCGTACGCGCCGATCGGCATCAGGGTGAGGTCGATGCCCGGGTAGCGGCGGCCGATGCGGGAGAACCAGTGGCCGTAGCCGGTGTCGCCGGCGAAGTGCACGCGCCGCCCGTCGGGGGCGGTGAGCACCCAGCCGCCCCACAGCGAGCGGCAGGTGTCGGTCAGGGTGCGCTTGGACCAGTGGTGGGACGGCACGAAGTCGAAGCGGACGCCGTCCAGTTGCGCCGCCTCCCACCAGTCCAGCTCGGTGACGCGGGTGAACCGGCGGCGGTGGAACCAGCGGCCCAGGCCCGCCGGCACGAACATCGGGGTGTCGCGCGGCAGCCGCCGCAGGGTGGGGGCGTCCAGGTGGTCGTAGTGGTTGTGGCTGATGACGACCGCGTCCACGCGGGGCAGCGTCTCCCAGGCCACCCCGACGGGTGTGACGCGGGCGGGCGTGCCGAGGATGCGGCGGGACCACACCGGGTCGGTGAGCACGGTGAGCCCGCCGATCCGCACCACCCAGCTGGCGTGGCCCGCCCAGGTCACGGCGAGCGTGCGGGCGTCCACGTCGGGCACCGGGCCGGGGACGTACGGCAGGCGGGGGATGTCGGCGAGGCCCTCGGGGCCGGGCCGCACCGCGCCCTCGCGGGCGAAGCGGGCGAACGCCTTGAGGCCGGGCAGCGGGGCGGTCAGCCGGTCGTGGAAGGTGCGGGGCCACACCCGGCGCTCGGCGAGCGGGCGCGGTTCGGCGAGCGGGGGGTGGGGGCGGTCCTCGCGGGCCGGGGCCGGGGGGCCGGCGTCCGGTGCCGTGGTCGTCGTGCCGGTCGGCTCGTGCCGCTGCGTCATCGAGAGGACTCCCATCGCCGAGCGTCGTCACGGAGGTCGTCGAAGACCGACATCACCCGGTGCAACGCGCGTCGCACCCATGGCAGTTCCGCCGGTTCGTCCGCGTCCAGGCACTCCGCGCGCTCCTCGGGCGTGGCCCCCAGCAGGGGCGCGGTGCACAGCCGCACGCGCGGTGTCTCGAGGTCGTCGCCGAACCGGTGGCCGCCCGCCGCGGGCATGCCCGACCGGCCGGTGAGGAAGTCCTCCAGTTCCTGGGTGTCGCCGACGCCGCGCGCGGCGAGCGCCGGCGCCAGGGGGGTGAGGTCCACGTAGAGGTGCCGGCCGCACTGCGGGGGCCGGGCCACCGCGCCCGCGGCGACGACGGCGCGGTGCGCGGCGGCGGCCACGCGCGCGTGCGCCCGTACGGACGCGGCGACGCGGGCGGTGACCGGCTCGGGCTCGGACAGCGCGTACCCGGCGGCCGCCGCGACGGGCGTCGCCACGCACGCGTCGAGGGCGGTGAGCACGTCGAGGACGCGCGCGTGCAGCGCGCCGCCCTCCGGGCCCGCCGGGAAGCGGGCGACCGCGGCGGGCCAGCCGGGCGGGAGCAGGGAGCCGGCCAGGTCGGTGACGACGGTGACGTGGTCGGGCAGCATCTCGGCGGGGCTGAGCAGCACCGTGCCGCGCGGGTCGTGCAGCGTGTCGCGCCAGGTCTCGTCGCTGATCAGGTGCAGCCCCTCCCCGGCCGCGGCCTGCAGCGTCTCGTGCAGCAGGTCGGGCGGGGCGACGGTCGCGGTGGGGTCGTCGGCCACGGACAGCACCAGCAGGCGCGGGTCACGGCCCTCGGCGCGCATCCGGCGCACGGTCTCCAGCAGCGCGTACGGGTCGGGGACCCCGCCGCTCTCCGCGGGGGTCGGCACATGGAACACGGGTCGGCCGAGCAGCCGCGCGTACGGCGCCCACCAGGCGGTGCACGGCCGCGGCACCAGGACGTCGCCGTCGATGGCGGCGGTCAGGGCGGTCAGCAGGGCGGGCGCGCCCGGGGCGAGGGCCGTGCGGTCCGGGCGGGCGGGCAGTCCGCGCCGCTCTCCGTGGCCGCAGGCCGCGTCGATGAGCGCGGGGCCGCCGCCGACCGGTTCGGGGCCGCCCCAGGAGGCGGCCGCCGCCAGCACCCCGGCCAGCTCGGGCAGCACCGGCAGCCCGTCCTCGGGGAGCGGCGGCCCGAAGCGGACCGGGCCGTGTCCTTCCGGATCCGTCCGCCGCATCGCCACCTCCGCGCAGTTACCGGTGCCCCGGCGCCGTCTCCCGGCGTCCGTCCGCGCCGCCCTCGGCGAAGTCAGTACCCCGTGATCGGCCCGTCATGAGCGCGGCACCGCATCGGGTGCGTCACCGCACAGCCGTACGCCGTCCGGCGGGCACGTCAGCCGCGCGCCCGGCCGGTGCGCCGGCGGTGCAGGCGGTGCGCGGCGGCGCCGAACGCGCCCGCGATCAGCAGACCGCCCGCGACCTGGGCGGGCACGGAGTCGGTGAACGCGCCGCCCCCGCCCGCCTGGACGCCCTGGTGCGCGGTCGGCGACGGGCAGGGCGTCGTCGTCGGCTCGTGGGTGGGGGGCGGATTGTGGGTGGGGTGGCCGGGGGCCGGCTTGTGGGAGGCGGTGGGCGAGGTCGTGGGCCTGGGCGGAGCGGTCCGGAACGGGTCCGCCTCGGGGCCGGTGGCCTCCGGCTCCACGGCCGTACGGGGCGGGGCCTTGTGGTCCGTGGTCCCGGTGTCCGCGGCGTACGGATCGGCGCCGTGGGGGTCCGTGGCGTACGGGCCCGTGGCGTCGGGGTCCGCGGCTCCGGGGTCCGCCGCCGTGGCCACCGCGCCGGGTGCGCCTTCCGCGCCCTGGGTCCCGGCGCGCTCCTCGGCGTCGGCGTCGGCGTCGGCCTCGGCGTCGGCGTCGGGAATCAGTTCCTCCCAGGCGGTGTCGCCGGACCCGGCCGGGTCGAGGGCTGCGGGCGGCTCCTCGGCCGGCTCGGACGCGAGCGGGTCCGCTTCCCCGGCCTCCCCGGGCGTGAGGCCCTCGGAGGCGTCCAGGGACTCCGCGCCGTAGAGGTCCGCCTCGGTGAACTCCTCCACCAGCGTCCCCGCCCCGGACTCCTCGGCCTCGTGCGTGTCCGCTCCCGCGGGGCTCGGCGCCGCGCTCCTGGACGCGTGCCCCTGCCATCCGTGCCCTCCGGCCGGGGACGCGCACGGGGAGGGGGACGCCCAGGCGCCCGCGCTGCCGGGGACCGTCACGGCGGACGCGGCCGGTGCGAGCGCGCCGAGGACGGTGCCGGCGACGGCGGCGACGGACAGGGCACGGGCGGTGCGGCGCATGGTGCGGGCTCCTTCGGCGACGGCTGGGGGCGCGGCGGTCGCCCCGGTGCCATCACAGCCCGCCCGCCCCGGCCGCGCGCGCGGCCGGGCACCATTCGCGGGACCGGACGCCCCCGTGCGGGTGAAGGACGGTCAGTCCTCGCGGCGCCGGTCCCCCGCGTCGCCGGTCCCCCGCGGTGCTCACTCCTCGTCGGCGTCGCCCATGACCTGCTCCCGCACCCGGCCGCAGCTCCGGCTGATCAGCCGGGAGACGTGCATCTGGGACAGGCCCAGCTCCTGCGCGATGCTGTTCTGCGTCATGTCGTCGAAGAAGCGCATGTAGAGGATCGCCCGCTCGCGCTCCGGCAGCTCGGCCAGCCGGTCCTTGACCGCCTGCCGGTCGACCACGGTGTCCAGCGCCGGGTCGGGGCCGCCCAGGGCGTCGCCCAGCGAATAGCCGCCGTCGCTGCCGGGCATCTCGGCGTCCAGGGACAGGGCGCTGAAGCTCTCCGCCGCCGCCTGCCCGGTGCGCACCTCGTCCTCGCTCAGCCCCGCGCACGCGGCGATCTCGGCCACGGTGGGGCTGCGTCCCTGGACGGTCTGGGAGAGGTCCTGGACGGCGTGCCGGACGCGGTTGCGCAGTTCCTGCACGCGGCGCGGGACGTGCAGGGTCCACATGTGGTCGCGGAAGTGCCGCTTGATCTCGCCGGTGACGGTCGGCACGGCGTAGCTCTCGAAGGCGTTGCCGAGCTCCGGGTCGTACCGGTCGACGGCCTTGACCAGGCCCAGGGCCGCCACCTGGCGCAGGTCGTCGTAGCTCTCGCCGCGGCTGCGGAACCGTCCGGCGAGGCGGTCGGCCATGGGGAGCCAGGCCTCCACGATCTCGTCCCGCAGCGCGTCGCGCTCGGGTCCGTCGGGCAGGGCGGCGAGTCTGCGGAAGGCCGCCGCGGTGTCGGGGGCGTCGTGGTGGGGGTGCGTCTTGGTGCCGGTTCGGCTGGGCATGGTGCGTCGCCAACTCCCTCGGAGGTGCTCGGGGACGGACGGTCACCGTGGCGGAGGCACCCACCGGGACAGGCGCGTCCGGGCGGTCGTCGCCGCCATCACGGACGTGCCTCCTGTCCGAAGCACTTCGTGTGCGCGTGCCCCCGTATCAGCCGTGCAAACCTCCCACGGGCGTGTCACGTGGTTCCGGGTCCGCGTCCCGGGGTGGCAGGACGTAGTCCTCGTAGCGGCCCAGCGTCAGGAGCACGCCGAGCATGAGGGACGGGACGAGCAGGGCGAGCACCGCCATGGCCGGTCCTTCCGGGAGCCGCGTGGGGGGCGTGCCGTCCGGGTCACCCCCGCCGCCGGCGCCAAACCCCGGCGGGCCGGGTCCGCCCTCCGGATCCGGCCCGGATCGCGGTGTCGGCCCGCGCTCCTCGGGTACGCGGTGCGCACCCCCGAAGGATCTGGAGGGAGACATGCAGCGAGGCAATGACCGGCTCAGCGTCCACCGCGACGACGAGATGAAGCACGAACTGCAGGGCCTGCTGCGGTCCGGACACCCCACCCGCACCGAGGAGTGGCACGACCCGGAGCCGTACGCCGACGACGACCCCGCGGTCACGCGCGGACCCGTGACGCCGGGCCGCGACCCGTCGTCGCTGGAGTCGGTGCGACTGGAACTGGCCCGGATCCTGACCCGCGGGGACTTCCCCGCGGGTCCCCGTGAACTCATGCGTGCCCTGGACCGGCGGTACGCGCCCGACGCGCTCGTCGAGGCGCTGGAGCGGCTGTCCCGGAAGGACCGCTACGACAACGTCCAGGAGCTGGCCGAGGCGCTGACCCGGGTCCGGGAGACGGAGACGGCGTGACCGGAAGGGAGGCCGGCCGGCCATGGCCGAGTTCGTGAAGGACGTGATGACCCCCGGCGTGGTCGCGGTCCGCCCGGACGCCTCGGTCGTCGAGGCCGCGCGGCTGATGCGCGGCCAGGACATCGGCGACGTGGTGGTGGCGGACGGACAGCGCGTCGTGGGGGTGGTCACCGACCGGGACATCACCGTGCGGGCGGTGGCCGAGGGCCGGGACCCGTACGGGGTGAGCGTGGGGTCGGTGTGCACGCCGGACCCGCTGACGCTCGCCCCGGACGACACGGTGGCGTCGGCCGTCGCCCTGATGCGGGAGCACGCGGTGCGCCGCATCCCCGTGGTGGAGGGCGGACTGCCCGTCGGGCTGGTGACCCTCGGCGACCTCGCAGAGGCCCGGGAGCCGGGGTCGGCGCTGGCCGACATCAGCCGCGCGGAACCCGACGGCGCCCGCTGACCGGCCGGCGCGACGGAGACCGTACGACCGACAGAACGAAGAACGAAGAACGGATGAAGGGACGTGGCGCCACCATGCGCATCGCATTTCTGACCGCACCCGAGGGCGTCGAGCAGGTGGAGCTGACCGAACCCTGGAAGGCGGCCGAGCAGGCGGGCCACGAGCCCGTCCTGGTGTCGACCGAATCCGGGGAGATCCAGGCGTTCAACCACCTCGACAAGGCGGACACCTTCCCCGTGCAGGAGGTCGTCGGGGACGCCTCGGCGGACTCCTTCGACGGGCTGGTGCTGCCCGGCGGGGTCGCCAACCCGGACTTCCTGCGGATGGACGACAAGGCCGTCGCGTTCGTCCGGGACTTCTTCGAGCAGGGCCGGCCGGTGGCCGCGATCTGCCACGCGCCGTGGACCCTGATCGAGGCGGACGTCGTCCGCGGCCGGGTGCTCACGAGCTGGCCGAGCCTGCGGACGGACCTCGGCAACGCGGGCGCCACCTGGGTCGACGAGCAGGTCAAGGTCTGCGACCACGGACCGAACAAGCTGGTCACCAGCCGCAAGCCGGACGACCTCAAGGCGTTCTGCGAGACCTTCCTGGAGGTGTTCGCGGCGGAGCGCGCCTCCTAGAAGGCGCCGCGCGAGCACTGGACGGGAGCCCCGCGCGAGCGGGGCTCCCGTCCTCGTTCAGCTGCCCGAGGCGGTCGGCGTGGCGGAGTCCCCGGCGGTCCGCTCACGGGCGCCCTCGCGGGTGCGGCCCGGCGCGACGGGGCGGCGCGGGTTGCGCCGCAGGTACTCGCCCTCCAACTGCGCCATGCGCTCGTTGTGGGCCCGCAGCGCGTCGTCGGAACCGTACAGCAGCGTGTCGTGGCGCGTGCGGTGGATGGTCTCCAGCTCCTTCATGAGCTGCTGGTCGTCCAGGCGGTTCGGGTCGACTCCGGTCATCGTGGTGTCCCGCTCCTCGTGTGCGTTCATGCGCCCCGGGTACCCGCCCGGCGGCACAGGCACCACCCCCGAACGGCAACCGGGAGGGAACCATGGATCTCGCATTCCTCGCTCCGCTCTACGAACGTCCCGGCCCCTGGGCCTCCGTCTACGTCGACACCTCCCGGCGTACGGAGAGCACCCCGCACGAACGGCAGCTGACCGCGGAGGCGATGGCGCGCGAGCTGGCCGACCAGGGCGCCGACGAGGCGACCTGCACCGCGGTGCGGCACGCGCTGGAGGAGCTGCGGCACTCCGGCGAACCGCACGGCCGCGCCCTGTTCGCCCGGGACGGCGAGGTGGTGCTGGATCCGCCGCTGGCCCGGCCGCCGCGGCGGGACGGCGCTGAGTGGGCGCCGCTGCCCCGGGTCGCGCCGCTGCTGGAGCTGGCGGGCGAGGACCCGGTGTGCGTGGTCGCGTACGTCGACCGCGCGGGCGCCGAGTTCGAGCTGCGCAGCGCGCTGGGCCGGGAGGACGCCGGCTCGGTGACCGGGCAGCAGCATCCGCTGCACCGGACCAGCACCGGCGACTGGTCGGTGCGCCACTTCCAGCTGCGGGTGGAGAACACCTGGGAGCACAACGCGGCGGAGGTGGCGGACGCGCTGGCCGTCTGCCAGGAGGAGACCGGCGCCGACCTGGTGATCCTGGTCGGCGACGACCGTGAGCGGCGGGCGGTGCGCGAACGGCTGCCGCAGCGGCTGCACGGCCTGGTGGTGGAAGCGTCGCACGGCGCCGGGAGCCGGCTGCTGGACGAGGACGTGGAGCGGCTCCGCGCCGAGCACGTGCGGGACCGTGCCGCGGCCGAGCTGGAGCGGTTCCTCGCCGCGCGCGGCCGCGACGGCGAGGGCCGGGCGGGCGCCGCGGAGGGCGTGCCGGCCCTGGTCGAGGCGGCCCGGGAGCACCGGATCGAGGAGCTGCTGATCCGGCCGGACGGCGCCGACGCGCACCGGGAGGTGTGGATCGGTGAGGACCCGGACCAGCTGGCGGTGCGGCGCACCGATCTGAAGATCCTCGGCGAGCAGAACTCCTGGGCGGCCCGCGCGGACGACGCGCTGATCCGGTCGGCGGTGGCGACGAACGCCTCCGCGCTGTCGGTGACCGCCGCCCCGGACGCCGGGGACGACGCGCCGGTGGGCGGGCTGGGCGCGCTGCTGCGCTGGTAGCGCGCCGCCCGCCGGCGGTCAGCGCGCGCGTTCCACCCGCCGCTCGTCCCAGACCGGTTCCGGGGTCTCGCGGACCCTGCCGTCGCTGCCGAAGACCAGGAAGCGGTCGAAGGAGCGGGCGAACCAGCGGTCGTGCGTGACGGCGAGGACGGTTCCCTCGAAGCCCTCCAGGCCCTCCTGGAGGGCTTCCGCCGATTCCAGGTCCAGGTTGTCGGTGGGCTCGTCCAGCAGCAGGGCCGTGACGCCCTGGAGTTCCAGCAGCAGGATCTGGAAGCGGGCCTGCTGCCCGCCGGAGAGCCGGTCGAAGGTCCGCTCCGCCTGCTGGGTCAGCTCGTAGCGGCGCAGCCGGGACATGGCGGCGCCCCGGTCCTGGGCGTGCTCGGTCCACAGGATGTCCAGCAGGGTGCGGCCGACCAGCTCGGGGTGGGCGTGGGTCTGCGCGAAGTGGCCGGGCACCACGCGCGCCCCGGTCCGCCAGGCACCGGTGTGCGCGACGTCCTCGCCCGCGAGCAGGCGCAGGAAGTGCGACTTGCCGGAGCCGTTGGAGCCGAGCACCGCGACCCGTTCGCCGTAGAAGACCTCCAGGTCGAACGGCTTCATCAGGCCGGTCAGCTCGAGCTGTTCGCAGGTGAAGGCGCGGACGCCGGTGCGGCCGCCCTTCAGGCGCATCCGGATGTCCTGCTCGCGCGGCGGCTCCGGCGGGGGTCCCGCCTCCTCGAACTTGCGCAGCCGGGTCTGGGCGGCGCGGTAGCGGGAGGCCATGTCCGGGCTGTTCTCCGCCGCCTGGCGCAGCGTCAGCACCAGCTTCTTCAACTGGGCGTGCTTCTCGTCCCAGCGCCGGCGCAGCTCCTCGAAGCGGGCGAAGCGCTCGCGCCGGGCCTCGTGGAAAGTGGCGAAGCCGCCGCCGTGCACCCAGGCGTCGGCGCCGGCGGGCCCCGGTTCGAGGGAGACGACCTTCTCGGCGGCGCGGGCGAGGAGTTCCCGGTCGTGGGAGACGAAGAGGACCGTCTTGCGGGTCTCCGCGAGGCGCTCCTCCAGCCAGCGCTTGCCGGGCACGTCCAGGTAGTTGTCGGGCTCGTCGAGCAGCAGCACCTCGTCGGGGCCGCGCAGCAGCGCCTCCAGCACCAGCCGTTTCTGCTCGCCCCCGGACAGCGTGTTCACCTGCCGCCACTGGGCCTTCTCGTAGGGGACGCCCATCGCGGCCGTGGTGCAGATGTCCCACAGCGTCTCGGCCTCGTAGCCCTGGGCCTCGGCCCAGTCCGCGAGCGCCTGGGCGTAGCGCATCTGGGCGGCCTCGTCGTCGACCGTCATGATCGCGTGTTCGGCGGCGTCGACGGCGCGGGCGGCCTCGCGGATGCGGGGCGGCGCCACGGACACCAGCAGGTCGCGCACGGTCGTCTCGTCCCGGACCGAGCCGACGAACTGCCGCATCACCCCGAGGCCGCCGCTCACGGTGACGGTTCCGCCGTGCGGTTTCAGCTCCCCGGACAGCAGGCGCAGCAAGGTGGTCTTGCCCGCTCCGTTGGGACCCACGAGGGCCACGACCGCGCCCTCCCCCACCCGGAAGGAGACGTCGCCGAGCAGCGCCCTCCCCTCGGGGAGGCAGTACTCCAGGTGCGCGGCTTCGAGGTGTCCCATGGGCGCGATTCTGCGGGGCGCCGGGAGCGGTCGGCAACGGGTTTTCCCCGGCCCTCCCCACTCATTGGTCCCACTATATGAGACTTAGGTCTCATCATGTGGCCGCCGCACATAGGGTGGGCGTCCTCACGACGGACGAGGGAAAGGGGTGGGCCCGCCATGCCGCACGCACGGGAGACCGCCGTCTACACGCACGGGCACCACGAGTCGGTGCTGAGGTCGCACACCTGGCGCACCGCGGAGAACTCGGCCGCGTACCTCCTCGGGGCGCTGCGGCCCTCCATGCGGATCCTGGACGTCGGGTGCGGGCCCGGCACCATCACGGCCGGCCTGGCCGCGCGGGTGCCCGACGGGCACGTCACGGGCCTCGACCGGGAGCCCGGCGTCCTGGAACGGGCGCGCGCGGTGGCGGACGGGCGAGGGCTGACGAACGTCGGCTTCGTGACGGGCGACGTGCACGCGCTGGACTTCCCCGACGACAGCTTCTGCGTGGTGCACGCGCACCAGGTGCTCCAGCACGTGGGCGACCCGGTGGCCGCGCTGCGCGAGATGCGGCGGGTGACGAGGCCGGGCGGGTACGTCGCCGTCCGGGACGCGGACTACGCCGCGATGGCCTGGTACCCCGCGGTCCCCGGCCTGGACGACTGGCTGGACCTGTACCGACGGGTGGCGCGGGCCAACGGGGGCGAGCCGGACGCGGGCCGGCGGCTGAAGGCATGGGCCCTGGCCGCGGGGTTCACCGACGTCACCGCGTCCTCGGGCACCTGGACGTTCTCGACGCAGGAGGAACGCGCCTGGTGGAGCGGGCTGTGGGCGGACCGCACGGTGGCGTCCGCGTACGCGGAACGGGCCGTGGACGGCGGGCACGCCACCCGCGAGCGGCTGGAGGCGGTGGCCGCCGCGTGGCGGGAGTGGGGCGCCCGGGAGGACGCCTGGTTCGCCGTGCCGCACGGCGAGATCCTCTGCCGCGAGGACGCCTGAGCCGGCGCGCGGGGCTGCCCCGGGACTCAGTCCCGGGGCAGCAGCGGACCGAGCGGCCCGAGGTCGAGGTTGAGGTCCTCGGGGCGCAGTCCGTAGCGGTTGCGCAGCTCGGCCATCCGGTCCTCGAGCAGCATGAGGGTCAGTCCGACGCGCTCCTCCTGCTCCTCGGTCAGGTCCCCCTCGTCGAAGCGGCGCACCGCCTGGCGCTCCATGAGCTGGCGCAGCAGTTCCACGACGGTCAGCACCAGCTTCACCAGGTCGCGCTCGACCGTGTCCGGCTCCAGGTCGAGGCGCCGGCGGGGCCGGCCGGCGTGCGGTCCGGCGGGACGGGCTGCCGCCGGCTCCGGGCGCGCGTCGAAGGAGGCCGCAGGGTCCAGGGGCGAACGCCCCTCGAAGAGGTCGGCGTCGGTCACCGTGACGGGGTCCGGCGCCTCGGGCGGGCGCTCACGCGGGTCGTCGGTCACAGCGGCTCCTCGAAGGGCGAGGGGACCTGCTGGTTCACCGAGCTGATCAGCGCGTTGAGGTCGATGCGGACCAGGTCGACGTCCGCGATCCGCAGCGTGATGTCACCCGTGATCACCACGCCGCCGGCCAGCAGCCGGTCGAGCAGGTCGACCAGGGCGATCTCACGCCGTTCGACGACGGTCACGTGGTCTCCTCCCCGGCGGCCCCCTCACCGGCGGTCTCCTCCCCGGCGAAGGAGTAGGCCGCCCACGGACCGGTGAGCTCCACCCGCAGCCCCGGGGCGTCGTCCTTCGTCCGGTCCACCTGCTCCACGAACGCCTCCGAGTCACCGCGCGGCACCAGGTAGGCGGCGTTCAGGACGTTGCGGCCGCGGGCGCCGGACAGGGCGGGGTTCTGCGGCGCGTGCAGCCGGGAGTCCTCGGCGACGGCGGCCAGGGTCTCGTGCAGCCGGGTCGCGAAGGTCTCCGCCCGCTGCCACACCTCCTCCCGCGACCGCGTCTGCTGCCGGCGCAGGCGCAGGTAGTCCCGGCCGGACATGGCCGCGGGCTTCGACGCGGGCCGCGCGGGGGTCGGCTCCGGCTCGCGCTCGGACTCCAGGAACACCTTGACGCCCCACTCGACACGGCCCTCCAGCCGGTCCAGCCGGCGCAGGAAGTGCTCCTCACGCGCCTCGATCATCGACCGGAGGCCGCTGTCGTCGCGGAACACGGTGCCGAGCCGCAGCGGCAGCGGGGTGGTGACGGTGGTGAGCGCGTCGATCACCCCCTGGTGGGCCCGCGCGACCGCGGTCAGCCAGTCGAGGTCCTCCAGGTGCGCGCGCAGCGGCTCCTCGGCGAAGTCCTCCTCGGGCACATGGCTGACCACGGCCACCAGGCCGCGGTGCGGCACCAGCCGGGGCGGGTCGCCGGCCACCCCGGTCAGCTGGGCCTGGAGCGGTGTGCCGAAGGGGCGGCAGACCGCGTAGACGTAGCGCAGTCCGGTCACGGGGCCTCCTCCTCCGCGCGGCGCGGCTCCAGCTCCTCCAGCCGGGCCAGGCGCTCGCGCAACTCGGCGTTCTCACGCGCCAGTTCGTCGCGCCGGGCGCGTGAGGACAGCGCCGGGTCGGACTCCCACCAGTCGATCCCCATCTCCTTGGCCTTGTCCACGGAGGCGACGACGAGACGCAGCTTGATGGTGAGCAGCTCGATGTCCAGCAGGTTGATGCGGATGTCGCCCGCGATCACCACGCCCTTGTCCAGCACCCTTTCCAGGATGTCGGCGAGATTGGCGCTGCTGCCCTGGCCGTACGTGTCGGGGAGTCGGCTGGGAGTGGTCATCGACGGCTCCGGCCCTCGGGCTCCTCGTCACCGGTCTCGTCGGCCGGCTCGTCGTCCTCGTACTCCTCGTCATCGTCCTCTTCGTCGACCTCGTCCTCGTACTCCTCCTCCGGGGGCACCCCCTCCTCGTCCTCGTCCTCGTCGGCGGCGGCTTCCTCGTCCTCGTCCTCGTACGGGTCGTCGGGCTCGGGGCCGCCGGCCTCGTCCTCGTCCTCGTACGCGTCCTCGGGCTCGGCGTCTTCGTCGGCCTCGTACTCGTCGTCCTCGTCGTACGCGTCCTCGGGGGCGCCGTCGCCCTCACCGTCCCCGCGGTCCTCGTCGTGCTCGTCCTCGGGTGCGGTGTCGTCCTGGCCCTCGGCCCCGGAGTCCTCCTGCTCGCCCTGTTCCTCCTCCTCGGCCAGGGCGTCCTCGTGGCTGCGGACCACCTCGCCGTCGCGGATCTCGCCGCGCCAGCCGTCCTCGGCCTCGCCCTTGAGCGTGATGAAGCGGGCGAAGTTCTTCAGGTCGAGCCGGGCGCGGCGGCCCTGGGCGCGCCAGATGTTGCCGGTCTTCTCGAAGAAGCCCGAGGGGTAGTACTCGAGGACCAGCAGGACCCGGGTCAGGTTGTCGGCGATCCGGTGGAAGGAGACGACGCCCTTCATCGTGCCCTTGGCGCCCTCCGTGGACCACGCGATGCGGTCGTCGGGGACCTGCTCGTTGGTCGTCGCCTTCCAGCTGCGGCTGGACCACCAGATCTTCGCCTGCCAGTCCGACGTGGTGTCGTCGGACTTGCCGGCGCTCTTGACGCCCTTGGCGAAGGTGCTGAAGTCCTGGTACTGCGTCCACTGGTCGTACGCCGTGCGCAGCGGCACCCCGACGTCGATGTACTCGATGATGACGGTCGGCTTGTTGCCGGACGACTTCTTGCGCTTGCCCTTGCCGCCGCCGAGGTTCTTCAGGGCGCCCTTGACGTTGTCCTTGGCGCGCGTGGCGCCGAGTTCGACGGCGGTGCGCAGCGGGCCCTTGCCCTCGGCGAGCTTGCGGCCGCCGTCGGCGGCGAGCTTGGCGAAGCCCGGGCTGTTGCCCTCGGCGATGTCGTTGAGCTTGTTGGTGGTCTCGCCCAGCTTCTGGCCGACGCCGGTCAGCAGCCGGGTGGCCTGGGCCGCGAGGTAGTCCTGCAGCTCGCTCTTGAGCCGGTCCGCGGCCTCGCTGTGGGCCAGGTCGGACAGGGGGTTCTTCGTGGCGCCGTCCGCGCCGTCGCGTGCGGCGGACGTGGCCCGTCCCAGGGTCTCGGTCATCACTCACCGCCTCCCTTCGAACTGCGGGAACGGGTGCCGCCGCGGGAGGCGGACGCGCTCTTCTTCGCGGCCGTCTTCTTCGCGGCCGTCTTCTTCGCGGCGGTCTTCTTCGCCGGCGCCGCCTTCTTCGCCGGGGCGGCCTTGCGGGCCGGAGCCCTGCCGGTCGCCTTGCGCGCCCTCCGTCCGGTGTCCGGCTCGTCGTCCCTGCCGTCGGTGTCCTCGGCGCCGTCCGTGTCCTCGGCGCCGTCCGTGTCCTCGGCGGCTTCGGCGTCCTCGGCGTCGCGGTCCCGCGAGCCGCCGGTGTCCTCGTCCTCCTCGTCCCGGTCCCCGGAGCCGTTCCCGGCCAGCCGGCCGCGCACGTCGGCGGTGCGGCCGTGCAGCCGGTCGGCGAGCGAGCTGATCTGCCGTTCGACCAGCGCGCCGGAGGCCGCCTTGCCGACGCCGCGCAGGTCACCGCGGAGCTGGTCGCCCAGCTCCTTGAACTGCGGGTTGTCGCGGAGCTGCTGCGACACCAGGTCGGCGACCGCCCGCGGGCTGAGGTTGAGCTTCTTGCCCGCCACCAGACCGCCGACGGCCAGCGCCATTTTCAGCTTCTTGGTCCGCCCGAGCAGATATCCGGCCCCGATGGCGAGGCCCATTCCCGTTCGATTCATTGGTGTGCCGTCCCGTCCCCAGTACCCGCGCCCGTGCGCGTCGCGATCTCCAGCCGATCGAGGAGTGCGTCCTCCTGCTCGTCGAACTCCTCCTCGGTGATCTCCCCGGCCTCCAGCAGCTCCTCCAGCCGGGCCAGCTCGGCACGGATGGTCGCGGGGTCGTAGTAGATGCGTTCCGCTTCCTGCAGGACCTGCCGGATGGCCCAGGCGCCGCCACGCGCCGGGGCGAGCGGCAGCAGCAGCACCTCCGAGATCAGGCCCATGTCGTCACCCCGCTCCGGTGTCCGCCGCGCCGGCCGTCGTGCCCGCCGGCTCGGCGGGGCCGGGCTCGACGAAGCTGTACGGCGGCAGCGGGCCGTTCAGACGTATCTCCAGGTGGGGCATGTCCTTGCGGGCCTGCTCCACCGCGGCCAGGAACTCCTCCGCCGTCTCGCGCTTCACCAGGTACGAGACGTTGGCGAGCCAGCCCGTTGACTCGGGGCCCACGCTCTCCGCGTCGGCGATGCCCCGCAGCGCGTTCTGCAGCGCGGCGCCGTCCTCGGACTCCCGGGCCTTGACCGCTTCGGCGACCATCTCGCCGAGGCGGATCTTGTCGTCGTAACTGCCGCCCCCGGACTGCCGGTTGGCCTCCGCGAGAGCACGGATCTCCGGGTTCGACGCCATGACGTGGTGCAGGACGGCCTCTTCCACGTGGTTGGCCTTGACGTTGTACTCGACGCGGCCGTCGAGGGCGCGCAGCCGCTCCAGGTAGTGGTCGGCCCGCTCGGCGAGGACGTCGGTGACGGACTCGTCGTCCGGGGCGACGCTGCCGAACCGCATCGGCAGGACGCAGCCGCCCGCGCCGATCTCGCTGAGCACGTTCTGGTGCGCGAGCAGTTCCCTGCGCTTGGGGCGCAGCCCCTCGGGCGCGTCGCTGACGACGGCCGCGAGGTCGCCCTGGGTCAGCACCCGCACCGGGTGCGCCGGGTCACCGACGCCGCCCATGCCCTCCGGCAGGGCCGGGTGCGAGGCCGCGGTGATGCCGTAGACGTAGGTGCTCACTCCTGCTCCTCCTTCCGGCGGGACGTGCTCTTGCGGGCCCTCGGCCGCGATTCGGTCTCGCCCTCACGGGACTGCTTGAAGGCGTCGGAGATGGTTTCGGCGGCCCCGGAGAGAGCGCCCTTGGACTTGCCGCGGGCACCGCCCTCGGTGACCTCGCCGACGATCTCGGGCAGGCCCGGGCTCTTGCGGGGGCCGGCCTCGAGGTCGAGGCGGTTGCACGCCTCCGCGAAACGGAGGTAGGTGTCGACGCTCGCCACGACGACACGGACGTCGATCTTGAGAATCTCGATGCCGACCAGGGACACGCGCACGAATGCGTCGATGACGAGCCCCCTGTCCAGAACAAGCTCAAGCACGTCGTAAAGGCCGCTGCTGCCGCCTCCACCGCCGGACTGCTGTGCCGGTACGACTGTCATGCCGGCCATTCCTCCTTGTTGTCGGTGGGTGTGTTGTCTGTGCGTGTGTTGTCCGCGCCCGTGCTCACGCGGGGGCGGCCTAGCGGCCGCCGGACCTGCGCGCGTCGGAGCGTCCCCGCTCGTAGCGGCGGACCCTCCGGTACCCGGTGAGCTGCCCGTCGGGGTCCAGCTCCACCTGGTAGCTCGCCATCAGGCTCATCGTGTCGGGCACCCGCTCCAGCTCCAGGACCTCGACCTCCAGCGACCAGCCCTCCGAGGTCTGCTCGAAGGACGACACGGACTCGGCCTCCATGCCGGTGAGCTCCGCGAGCTGCCCGCGCGCCTGGCGCAGCACCTCCATGGGGCTCGGCCGTTTCCGCTCCGTGGTGCTCTCGGTCGTCCCGCTCCCGGTTCCGGTTCGCTTGCGGGGTGCGGTCTGCTTACGGGGCTTGCGTGAGCTTCGGACCTCCTGCGAGTCCTGGCTCTCCTGCGTGTCTTGGGGTTCCTGTGAGTCTTGGGGTTCCTGTGAACTCCGTGAATCTTCGGTGTTCTTCGTGTTCGACATGACCACCTCCCCCTCCGTGTGGCCGCAAGTGTGTGCGCCAAACCTCCGTGGACTCACCCGTTCGCCACGCCCGGCTCGCCCCCGGCCGGCGCGGGGGCGGGTCCCGGGCGGCCCGTGGGTCAGCCGCGCAGTGCCGCCAGCCGGCGGCGTGCCGGGGCGAGGGAGCGGCCCTTGCGGGACAGCCCGGCCCACGGCTTCGTGTCCGCCTGTTCGACGGCGTTCCCGACCGTCCAGCGGCGGGCGTGCAGCTCCGGGTCGTCGAGCTGCTCCCAGGTGACCGGGGCGGCGACGGGCGCGCCGGGCAGGGCGCGGACCGTCCAGGGGGCGACCGCGGTCTGCGCGTAGGCGTTGCGCTGCACGTCAAGGTAGAGCCGGTCGCCGCGGTCCTTCTTGCGGGCCGCGGTGGTGAGCCGGTCCGGGTGGGCGTCGGCCAGCGTGTCGGCGACCTCGCGGGCGAACTCCCGTACCGCGTCGAAGTCCTGGCCGCCGTCGAGCGGCACGATCACGTGCAGGCCCCGGGACCCGGTGGTCATCAGGGCGGAGGGCAGGTCGAGTTCGCCCAGCAGCTCCCCCAGCAGCCTGGCGGCCTCCCGTACCGCCTCGAAGTCGTCGCCGGACGGGTCGAGGTCGAAGACCAGCCGGTCCGGGCGGTCGACGGCGTCGGCGCGGGACAGCCAGCGGTGCAGGGTGATGCTCGCCTGGTCGACGAGGTAGAGGAGGGTGGCGGTGTCGTCGCACACGGTGTGCGTGACGGTGCCGTCCTCCTTGGCGACCTCGGCCCGGGTGATCCAGTCCGGGTAGCTGTCCGGGGTGTTCTTCTGCATGAAGGCCGGGCCGCCGATGCCGTCGGGCCGCCGGTCCAGCATCAGCGGCCTGCCCCGCAGGTGCGGCAGCATGTGGCGGGCGACGGCCCGGTGGTAGTCGACGAGGTCGCCCTTGGTGTACTCCCGGGCGCCGTCGACGCCCGGGAGGAGCACCTTGTCCGGGCGGCGGATCTCCACCCGGCGGCGGCCGGCCCGTACGGTGCGCGAGCCGCCGTCGCTCACGACACGATCGCCTCCCCCACCAGCAGCCGGCCGGCCGCGGCGATCGACGCGGCGTCGATCCCGGCGGCGTGCAGCTGCTCCTCCGGGGAGGCCGAGCCCGGCATGTTCCGCACGCCGAGCCGCACCAGCCGCGGCACCGGGCGTCCGTCTCCGAACGCCTCGGCGACCGCGTCGCCGAGTCCGCCCTCGGGGTGGTGGTCCTCGACGGTCATCAGGCAGCCGGTCTCCTCGGCGGCGACGCGCAGGGTCTCCCGGTCGACCGGCTTCACCGAGTACAGGTCGACGACCCGCACGGCGATGCCCTCCTCCGCGAGGGCGTCGGCGGCGGCCAGCGCCTCGGGCACGGTGACGCCGGCGGCGACGAGGGTGAGCCGGTCACGGTCGGAGGAGCGCAGCACCTTGCTGCCGCCGACCGGGAACTCCTCGTCCGGGCCGTAAATCACCGGGCTCTCGCCGCGCGAGGTGCGCAGGTAGCGGATGCCCTCCATCCCGGCCATCGCGGCGACCAGGCGGGCCGTCTGATTGGCGTCGCACGGGTACAGCACGGTCGAGCCGTGCACGGCCCGCATCATCGCCAGGTCCTCCAGACCCATCTGGCTGGGTCCGTCCTGGCCGATGGCGACGCCCGCGTGCGACCCGACGAGGTTGAGGCCGGAGCCGCTGATCGACGCCATGCGGACGAAGTCGTGGGCGCGGGTGAGGAAGGCCGCGAACGTGGACGCGAACGGGTTCCAGCCGCGCGCGGCGACCCCGACGGCGGCCGCGACCATCTGCTGCTCGGCGATGTAGCACTCGACGTAGCGCTCGGGGTGCTCCTTGGCGAAGAACTCCAGGCGGGTGGAGTCGCCGACCTCGCCGTCCAGGGCCACGACGTCGCCGCGCGCGGAACCGAGGGCGGCCAGCGCCTCGCCGAAGGCGTTGCGGGTGGCCACCTCCTCGCCCTTGTCCCAGCGGGGCAGCTCGGGCGTCGCGGTCCGCCGGGCGGGGGCCGCGCCGTCGGCGGGCGGCGCCTGGACGGTGATCCGCAGGTCGCGCGGGCCGCCCAGTTCGGCGACGGCGTCCTCCTCCTCGGGCAGCGGCTTGCCGTGCAGTCCCTCCCGGTCCTGCACGGACTCCACGCCCTTGCCCTTGAGGGTGCGGGCGAGGATCGCGGTCGGCTGGCCGCGGGTGGACAGGGCCTCCCCGTAGGCGCGGTCCACCGCGTCCACGTCATGGCCGTCCACCTCGACGGTGTGCCAGCCGAACGCCTGGAAGCGGCGGGCGTAGGCGTCGAGGTCGTGGCCGTGCCGGGTGGGGCCGCGCTGGCCCAGCCGGTTGACGTCCACGATCGCGGTCAGGTTGTCGAGGTTCTCGTACGCGGCCTGCTCGGCCGCCTCCCACACCGATCCCTCGGCCAGCTCGCTGTCGCCGCACAGCACCCACACCCGGTAGTCGGCGTGCTCCAGTCGCTTCCCGGCGAGCGCGATGCCGACGCCGACGGGCAGGCCCTGCCCGAGGGAGCCGGTCGCCGTCTCCACCCAGGGGAGCTTGCGGGGCGTGGGGTGGCCCTCGAGGCGGCTGCCGTTCCCGCGGAAGGTGAGCAGCTCCTCGTCGCCGATGGCGCCGACCGCCTTGTAGGTGGCGTACATCAGCGGGGAGGCGTGGCCCTTGGAGAGGACGAAGCGGTCGTTGGCCGGGTGGTCGGGGCGCTCGAAGTCGTGGCGCAGGTGGTGGGCGAAGAGGACGGCCATCAGGTCGGCGGCGGACATCGACGACGTGGGGTGCCCGGAGCCGGCGGCGGCCGCCGCCCGGACACTGTCCACCCGCAGCTGTTGTCCGAGCTCGACGAGTTCACCGGTGTTCATGCGTCTCCTTCGGTAAATCGGTCGGTACGCCGGACGGGGCCGGGCGCCACGTCCGGGCCGGGGGCCGGCTGGCCGGGTGGCGGGGCGAGGCCGGGCCCGTCGCCGACGGGCTGGTTCTTGGCGGGCTCGCCACCCGGCTGGTTCTTGGCGGGTTCACCACCCGGCTGGTTCTTGGCGGGCTCACCGCCCGGCTGGTTCTTGGCCGCTTCACGGCCCGGCTGACTCCTGGCGGGCTCGCCGCCCGGCCGGTTCTTGGCGGGCGCACCGCCCGGCCGGTTCTTCGCCGGCTCGGCGGCCTTCGCGCCGCCGGGGGGCCGCCCGTTCTCGCGGGGCCCGCCGGGGACGCGCGCGACCTCGGGGGACGCGGTGTCCAGCGGGACGGACCAGGACCGGACGAGGCCCAGCTGCACGGCCTGGCGCGGCAGGACGGCGTCCAGCAGCCAGTCGGCGGCCACCCGCACCCGGTTGCCGGGCATCGCGGCCAGGTGGTAGCCGCGGGTCACCGCGCCGGCCGCCGCCCCGGAGAGGTTGACGCCGAGCGGGTTGGCGGCGGCCTTGACGCCGCCGAGGTCCACCACGAACCCCAGGTCCTTGTGCCGGTACGCGTGCCGCTCCCCGTCGCCGAAGGACGCGGCGATGTTCCGCGCGCACACCTTGCCCTGCCGCCAGGCGTGCTGGGCGGTCATCGGGGTGTACGAGCCGGGGTTCTCCAGGTCGGGCACGGCGGCCGCGTCACCGCAGGCGAACACCTCCGGCCGGCCCGGCACCTGCAGGTGCGGGTCCACCAGCAGCCGGCCGCGCTCCATGGGCAGCCCGAGGGACTCGGCGAGCGGGTCGGGGCGTACGCCCACGCACCACACCAGGGTGCGGGTCTCCACGAACTCGCCGTCGGTCAGCAGCACCCCGTCGGGCGTGGCCTCCTTCACGGAGGTGCCCATCCGCACGTCGACGCCCCGCTCCCGCAGCACCGTGTCGGCGGTGCGGGAGAGCCGTTCGTCCAGCTCGGGCAGGACCCGGTCGGCGATGTCCAGCAGGATCCAGCGGGGCCGCACGCCGGCGCGCAGGGGCTGCTTGGCGACCTGCGCGTCGGTGAAGAGCTGTCCGTGCGCGGCGACCTCGGTGCCGGTGTAGCCGGCGCCCACGACGACGAAGGTGCACCGCGAGGAGCAGCGCTTCGGGTCGTCCGTGGCGGCCGCCAGCTCCACCTGGCGGGTGACGTGGTCGCGCAGGTACAGCGCCTCGGGCAGACCGCGGAAGCCGTGCGCGTGCTCGGCGACGCCCGGGATGGGCAGCAGCTTGTTGACGCTGCCGGCGGCGAGCACCAGACGGTCGTAGGAGAGGGTGCCGCCCTCCCCCTCGGGGCCGGTGTAGTGCACCTGGCGGGCGTCGAGGTCGATGTGGTCGGCCTCGCCCAGGACCAGCCTGACGTGCGGCAGCGTCCCGGAGAGGGACACCGTGACCCGGCGCGGCTCGAGGACGCCGGCGGCGACCTGGGGAAGCAGGGGCAGGTACAGGAAGTAATCGGTGGGGTTGAGCAGCACGATCTCGGCCCGGCCCTTGGCCAGTTTCGACAGGGTCCGGGCCGTGCGGTACCCGGCGAAGCCGGCACCGACGATCACAATGCGGGGTCGACTCACGGTTCGCCTCCGGCGCGGTCGCGTACGTCGGGAGCCTTCCGCGTCCCCCCGAGCGGGACCGCCAAACGTCGGGCCGGTTTCCGCGGGGCGGCCCGGGTACCCGGCCCGGGACCCGGACGTCCCATGTCAGGGAGGCACCCCCATGCCCCGGTACGGCTATTTCCTCTCGTGCGAGCAGTACGGTCCCGCGGAGCTGGTCGAGCAGGCGCGGATGGCCGAACAGGCCGGGTTCGAGGCGCTGTGGATCTCGGACCACTACCACCCGTGGAACGACGCGCAGGGGCAGAGTCCCTTCGTCTGGTCCGTGATCGGCGCGCTGTCCGAGGCGGTGTCCCTGCCGGTCGGCACGGCGGTGACCTGCCCGACCGTGCGGACGCACCCGGCGGTCGTGGCGCAGGCGGCGGCGACCGCCGCCGTGATGTCACCGGGCGGGTTCAGGCTGGGCGTGGGCACGGGCGAGGCGCTGAACGAGCACATCGTCGGCGGTCCCTGGCCGCCCGCGCACGTGCGTCTGGAGATGCTGGAGGAGGCCGTGCAGGTGATACGCCGGCTGTTCTCCGGCGAGGAGGTCAACCACCGCGGCACCCACTACACCGTCGAGAACGCCCGGCTCTACACGCGGCCCGACGAGCCGGTGCCGATCGACATCTCGGGCTTCGGCCCGGCGGCGACGAAGCTCGCGGCACGGATCGGCGACGGCTACATCACGATGATGCCGGACACCTCGATGGTGGAGCAGTACCGCAAGGGCGGGGGCGGCGGGAAGCTCGTCAGCGGCGGCACGAAGGTCTGCTACGGCACCGACCGCGAGGAGTGCGTGCGCACGGTGCACCGGCTGTGGGCGAACGAGCAACTGCCGGGCGAGCTGGGGCAGATGCTGCCCTCGCCGAAGCACTTCGAGCAGGCGCAGACCCTGGTCACCGAGGACATGGTCCGGGAGAACCGGGTGTGCGGCGACGACGTCGACGAACACGTCGCGGCACTGCGCGCGTTCGCCGACGCGGGCTTCGACCGGATCTACGTGAACCAGATCGGTCCCGATCTGCGCGGCTTCTTCGACTTCTACCGCACGAAGGTGCTGCCGCAGTTGCAGCAGGGCGACTAGCGGGGCCGGGCGCCTCGCGTGCGGCGGGTCAGCCCCGGTCGCCGTCCGGGGTGCGGTCGGCGCCGACCGTCGGCGGGGTGGACGGCACCGGGGGGACGGGGGCGGATCCCGTACCGGGGGCGGGCACCCGGCCCGCGGTGGCGGCGCCCGGCGTGTCCGGGCGGGCCGCCGTGCGCAGGACGAAGGCGACCGCGGCCAGGATCACCGCCGTGATCAGGGCCGCCGCCCAGCCCGGCAGGACCAGGTCGAGGGCGAGGCCGACGGAGAGGGCGACGGCCGCGCCGGCGTACAGGGCGGCGGCGCCGGAACCGGCGTAGAGGGCCGCCCTGCGGCGCTGCCCCCGCGTCTGCTCGCGCAGTTCGGCCCGTACGGACTCCCGGGCCACGTGGGCCAGTTCGTCCACCAGGTGCTTGTCCAGATGCTGCATGTGCTCCAAGCGCTGCATGCCGCCTCGGGTACCCGTACCCGGGGCGCCGGTAACTCGCCCCGCGCGTACGGCCGGAGAGAGCGGTGCGGAGACCGCCTGCCCTCCGCCCGCCGCCCGGACCGTCCAACTAGGCTCGGACACATGGAGATTCTGGGTGCCACACTGCGCGTCTGCGTCGACGACATCGAGACCGCCATCCCCTTCTACGAGCGCCTGGCGGGCGGCCGGGCCCTGCGTTTCGAGCGGGGCGGCGTCCAGGTCGCCGCAGTGGGCTGCTTCCTGCTGATGAGCGGTCCCGAGGCCGAGTTGGAGGTGCTGCGCAAGGTCGCCGCGACCATCGCGGTCACGGACGTCGACGAGACCCGCCAGGTGCTCGAGGAGATGGGCGCGGCCGTCCTCGCCGGACCGCTGCCCACCCCCGTCGGCCGCAACCTGATCGCACGCCACCCGGACGGGGCGGTCTACGAGTACGCGGACCGCCGCTCCTGACGCGCCGTCATGGCACGGGCCGCATCCGGAAGTCGTACCGTTCGGGCAGCGGTTCGTCCGTGAGCCGTGCCCACAGCCGTCCGATCACCTCGTCGCCCTCGCGCAGGTCGGCCACCTCGAAGCCCGCGTCGAACACGACGCGGGCCTCCTCGTGCCGCCCCTCGGCGAGCAGCAGCCCCGCCTCGATCAGCCGGAAGCGCCCGCGGGCCCGGGTCTTCGGGGGCAGCCGCTCCCACACCGACCGGGCGTCCGCCGTGCGCCCCACCGCGAGCAGCGCCTCGATCGCCTCCCGCCCGAGCGCGGCCACGACGGCGGTCCACTCCCCGTCCGCGTCACCCCCCGCGCCCCCGGCCCCGCGGCACAGGTCGTCGAAGGCCTGCACGTAGCGGTCGGCGGCGCGCTCGGGGTGGCGTTCCTCCCGGTCGGCGACGGCGAGGCAGCGCAGCACGGGCCAGGACGGTCCGTCCTGCGCCAGCCCCCGCTCCCAGCTGCGCACCGCCTGGGCGCGGTCGCCGCCGTGCCACTGGGCGACGCCCAGGTGGTACTCGGTGAGTCCGGTCGCGGGCGCCGTCTCCAGCATGTCCCGCCAGTGCCGGGCGACCAGCGTCCCGCCCGGCGGCCGGCTGTCCGGCGGCTCGGGGAAGGAACCGGCGCGCAGCAGGTGCAGCCAGGGCTCCTGCTCCTCGCCCAGGGTGCTCGCGTCGAAGGGCGTGCCGGGCAGCTTCCAGCCGGCCCGCAGCACTTCGAGCGCGCCCCACCCGGACCCGGCGGCCAGCCTTTCGCCCGGGTCGGTGTCGGCGGACGGCAGCCAGGCCGCGTACGCCGCGTCGACGTCCGCGCGCGGCAGCACGTCCTCCAGCCGGGCCTCCGCCCCGTCCAGGACGGCGCCCCACTCCCCGTCGCGCCGCGCCTCGAACGGCCCGTACGCCTCCAGCCAGGACACCTCGCTCTCCGGCTCCAGGCGCACGTGTTCCAGCTGGGTGCGGGCGAGTCCGGCCTGGATCTCGCAGTAGCCGCCGGTGCCGGGCTCGGTGAGCCACCGCTGCCAGCTCCGCCCGCCGGGCCCGCGGCCCCACACGAACAGCTTCCGGCCGCGCAGCGTGTCGGTGGAGGTCTGCACGAGACCGTGGCCGCCGGCGTCCAGCGCGGCGATCCAGCGCCGGCGCCGCTCGGGGACCTCGTAGAAGTAGTCGGCGGCGTAGGTGCTGTTCGGCGGGTAGGTGCGGTCGACGCCGTCGTGCTCCGGGACGGGGACCCGGCGCAGGCGCTGCTCGTAGCCGAAGTTGTGTGCCTCCTCGGCGGGGGCGAGGACGCGGCAGTCCTCGGGGACGGCGATGTTGGACCACCAGTACGTCGGGGTCTGCCGCTCGTGCGGATTGCGGATCCGCGCGCCGACGTACAGGAAGTCGGAGCCGTCCGGCAGCCACAGGTCGACCTGGAAGGGCAGGTCGCGCAGTCGCTCCCACTCCCACAGGCGCAGCATCTCCCCGCCGTCGGGGGCCGGGACGCGGGCCGCGTGCACGGGTGAGCAGGACAGGGTGGTGTGTCCGGTGGCGCCGATGTTCCACTCGATGCCGCCGGAGAACCAGGCGCCGTTGAGGGCGAAGTTGGCCGGTTGGAACACCGGGTTCACGTAGAGCAGTTCGCGGTCGGCGGGCTTGTGGACGAGGGAGGCGATCCGGCCGCCGAGGCCGGGCAGGACGGTGGCGCGCAGCCGGTCGTTCTCGATGACCAGGGCGTCGAGGGTCCGGGGCGCGCGGTGCCGGTCGTAGCCGTCGCGGACCGGGACCGGCAGCAGGCTGCGCAGCGGGGCGTAGCCGATCTGCCGGGCCATGTCGCGCGGCAGATCCTTCTTGTCGCGGTCCTCGATGCGGTGGATCTCGTCGAGGGGACGCAGGGCGGGCAGCGGGTTGTCGGCGCCGAGGTGCGCGGCCGGCAGCGTGAGCACCTGATGTCGGATGGTCGTCACGGTCTCCATGGAAGCCGTCGGACGCCCGCCTGAACAGGGGCCGTGCCGTACGGCTTCCGCGCGGGGCGCGGTCAGCTCTCCCCGGTCAGCATCTCGCTGGTGAGCGCCCAGCGTTCGTGGTCGCGCCAGGCTCCGTCGATGAAGAGCATCTTCGGGGAGAAGCCCTCCTTGCGGAAGCCGCAGGCGCGGGCGAGGGCGAGGGAGGCGGTGTTGCCCGGCTGCACGTTGATCTCCAGCCGGTGCAGCCGCATCGGTCCGAAGGCGTACCGCACGACCAGGTCCAGCGCCTCGCGCATCAGCCCGCGTCCCGCCGCGTGCGCGAAGGCGCCGTAGCCCAGCGCCCCGCAGAGGAAACCGCCCTCGACGATGTTGTTGATGTTGACGAACCCGGCGAGCGCACCGTCCGCCTCCTTCTCGCAGACCAGGAACCCCGCCTTGGTCCGGTCCTCGATCAGCCGCTGCGCGTAGACGGCGTAGGCGGCCGGCGTGTCCGGCGGGAACAGCCACGGGTGGTGCAGGTCCTTGCTCTCCCGGGCCCGCGCGGTGAACTCGGCGGCGTCGTCGTAGGTGAAGTGGCGCAGCCCCACGCGGCGGCCTTCGGTGAGGTAACGGGAAGCGGTGTGCGGCACCCTGTCACCCTACGACGGCCGCCGTTCCCGCGTGCCGGACAGAGGCACGCCCCCCACCCGGCACGGGGCCACCCCGGCGCGGCCTCGTGGCCGGCACGGGGCCACCCCGGCGCGGCCTTCCGCCCGGCGCGGGTCATCCCGACGCGCCCTCCCGTCCCTGCGCGCCCGCTCAGCTCAGCGCCGGTTCGTCCAGCGTCAGGGTGCCCGCGTCCGCGTCCAGTTCGGCCGCGACGCCGAACGGCAGCGTCAGCGCGTCGTCGCCGTGGCCGAACCCGAACTGCTCGGCGACCGGCACCCCGAGCCCGCCGAGCCGGTCGGCGAGCAGCGCCCGCACCTCGTCGTACGGGCCGCACTCCGCCCAGGAGCCCAGCAGTATCCCGGCGACGCCGTCGAGCATCCCGGCGCGCAGCAGCTGGGTGAGGCAGCGGTCGAGACGGTAGGTCTCCTCCCCCACGTCCTCCAGGCACAGCAGTCCGCCGCGCGCGGAGGCGCGGGTGTGCGGGGTGCCGATGCCGCCGGCGATCAGGGAGAGGCAGCCGCCGAGCGTCACCCCGCGGGCCCGCCCCGGCACCAGCACGGTGCCGTCGGAGCGGATCGTGCGGACCGTCTCGGGGGCGAGGAGGGTGGCCCGCAGGTGTTCCTGGGCGCGGGCGCTCTTGATGAAGTCGGCGCCCGCGGCCATCGGCCCGTGCAGGGTGACCAGGCCGAGCCGGACCGCGAACGCCTCGTGCAGGGTGGTGATGTCGCTGAACCCGACGAACGCCTTGGGCCCGGCGGCCCGCATCGCCTCCCAGTCGAGGGCGTCGACCATGCGCTGCGCCCCGTAGCCGCCGCGTGCGCAGATCACCGCGTCGACGGCCGGGTCGCACCAGGCGTTCTGCAGGTCGGCGGCGCGGTCGGCGTCGGTGCCGGCGAGGTAGCCGAACTCGCCGTGCCGGTCGAGGACGTGCGGAGCGGCCACGGGGTCGAGACCCCAGCCGCGCAGCACGTCGAGCCCGGCCGCGAGCCGCTCCTCGGGGACGGGGCCGCTGGGGGCGACCACGGCCACCCGGGCGCCGGGGGCGAGGCGGGGCGGCCGCCGCAGCGGGGCGAGCGCGCTCACGGCTCCAGCTCCAGGACCGGGACGCCGGGCGCCTTCAGCCCGAACACCTGCGCGTACAGGGACAGCTCGGCCTCCAGGGCGCGCACCATGGTCTCCGCCCGGCGGAAGCCGTGGCCCTCGCCCTCGAAGGTGAGGTAGGCGTGCGGCACGCCCCGGCCGGCCAGCCGGTCGAGGAACCGCTCGCACTGCACGGGCGGGCAGATCACGTCGTCCAGCCCCTGGAGCAGCAGGAAGGGCACGCCGAGCCGGTCGGCGTGGGTGACGGGCGAGCGCTCCTCGTACCGCTCGGGCACCTCGGCGCGCGGGCCGATCAGGGTCTCCAGGTACTGCGATTCGAAGTCGTGGGTCTCCCCCGTGCTCCAGCCCGTGAGGTCGAGGACCGGGTAGATGATCGTGCCGCAGGCGTAGACGTCGGTAGTGGTGAGCGAGGCGGCGGTGGTCCAGCCGCCGGCGCTGCCGCCGCGGACGGCGAGCCGGTTCCGGTCGGCGGTGCCCTCCTCGGCGAGGGCCAGCGCGACGGCGGCGCAGTCCTCGACGTCGACCACGCCCCACCGGCCGCGCAGCCGGTTGCGGTAGGCGCGGCCGTAGCCGGTGGAGCCGCCGTAGTCGACCTCGGCGACGCCGATGCCGCGCGAGGTGAAGTAGGCGATCTCCAGGTCGAGCACCAGGGGCACCCGGCCGGTGGGGCCGCCGTGCGCCCAGATCACGTAGGGGGGCGGCGCGTCGGCGGGGCCGGCGCAGTCCGGGTTGCGCGGCGGGTAGACCTGGGCGTGGATCTCCCGGCCGTCGGGCCCGGTGAAGGTGCGGACCTCGGGCTCCGGGTAGTAGGCGGGGTCCACGGCGTCGCGGTGGGCGGCGCCGATCACGCGGGCCCGGCCGGTGCGGGTGTCCAGCTCCACCACCTCGTGGGAGCTGCGCGGTCCGGCGCCGACGGCGACGACCCGCTCGCCGAGCGCGGCGAGGGTGGGGCCGAACTCGCTCCACGGGCCGACGGCGTCGACGACCTCGCGGGTCTCCGGGTCGAGCACGCCGAGCCGCTGGGCGCCCTTGCCGTGCAGGACGGCGATCAGCCCGCCGTCCAGCGGGGCGAACCAGCGCAGGCCCAGCTTCCACAGCGGCCCGCCGAACTCCTCCGGGCGCGGGCAGACCGGCTCCCCGTCCCGGTAGAGGTTCCACCAGCCGGTGCGGTCGCTCGCGTACAGCAGGCGGTTGTCGTGGGTCCAGTCGGCCTGGGGGACGGACTCCTCGGGCCCGCCGGCCACGGCGCGGGCGCCGGTGAGGGTGCCGTCGGCGCGGACGTCGGCGACGATCAGCTCGGTGCCGTCCCACGGCATGCGGGGGTGGTCCCAGCCGATCCAGGCCGCGCGCGTCCCGTCGGGCGACAGCCTGGGCCCGGTGACGAAGCGGTGCCGCTCCCCGGTCAGTTCCCGCACCGCGCCCCGGTCGTCGGCGGCCGATCCGTCGAGCGGCACGGCGGCGAGCACCCGGCGCACGTCGCTCGGGCCGTCGCCGGTGAACTCCTCCAGGACGCACCACACCTCGCCGCGCTCCGGCAGCACGGTGGGCTCGGCCCAGCGCAGTCCCAGTCCCACCGGCGACACCGGTGTGAGCGGGCGCGGTTCGCCGCCCGGCTCCCAGCGGTAGAGGCGCTGGTCGGGGAAGTGCGCGAACACCACGACCGGGACGCCGTCGCGCACGGCGCCGGCCCAGGGGCGGCCGCCGTACTCGATGACGCGACTGCGCACGTTCCACGGCGCGGGCAGGACGGACTCCTCGGTGCCGTCCGCGTGCCGCCGCACCAGGGTGCGCCGGCCCGCCTCGGCGGGCCGGGGCTCGGTCCACCACACCTCGTCCCCGACGAAGTCCGCGAACTCGGGGCTGCCGTCGTGGGCCGCGGCCGTCGCCGCGTCGACCGGCGAGGGCCACTCGCCGTACGCCAGGGTCTGCACTGTTTCCCCCACTCGCTCAGGCCGACCGCAGGAACCGGTCGAGCACCTGGACACCGAACCGCAGCGCCTCGACCGGGACGCGCTCGTCCACCCCGTGGAAGAGGGCCTGGTAGTCGAAGCCCTCGGGCAGCTTCAGCGGCGCGAAGCCGTAGCCGGTGATGCCGAGGCGGGCGAACTGCTTGGCGTCCGTGCCGCCGGACATGCAGTACGGCACCGTGTACGCCTCGGGCGCGAACGCCTGGACGGCCTCCCGCATGCGGGCGAACGTCGGCGAGTCCACCGGCGCCTGGAGGGCGATCTCGTGGTGGACGAACTCCCAGTCGACGTCCGGGCCGGTGAGCCGGTCCATGGTGGCCCGGAACTCCTCCTCGGTGTCCGGCAGGAACCGCCCGTCGACGTGCGCGACGGCCTCGCCCGGGATCACGTTGACCTTGTAGCCCGCGTCGAGCATGGTCGGGTTGCTGCTGTTGCGGACGGTGGCCTCGACGAGCTTGGCCGCCCCGCCGAGCTTGTCCAGCACGGCGTCCACGTCGGACAGGTCGGTGTCGATGCCGTACACGGCGGCGATCTCGGTCAGCGCGGCGCGCACCGTCGGGGTGAGCCGCAGCGGCCACTCGTGCTCGCCGATGCGGGTGAGGGCGGCGGCGAGGCGGGTGACCGCGTTCTCCCGGTTGACCTTGGAGCCGTGTCCGGCCCGGCCGCGGGCGGTGAGCCGCATCCAGCCGGTGCCGCGCTCGCCGGCCCCGATCGGGTAGAACTGCCGGCCCTGGCCGTCGTGGAAGGTGTACGCGCCGGACTCGCTGACGCCCTCGGTGCAGCCCTCGAAGAGGTGCGGGTGCCGGTCGGCGAGGAATCCCGCGCCGTCCTCGGCGCTGGCCTCCTCGTCGGCGGTGAACGCGATGACGACGTCCCGGCGGGGCCGCACGCCCTCGCGCGCCCAGGACCGCACCACGGACAGGATCATCGCGTCCATGTTCTTCATGTCGACGGCGCCGCGTCCCCAGACCACGCCGTCGCGGATCTCCCCGGAGAAGGGGTGCACGCTCCAGTCGGCGGGCTCGGCCGGGACGACGTCCAGGTGGCCGTGGAGCAGCAGCGCGTCGGCCGACGGGTCGGTGCCCTCCAGCCGCGCCACGACGTTGGTCCGGCCCGGGGTGCGCTCCAGCAGGACCGGTTCCAGGCCGGCCTCGGCGAGCCGCGCCGCCGCGTACTCGGCGGCGGGGCGTTCCTGGCAGTCGCCTCCGCCCCGGTTCGTCGTGTCGATCCTGATGAGGTCGGACGTGAAGGTCACGACCTCGTCCAGGGCGAGCTGGTCAGCCATACTGCTCCTCCACCGCGGCCGAGGCGATCGTGGTGACCGCCTTGAATGTGCGGATCGCGTCGTACATGGTCTCGCTGGTGTAGATCACCTTGCGCTCGCCGCCGCGGGTCACGCCCGGCACGACGGTGACGGAGGTGGCCAGGTGCTCGGCGTCGAACTCCACCGCCACGGTGAAGGGCCCGCCCCGGACCGGCTCCCTGCGCACCGCCAGCGCGGCCGCCTCCTTGGCCGCCGCGTGGATGTCGGCCGCCGTCCGGGAAGGGGTGCGGCACACGGCGGCGTACCGCGAGACGTGGTCCTTCACGGCGACCTTCAGCGCCTCGGGCGCGTAGCCGAGGGCGTCCTCGCAGGCCACGTCGTCGCCGGTGACGAGGATCACCGGGACGCCGTACTCGGCGGCCACGTGCGCGTTGAGCAGGCCCTCGCTGGCCCGGACGTCGTTGAGCCAGACGCCGGTGACGGAGTTGGCGAGGAAGGTGTGCGCGAGGACGCCCTCCATGCCGGCCCCCGCGTGGTAGCCGACGAAGGCGATGCCGTCGACGTCGCCGCGCTGCACGCCCTCGACCATGGACAGCGCCTTGTGCCGGCCGGTGAGCATCTCGGCGCGCTCGTCGAGCCGCTCCAGCAGCAGGTTGCGCATGGTCCAGTGGGCCTCGTTGATCAGCACCTCGTCGGCGCCTCCGTCGAAGAAGCCCCGCACGGCGGCGTCCACGTCCGAGGTGAACATCGACCGGCACCGCTCCCACTGGGGCGTCCCCGGCAGGACGTCGGCCGGCCAGGTGACACCGGTGGCGCCCTCCATGTCGGCGCTGATGAGGATCTTCATGCGGCACACGCTACGTGGTCCCGCACCGGTCCGGCCACCCTGTGGATAACTCTCACCGGTCCAGACCACTGACGCCCCATACGGTCCGGGGTCCGCGCCTTCGACCTGCGCGGATGCCCGGCCGGTCCTACCGTGAACGGGGACGAACGCCCGTCACGGAGCACAGGAGCGTCGCATGCACGGCACCCGGAACCCGCTGGACGGAAGGACCGCCGTCGTCACCGGAGCGGCACGCGGCCTGGGCGCGGCACTGGCCCGGGAGCTGTCCGCACGCGGCATGAAGGTGGCGCTGCTCGGGCGGGAGGAGCGGACGCTGCGGCAGGTGCGGGACCGACTGCCCGGCGAGGGCGGCTGCTGGGAGGTCGACGTCACGGACGACCAGGGCCTGGCGGAGACCGGCGCGGAGATCCGGGCACGCCTCGGGCCGCCGTCCGTCGTGGTCGCCAACGCGGGGGTGGCCGAGGGCGGGCCGTTCCCCGAGTCCGACCCGGCCGTGTGGCGCCGGGTGATCGAGGTGAACCTGATCGGCAGCGCGGCCACCGCCCGCACGTTCATCGGCGACCTGACCGGCACCGGCGGCTACTTCCTCCAGGTGGCCTCGCTGGCGTCGATCGGCGCGGCGCCGATGATGAGCGCGTACTGCGCGTCCAAGGCGGGTGTCGAGTCGTTCGCGCTCTCCCTGCGGGCGGAGATGGCGCACCGTCACGTGGGCGTGGGCATCGCCTACATCAACTGGACGGACACCGACATGATCCGCGGCGTGGACGAGCACGCGGTGCTGCGCGAGCTGCGCGGCCACATGCCGCCGCCGGCGCGGAAGGTGTACCCGGTGGAGCACGTGGCGCGGCGGCTGGCGGACGCGGTGCGGCGGCGCCGTCCGTCGGTGTACGTGCCCGGCTGGCTGCGCGCGACCCAGCTGGTGCGGGCGGCGATGCCGCCGGTGGTGACGGCGCTGTCCCGGCGCGAACTGCCGCGGTTGGCCGCCGCCGAGCCGTTCGAGGCGACGGGCCTGCTGGGCGCGGGCGGCCTCGCGGACCAGGCCGCGGCCCGAAGCCGCCGGACGCCTTGACCGACACGCTCCCCGGACGGCGCACGGTCGGCGCCCGTCCCCTCCGCGCTCCTCAACGACGTGTGCGCACACCACGGTCGACCATCGCCGCATAGGCGCGGGCCACATTGTGGACGGACCTGACGCGGACCACACTGCCGGACACCGCTCGGCGCACAGTGATCACCCGTGACGGACCGCGCCGCCGGAGTCGTCCGCCGTCGCACCGAGGGGGACGCGGCGGACGCCGCGGCCGGGGGACGACAGGAGTGGACCGGAGCCGCGGAGGGGGACGGCTCCGGTCCACCGGTACGGGGGCGGAACGCTCAGTCCTCGTGCCCCAGTTGCAGGTCGCGTTCCGTGCGGCCCCCGCCGGCCACCTGGAGCACGGTCGCGACCGGCGGGTAACCGGCGGCGATGACCGTGTACCCGCCGGAGGACAGGTCGACGAAGCGGAAGGTGCCGTCGGGTCCGGTGGTGAGGGTGTCCACGACGTTGCCCGCCGCGTCCAGCAGCGTGACCCGCGCGTCCTCCACCGGCCGTCCGCCGCCCGCCCGCACGGTGCCGCGGAGCACCGCGCCGCCCGCCAGCTCGACGTCCTGCCGGGTCTCGCGGGCGGCCTGCACGGTGACGGGAAGCGCCGCCGGGCGGAAGGCGGGGGCGCTGGCGGCGAGGGTGTACTCCCCCGCGACCAGCTCGGTGATGACGTAGCCGCCCTCGCGGCCGCTGCGGGTGCTGGCGACGACCTCGCCGTGCACGTTGGTGAGGGTGACGGCGGCGTCGCGCACGGGGGTGCCGTCGGCGGTGAGGACACTGCCCGCGAGCCGGCCCGCGCCGCCGAGGACGACGTCGAGCTCGACGGGCCGCTCGCCGACGGTCACGGAGACCGCCTGCGGCTGGTGACCGCCCGCGGCGGCGATGAGCACGTACGAGCCGGGTCCGGGGGCGGCCAGCGCGTACCGGCCGTCGGCGCCGCTCGCGCCGCGTCCGGTCTGCCGCCCCTGGACGTCGATGAGGGTGAGCGCCGCGTGGGGCACGGGGGTGCCGTCGGGGTGCTGGACGGTGCCGCAGACGGGGATGCCGCCGCTCTGCGCGCTGCGCGCCTGCGGCACGCGCGCCTCGAACCGCGGTGCTTCCTGGGCCGGGTCGGCGGTGGGGGCGTGGTGGGACACCAGTGGTTTCTCCTTGAGGAAGAAGGCGATGAGCAGGCCGAGGACGAGCACCGGCACGAGGTAGAGGAAGATGCGCGGCATGGCGTCCGCGTAGGCCTGGACGTAGGCGTCGCGCAGCTCGGGCGGCAGGGCGTGCACGAGCTCGGGAGTGATCGACTCGGCGTCGGCCGGCGCGCCGGCCGCGTCGGCGGGGAGCCGCTCGGCGAGCGCGTCGGTGAGCCGGCCGGCGAACAGGGTGCCGAAGACGGCGGCGCCGACGCTGCCGCCGATCCGCCGGAAGTAGTTGTTGGCGCTGGTGGCGGTGCCGAGGTCCGCGGGGCGGACGGAGTTCTGCACGGCGAGGACGAGGACCGGCATCACCATGCCGATGCCGGCGCCGAGGACGAACATCCAGACGCTGTAGTGCAGCCGGGGGGTGCCGGTCTCCAGGCGGGACAGCAGCCACATGCCGACGACGGACAGGGCGGAGCCGACGATGGGGTGGCTGCGGTAGCGGCCGGAGCGGCTGATCATGTGCCCGGAGACGACGGAGGTGCCGACGATGCCGCCCATCATGGGCAGCATCAGCAGGCCCGACTCGGTCGCCGAGGCCCCGTCGACCATCTGGAGGTAGGTCGGCAGATAGCTGGCGGCGCCGAACAGGGCGACGCCGATGACCAGGCCCACCAGGCCGGTGACGTTGAAGACGGAGTCGCGGAACAGCCGCAGCGGGATGAGGGGTTCGGCGGCGAAGCGCTCGACGGCCAGGAAGGCGGCGGTGGCCGCGACGGCGCCGGCGGCGAGGCCGAGCACGACGCGGGAGTCCCAGGCGTACTCGGTGCCGCCCCAGCTGGTCAGCAGCACCAGACAGGTGGAGGCGGCGGTCAGCAGCAGGGTGCCGAGCACGTCGAAGCGACGCCGTCCGGCCGGCTTCGGCAGTTTCAGCACCAGGGCGACGACCGCCATGGTGACGAGGCCGAACGGCACGTTGATGTAGAAGCACCAGCGCCAGGACAGGTGGTCGGTGAAGTAGCCGCCGAGCAGCGGGCCGGCGACCGACGCGAGTCCGAAGGCGGCGCCGATCAGCCCCATGAAGCGGCCGCGCCGCCGGGCGGGCACGATGTCCGCGATGATCGCCTGGACGCCGATCATCAGGCCGCCCGCGCCGACGCCCTGCACCGCGCGGTAGGCGATGAGCTGGTCCATCGTCGTGGCGCGGCCGGCCAGCGCGGAGCCGACGACGAAGACCAGGATGGCGAACTGGAAGACGCCCTTGCGGCCGAGCTGGTCGCCGAGCTTGCCGTACACCGGCAGTCCGACGGTGGCGGTGAGCAGGTAGGCGGTGATCGCCCAGGACATCTTGTCCAGACCGTGCAGCTCGCCGACGATCTTCGGCAGCGCGGTGGCGACGATCATCTGCTCGAGCGCGGCGAGCAGCAGCGCCAGCATGAGCGCGAGGAAGACGAGCCGGACCCGGGCGGGGCTCAGGGCCGGCCCGGTCCCCGGGGCCGGGGACGGCGGGTCCCCGGCCGGTGGCACGGGGGACGGCGGCCCCCCGGCCGATGGAGCCGTGACCGGCTCGTCCTGCGTCAGAGTGATCCCGCCCACGTGCCGCTCCCCTCGTCGCACCGCCGGCCAATTCCCGCGTGAAAGCGACAACTACGAGCAAGCGCGACGAGTTACGGCACAGAGTCGGTCCGCCGAGAGATCACCCGAACCGGTGACGGGAGCGCCAACTCCATCTCGTATGAACGGAGTTGGCGGCGACCGGACCTACTGCGTCTCGACCTCGCCGGCCAGCCGGGCCAGGACGGCGTCGTGAATACGGGCGAGACCCTTGGGGGCGAAGGTGCGCTCGAAGAAGCCGCCGATGCCGCCCGCGCCGTCCCACACGGTGGTCACGACGACCCGGGCGCGGCCCTCGCCGGCCGGGGTGACCCGCCAGGTGGTGACCATGGAGGAGTTGCGGTCCTTCTCGACCAGCTCGCCGTCGGTGGGCTCGGTGACCTCCAGGAGGCAGTCGCGCACCCGCTTGCTGGTGGCCTGGAGCTTCCAGTGCACGAGGGTGCCCTCACCGTCGCCGCCCTCGCGGACCTCGTACTCGCTGAACTGCTCGGGCAGCAGCTTGGCGCGGGTGCCGCTGTAGTCGGCGAGGGCGTCGAACACCGTGTCCGCGTCCGCCGCGACGATCCGCTCCGTAGTGGACTCGACCTGCGCCATCGCATTCCTCCAGGGCTGGGCTCTCCAGGGTCGGGGCAAGCCAACCACCCCCGCGCCCGGCCGCCCAAATCGGGGTTCCGTAACTGACCGAAGATGTCGCTCGCACGATCAAGGGAACACGTGTTCTATTCTGTGCGCAGCGACCCCGAGGAGGCGTCATGCGCTGGGAGAACCTCTCACCGGACTCCGAACACAGCCGTGCCGACACCGCGCTGTTCGGCGCGGAGGCGGTCACGACCCGCACCTTCGACACGCCCGAGTTCCGCGGGATCACCTTCCACGAGATCCGGGCCCGCTCCGTCGTCAACCGGGTGCCGGGCGCCTCCCGCATGCCGTTCGAATGGACGGTGAACCCCTACCGGGGCTGCTCGCACGCGTGCGTGTACTGCTTCGCCCGCAAGACCCACAGCTACCTCGACCTCGACACCGGGCTCGGCTTCGACAGCCAGATCGTGGTCAAGGTGAACGCGCCCGAACTGCTGCGCCACCGGCTGGCGTCCCGCTCCTGGCACGGCGAGCACATAGCCATGGGCACCAACGTCGACTGCTACCAGCGGGCGGAGGGCCGGTACCGGCTGATGCCCGGGATCATCGAGGCGCTGCGCGACCACGCCAACCCCTTCTCCCTCCTGACCAAGGGCACGCTGATCCTGCGCGACCTGCCCCTGCTGCGGCAGGCCGCCGAGGTGACCGACGTCGGCGTGTCGGTGTCGGTCGGGTTCACCGACGAGGAGCTGTGGCGCACGGTCGAGCCCGGTGCCCCGGCTCCCGAACGGCGACTGGACGTGGTGCGCGCCTTCACGGACGCCGGCATCGGCTGCGGGGTGCTGATGGCGCCGGTGGTCCCGTTCCTGAGCGACCGGCCGGAGCAGCTCCGGGCGACCGTGCGGGCCGTCGCGGCGTCGGGCGCCGCCTCGGTCACGCCGCTGGTGCTGCACCTGCGGCCCGGCGCCCGCGAGTGGTTCATGTCCTGGCTGGCCCGGCACCATCCGCACCTGGTCGCCCGCTACGAGCGGCTGTACGCGGAGGGCGCCTACGCGCCCCGGTGGTACCAGCGCCGGATCACGCGTCAGGTGCACGACCTGGCCCGCGAGTACGGCATCGGCCCGGCCCGTGCGGGCGCCCCCCGCCGCGTCCCGGCCCCGGAGCCGGAAGGACCGGAACCGGAGCTGCCGGCCCAGCTGACGCTGCTCTGAGGGCATCCGGGCGCATCCGGCGGCCCGATTGGGTCAACAACCGGCGGAACACGTTCAGGTGGGGCGCCACACCGGGACGATGCCGCGTGAACCGTGAGCCTCGCGGTCCGCGACACCTCGTCCTGGGAGAACCATGAAGAAACGCGCAGCCGTGCTGTGCGGCGCCGCCGCCGTCGTCGTCGCCTCGGGCCTCACGGCCGTGCCCGCCGAGGCCGGCGCCCCGCACGCCCCGGAGACGTTCCGCGCCGCCGCGCCCGCCTGGAAGAAGTGCGGCACCGACGACCACCCGACGTTGCAGTGCGCGTCCGTCGAGGTGCCGCTGGACCACGCCGAACCCTCCGGGCGCACCATCACGCTGGCGCTGTCGCGCATCCCGCACACGGCGAGGAAGTACCAGGGCCCGCTGCTGGTGAACCCGGGCGGCCCGGGCGGCAGCGGACTGACGCTCGCCGGGTTCGTGGCCGCGTCGCTGCCGGAGAAGGTCGCCGCCGAGTACGACGTCATCGGGTTCGACCCGCGCGGGGTGGGCGACAGCCGCCCCGCGCTGGACTGTGTGCCGGGCCACTTCGACGCCGTGCGCCCCGACCCGGTACCCACCTCGCCCGAGGTGGAGCGGGCCAACCTGGACCGCGCGAAGTCCTTCGCCGAGGCCTGCGGCCGCAAGTACGGGGACCTGCTGCCGCACATGACCACCGCCGCCGCCGCGCGCGACCTGGACGTGATCCGGCAGGCGCTGGGCGCGGAGCGGATCAACTACTTCGGCTACTCCTACGGCACCTACCTCGGCACCGTGTACGCCAAGCTGCACCCGCAGCGGGTGCGGCGGCTGGTGCTGGACTCCGTGGTCGACCCCACCGGCGTCTGGTACGACTCCAACCTCGACCAGAACCAGGCGTTCAACGCCCGCCACCGCGCCTTCATGGACTGGGTGGCCAAGCACGACGCGACGTACCGCCTGGGCACGGACGCGGAGAAGATCGAGGCCGCCTGGTACGCGATGCGGTCCGCGCTGAAGGAGGACCCGGCCGGCGGGAAGGTCGGCCCGGCCGAGCTGGAGGACACCTTCGTCCCGGGCGGCTACTACAACGGCTACTGGCCGTACCTGGCCGAGGCGTTCGCCGCGTACGTCCACGAGAAGGACGCACAGCCGCTGGTCGAGGCGTACGAGAACTTCGGCGCGACCGACGTCGCCGGGGACAACGGGTACAGCGTCTACACGGCGGTCGAGTGCCGGGACGCCGCCTGGCCGCGGGACTGGGCGCAGTGGCGCAAGGACAACTGGGAGATGTACGAGCGGGCGCCGTTCCTGTCCTGGAACAACGCCTGGTACAACGCGCCGTGCGCGTTCTGGCCGGTCGAGTCGGCGCGGCCGGAGCGGATCAACACCACCGGCCAGGTGCCGCCCGCGCTGCTGTTCCAGGCCACGGACGACGCGGCCACCCCGTACCAGGGCGCCGTCACCGTGCACCGCCGGCTGGAGCGCTCGAGCCTGGTGGTCGAGTCGGGCGGCGGCAACCACGGGGTCACACTGAGCGGGAACGCCTGCCTGGACCGGCACCTGGCGGCCTATCTCGCCGACGGCACGGTGCCGCGCGGCAGCCACGGGGACGCCGACGCGGTGTGCGCGGCCCTGCCCGACCCGAAGCCGCTGACGTCGAAGGCGACCCCCGGCACGGCCCGCGGCTCGGTCCTCCACGGCCTCCTCGGCTCCCGCATCTGACCCGGGGAGATCCGGGGGCGGGCGCGCGGCACGGTGGGCCATGATGACCCGCATGACCCACCTGACCCGCATACCCGCCCCCGGCGGAGTGGCCCCCGCGGCCCAGTACACGCACGTGGTGACGGGCACCGGCCGCCCGGTCGCCGTCTCGGGCCGGCTCGCCCTGGACGAGGACGGCACGCTCGTCGGCGAGGGCGACGCCGGGGCCCAGGCCCGCCAGGTCTTCGAGAACCTGCGGCGGTGTCTCGCGGCGGCCGGTGCGAGTTTCGACGACGTCGTGAAGCTCACCTACTTCGTCACGGACATGGCGCACATGCCGGCCGTCCGCGTGGCCCGCGCCGCCCACCTCCCCGACGACCGCCTCCCGGCGGCCTCCGCCGTCCAGGTCGCCGCCCTGGTCCGCCCGGAGTTCCTGCTGGAGGTCGAGGCTCTCGCGGTGGTCCCGGAATGACCGGCACGCGCATCCGCCCGATGACCGCCGACGACTGCGCGGCGGTCGCCGGGATGCGGGTCCGCGGGTGGCAGTACGCGTACCGGGGGATGATCCCGCAGGAGTACCTGGACGGGATGGACGTCGCGGCGGAGGCCGAGCGGCAGCGGGCGCGGCTGGCGGCCGGGGACGGCAGCGTGGTCGATCTGGTCGCCGAGGCGGCGGACGGCGCCCTCGCCGGGTGGGCCGCGTACGGTCCGTACCGGGACGGCGACGTGCGCACCGGGGACGGCGAGCTGTACGCGCTGTACCTGCCGCCCGAGCGCATCGGACAGGGGGTGGGGCGCGCCCTGCTGACCGAGGTGACCGGCCGGTGCGCGGCGGCCGGCCGGCCGCGGGTGTTCCTGTGGGTGCTCGAGGGGAACGCCCGCGCCCGCCGCTTCTACGAGGCCGCGGGCTACCGGGCGGACGGCGCGGAGGAGGCCTTCGAGGTGGCCGGGGTCGCGGTGCCCGAGGTGCGGTACGTGCGGCGCCTCACCGGCTGATCCGTCCCGTTCCCGGCGTGTGCCAGGTCTCATGTGAGCCACCTGGCTCCGGGGTCCGGCAGCGGTGTGACGGTCCGTCACCCGCTAGCGCCGTCCGGGGATCCGTCCGCGCGCACCCCCCTGGCGCGGGATGCGGGCCAGGGCGCGCACCGCCGCCTCCGCCAGCACCGGATGGGCGAGGGCCTCGTTCAGCACGGACTCCGCGCGGGGGTCGCCGAGTTCGCCCAGTCCCTCCACGCAGGCGAGCGCGACCCTGCGGTAGGGGTCGTGCGGGCGCAGCCGGCGGCGGAGGGTGGTGATCAGGGCCGGGACCGCCTCGGGGGCGCGCAGCTCGGTGAGCAGGCGGACCGGGTGCAGGGCGTAGGCCACGCGGAGTTCGTTGGTGGCGAGGGCGGCGGCGGCGCGGGCGGTGCGCGGGTCGCCGAGGCGGACCAGGGCGTGCGCGGCGGCGGCGCAGCGCGGCGGGTCGCGGTGGTTGAGGAGGAGCACCAGCGTCTCGAACGCCCGCCGGTCGCCCGCCGTGCCCAGCCGGAACGCGGCCAGTTCACGTGCCCACAGCGGCTGTCCGGGAGCGGTGAGGACACCGGCCAGGAGATCGTGGTCGTCCGTGGCGGCCAGCCGCTCGTACACCGCCGTTCCGCCGGACTCCGCCCGTAAGCGCTCCGTGAGCGTTCGCAGCTCTTCGTCCATGCGACGAGGTTAGGCCGGTCACACCGGACGCGGGAGCCACCTCACAATTCCGGGGGCTGGCGCGCTCGTTACCCGCGGGTTAAGCTCAGACGAGCGAGTTACCCACTCGCATCCTCCTCACGGCGGTCTGGTGACGCGGCCGCTGTGAGTCGCAGTCGGTTCGGTGCCCCGTGCACCGCAGTACGGCTCGGCCCCCGGGACAGGGCCGGCCGGATCCACCGCCGTCTCCTCGGCGGTCCGGGCGTGTGCGCTCGCAGCCCGGCCCACACCCGCATCCACGCACGCACCCGGTGCGCCCTCCGGCGCACCCGGGCGTCGCTTCCGTCGTCACCCTCATTCCTGGAGTCCCGCGATGGCCACTCCCCCGTCCCACACCCCCTTGTCCCCGCTCCGGACCGTCGCCGTGGTCGGCCTCGGCACGATGGGCACCGGCATCGCCGAGGTCCTGGCCGCCGCCGGCCGCGACGTGATCGGCATCGACGTCAGCGAGGCCCAGGCGGCGAAGTGCGTCGCCGCCCTGGAGGCCTCCACCGCCCGCGCCGTCGAGCGCGGCCGGCTGACCGGGCGGCAGCGCGAGGAGCTCCTCGCCCGGGTCACCACCGGCACCGACCTCTCGGCCGCGGCGCCCGCCGACCTGGTGATCGAGGTCGCCCCGGAGTCGTACGAGATCAAGCAGCAGATCTTCCGGGAGCTGGACGGCGTCGTGCGGCCGGACACCGTCCTGGCCACCGGCACCAACGCGCTGTCCGTGACCCGGCTCGCCGCCGACTCCGCCCGCCCGGAGCGCGTGCTGGGCATGCACTTCTTCAACCCGGCGCCCGCGATGAGGCTGGTCGAGGTCGTCTCCAGCGTGCTGACCGCGCCCGCCGCCGTCACCGCCGTCACCGACCTCGCCCTGGACCTGGGCAAGGAACCGGTGGCGGTCGGCGACCGGCCCGGATTCGTCGCCGACGGCCTCCTGTTCGGCTACCTCAACCAGGCCGCCGCGATGTACGAGGCCAGGTACGCCTCCCGCGAGGACATCGACGCCGCGATGCGGCTGGGCTGCGGCCTGCCGATGGGCCCGCTGGCGCTGCTGGACCTGATCGGCATCGACACCGCCCGCACGGTCCTGGACGCCATGTACGCCGCCTCCCGCGACCGGCTGCACGCCCCCGCGCCGATCCTCAAGCAGCTCAGCGAGGCGGGCCTGACCGGCCGCAAGGCGGGCCGCGGCTTCTACACGTACGAGGCGCCCGGCAGCGGCGCGGTGGTGGACGACGCCCTCACCCCGCGTGCGGACGGCCCCTCGGTCCCCGGCCGTCCGGTGCGCTCGGTGGGCGTGGCCGGCTCGGGCACGATGGCGTCCGGGATCGCCGAGGTCTTCGCCAAGGCGGGCTTCGAGGTCGTCCTGGCCGCCCGCGGCGAGGAGAAGGCGCGGGCCGCGAAGGCCCGCGTCGGGAAGTCGCTGTCCCGGTCGGTCGACAAGGGCCGGATGACCGCCGAGGCCGCCGCGAGCACCCTGGACCTGATCCGTCCGACGGGCGCCTACGACGACTTCGCCGACGTCGACCTCGCGGTGGAGGCGGTCGCCGAGGACCTGGAGGTCAAGCGGCAGCTGTTCGCCACGCTGGACAAGGTGTGCAAGCCGGGCGCGGTGCTCGCCACCACCACGTCCTCCCTGCCGGTCGTCGCCTGCGCCCGCGCCACCTCGCGTCCGCAGGACGTGATCGGCATGCACTTCTTCAACCCGGCGCCGGCCATGAAGCTGGTCGAGGTGGTGCGTACGGTGCTCACCGCCGACGACGTCCACGCCACCGTGCGCGAGGTCTGCGGGACGATCCGCAAGCACGCCGTGGACTGCGGCGACCGGGCCGGGTTCATCGTCAACGCGCTGCTGTTCCCGTACCTGAACAACGCGGTCAAGATGGTGCAGGAGCACTACGCCACCCTGGACGACATCGACGCCGCGATGAAGCTGGGCGGCGGCTATCCGATGGGCCCGTTCGAGCTGCTGGACGTCGTCGGGCTGGACGTGTCCCTGGCCATCGAGAAGGTGCTGCACCGCGAGTTCCGCGACCCGGGCCTGGCCCCGGCGCCCCTGCTGGAGCACCTGGTGGCCGCGGGCTGCCTCGGCCGCAAGACCGGCCGCGGCTTCCGCGAGTATGCCAAGCGCTGAGCGGTATCCCGGCGAGCCGTTCCAGGGCGGCGCCGAGTGGGGCGGGCTGCTGGACCCCGGCCGGTTCCCGCCGCCCGCCCGCGGCGCCCCTCCCCCGCCCCCCGGGGGCGGGGGAGGCCCCGGTCACGCGCACCGTGCCGCGCGCATGCAGTACGTTCAGGGCATGTCCCAGCCCGCCAAGTCCGTACGTACGCCAGCCACGACCGAGCCGCCGGAGTCCACCGCCGGCTCGCGTGCCGCCGCCCAGCGGCTGAAAATGCGCCGGGAGCTCGCGGCCGCCGCGATGGAGCTGTTCGCGACCAAGGGGTACGAGGCGACCACCGTCGACGAGATCGCGGCCGCCGCCGGGGTGGCCCGCCGCACGTTCTTCCGCCACTTCCGCTCCAAGGAAGAGGCGATCTTCCCCGACCACGACGACACCCTGGTGCGCGCCGAGGCGGTGCTCAACGCCGCTCCCGCGCACGAGCACCCGCTCGACACGGTGTGCCGGGGCATCAAGGAGGTCATGAAGATGTACGCGGCGCGGCCGGACATCTCGGTCGCCCGCTACAAGCTGACCCGCGAGGTCCCGACGCTGCGCGAGGCGGAGATCGCCTCGGTGGCCCGTTACGAGCGGCTGTTCACCCGCTATCTGCTGGGCCACTTCGACGAGCACGCGCACGACGACGACGCCAACGACGACCCGCTGCTGGCGGAGGTCGCCGCGTCCGCGGTGGTCACGGCGCACAACCACGTGCTGCGGCGCTGGCTGCGGGCGGGCGGCCAGGGCGACGTGGAGGCGCAGCTGGACCACGCCTTCGCGATCGTGCGGAGGACCTTCGGCACCGGGATCATGGCGGGCCGGCGCTCCGCCGCCCCGTCGCGGCCCCCGGCGGCCACGTCCTCCGCGCAGGGCGAGGTGCTGGTGACGGTGGCCCGCACCGACGCCCCGCTGGAAGAGGTCATGCAGGCCATCGAGCAGGCACTCAAGGAGCGCTGAACCGCCCTCCACCGCTGTGATGACGGCCACCCCCCGGGGTGGCCGTTTTGCCATGTCAGGGGCGCTTTTCACCCGTGTTTCCGAGGCGCTTCGATCGATCATCGCTCATCTGAGGCGTAAAGATTTCACCTGAGAGCAAGTTCTGGCACGCAGTGCCTTGCCGACTGACACGGCGTGCCATACGTTGAAGGGGTCCGGGCGAGTCCCGGCGGGTCCACCACCCGCACGTCCGGACGCCTGCGTCACAGGCACCCTCCCGCGCAACCACGCGCTGCCGAAGCACCACCCGCCGAACCGACGGCACCCCTCACCCTCAGCAGCACACCGACGTAACCCTCAGCGCCCCTCCCTCAGGGCGCCCGTCGCCGGAGGCAACACCGTGACCGTCAAGGACATCCTGGCCGCGATCCAGTCGCCCGACTCCACGCCGGAGGACTTCGCCGCCCTGCCGCTCCCCGAGTCGTACCGCGGCGTCACCGTGCACAAGGACGAGACGGAGATGTTCGCGGGCCTCGCCACCCGCGACAAGGACCCCCGCAAGTCGCTCCACCTGGACGACGTGCCGCTGCCCGAACTGGGCCCCGGCGAGGCCCTGGTCGCCGTGATGGCCTCCTCGGTCAACTACAACTCGGTGTGGACCTCGATCTTCGAGCCGCTGTCCACCTTCGGGTTCCTCGAGCGCTACGGCCGCACCAGCGAGCTGGCCAAGCGCCACGACCTGCCGTACCACGTCATCGGCTCCGACCTCGCGGGCGTCGTGCTGCGCACCGGCCCCGGCGTCAACTCCTGGAAGCCCGGCGACGAGGTCGTCGCCCACTGCCTGTCCGTCGAGCTGGAGTCGTCCGACGGCCACAACGACACGATGCTCGACCCCGAGCAGCGGATCTGGGGCTTCGAGACCAACTTCGGCGGACTCGCCGAGATCGCGCTGGTGAAGTCCAACCAGCTGATGCCCAAGCCGGACCACCTCACCTGGGAGGAGGCCGCCGCCCCCGGCCTGGTCAACTCCACCGCCTACCGGCAGCTCGTCTCCCGCAACGGCGCCGGCATGAAGCAGGGCGACAACGTCCTCATCTGGGGCGCCAGCGGCGGACTCGGCTCCTACGCCACCCAGTTCGCGCTGGCCGGCGGCGCCAACCCGGTCTGCGTCGTCTCCAGCGAGCAGAAGGCGGACATCTGCCGCGCCATGGGCGCGGAGGCGATCATCGACCGCACCGCCGAGGGCTACAAGTTCTGGAAGGACGAGCACACCCAGGACCCCAAGGAGTGGAAGCGCTTCGGCAAGCGCATCCGCGAGCTCACCGGCGGCGAGGACATCGACATCGTCTTCGAGCACCCCGGCCGCGAGACCTTCGGCGCCTCGGTCTACGTCACCCGCAAGGGCGGCACCATCACCACGTGCGCCTCCACCTCGGGCTACATGCACCAGTACGACAACCGCTACCTGTGGATGTCCCTGAAGCGCATCATCGGCTCGCACTTCGCCAACTACCGCGAGGCCTGGGAGGCCAACCGGCTCATCGCGAAGGGCAAGATCCACCCGACCCTGTCGAAGGTGTACTCCCTGGAGGACACCGGCCAGGCCGCCCACGACGTGCACCGCAACCTCCACCAGGGCAAGGTCGGCGTGCTCTGCCTCGCGCCCGAGGAGGGCCTCGGCGTGCGCGACCACGAGAAGCGGGCCCGGCACATCGACGCCATCAACCGCTTCCGGAACGTCTGAGGGCGGGCGGAACCATGACAGAGCGCCAGAAGGACCGTCCGTGGCTCATGCGGACGTACGCCGGCCACTCGACCGCCGAGGCGTCCAACGAGCTGTACCGGCGCAACCTCGCCAAGGGCCAGACAGGGCTGTCGGTCGCCTTCGACCTGCCGACCCAGACCGGCTACGACCCCGACCACGTCCTCGCCCGCGGCGAGGTCGGCCGGGTCGGGGTGCCCGTCGCGCACCTCGGCGACATGCGCCGGCTGTTCCAGGACATCCCCCTGGAGCAGATGAACACCTCGATGACGATCAACGCCACCGCCATGTGGCTGCTGGCGCTCTACCAGGTCGTCGCCGAGGAGCAGGGCGCGGACATCACCAAGCTCCAGGGCACGACCCAGAACGACATCGTCAAGGAGTACCTGTCCCGCGGGACGCACGTCTTCCCGCCCGGGCCGTCGCTCCGCCTGACGACCGACATGATCGCGTACACGGTCTCCCGCATCCCGAAGTGGAACCCGATCAACATCTGCAGCTACCACCTGCAGGAGGCCGGGGCCACGCCGGTGCAGGAGATCGCGTACGCGATGTCCACCGCGATCGCCGTGCTCGACGCGGTGCGCGACAGCGGCCAGGTGCCGCAGGAGCGCATGGGCGACGTGGTCGGCCGCATCTCCTTCTTCGTGAACGCGGGCGTGCGCTTCATCGAGGAGATGTGCAAGATGCGCGCCTTCGGCCGCATCTGGGACACCCTCACCCGCGAGCGGTACGGCATCGAGAACCCCAAGCACCGCCGCTTCCGCTACGGCGTCCAGGTCAACTCCCTCGGGCTGACCGAGGCGCAGCCGGAGAACAACGTCCAGCGCATCGTGCTGGAGATGCTGGCCGTCACCCTCTCCAAGGACGCCCGCGCCCGTGCCGTGCAGCTGCCCGCCTGGAACGAGGCGCTGGGCCTGCCCCGCCCCTGGGACCAGCAGTGGTCGCTGCGCATCCAGCAGGTCCTCGCCTACGAGAGCGACCTGCTGGAGTACGACGACCTCTTCGAGGGGTCGAAGGTCGTCGAGGCCAAGGTCGAGGAGCTGGTCGCCGAGGCGACCGCGGAGATCGGGCGGATCCAGGAGATGGGCGGCGCGATGGCCGCCGTGGAGTCCGGCTACCTCAAGTCCCGGCTGGTCTCCTCGCACGCCGCGCGCCGGGCCCGGATCGAGTCCGGCGAGGAGAAGATCATCGGGGTCAACGCCTTCGCGTCCACCGAGCCCAACCCGCTCACCGCCGACCTGGACACCGCCGTCCAGACCGTCGACCCCGCGGTCGAGGCCCGGGTGATCGCCTCGCTGCGGAACTGGCGCGACACCCGCTACCAGCCGCCCTTCAACCACCCGCGCCCCTGCAAGGCGCTGGAGAAGCTGAAGGAGGCCGCGCGCGGCACCGAGAACCTGATGGAGGCCACCCTGGAGTGCGCCCGGGCCGGCGTCACCACCGGCGAGTGGGCCGGCGCGCTGCGCGAGGTGTTCGGCGAGTTCCGGGCGCCGACCGGGGTCTCCTCGGCTCCCGTCGCGGTCGCCGCCGAGGAGGGCTCCGCCCTGTCGGAGGTCCGCCGGAAGGTGGAACGCACGGCGCGGGACCTGGGCGTGGGCAAACTGCGCTTCCTGGTCGGCAAGCCGGGCCTGGACGGCCACTCCAACGGCGCCGAGCAGATCGCCGTACGGGCCCGCGACGCCGGGTTCGAGGTGGTCTACCAGGGCATCCGGCTCACCCCGGAGCAGATCGTGGACGCCGCGCTGGCGGAGGACGTGCACGCGGTGGGCCTGTCGATCCTCTCCGGATCGCACGCCCAGCTGGTGCCGGACGTGCTCGAACGGCTCCGTGTGGCCGGCGCCACGGACATTCCCGTGATCGCCGGTGGCATCATCCCCAGCGGTGACGCCGAACAGCTGCGGGCCGCGGGAGTCGCCGCGGTCTTCACCCCGAAGGACTTCGACATCACCGGGATCATCGGCCGCATCGTCGACGAGATCCGCACCGCGAACAAGCTCGACCCCCTGGAGGTCCCCGCATGACCGCCCGCCCGTCGCCCGCCACCGCCCTTCCAACGGGCGGCTCCGCCGCACAGCCCCCTGTCGACCGCCTCCGCCCCCGGCGTTCCTGCCTGGCGGTGCCGGGCTCGAACCCGCGCTTCCTGGAGAAGGCCCAGGGCCTCCCGGCGGACCAGGTCTTCCTGGACCTGGAGGACGCCTGCGCGCCGCTCGCCAAGCCCGAGGCGCGGCACACCGTCGTGAAGTTCCTCAACGAGGGCGACTGGACCGGCAAGACCCGCGTCGTGCGCGTCAACGACTGGACGACCGAGTGGACGTACCGGGACGTCGTGACGGTCGTCGAGGGCGCGGGACCGAACCTCGACTGCATCATGCTGCCGAAGGTGCAGGACGCCCAGCAGGTCGTCGCGCTCGACCTGCTGCTGACGCAGATCGAGAAGACGATGGGCTTCGAGGTCGGCCGCATCGGCATCGAGGCGCAGATCGAGAACGCGCGGGGGCTGAACAACGTCAACGAGATCGCCCAGGCCTCCCCGCGCCTGGAGACCGTCATCTTCGGCCCGGCCGACTTCATGGCGTCCATCAACATGAAGTCGCTGGTGGTCGGCGAGCAGCCGCCCGGCTACCCGGCGGACGCCTACCACTACATCCTGATGAAGATCCTGATGGCCGCCCGCGCCAACGACCTCCAGGCGATCGACGGCCCCTACCTGCAGATCCGCAACGTCGACGGCTTCCGCGAGGTGGCCGGCCGTGCCGCCGCCCTCGGCTTCGACGGCAAGTGGGTGCTGCACCCCGGTCAGGTCGACGCCGCCAACGAGGTCTTCTCGCCCTCGCAGGAGGACTACGACCACGCCGAGCTGATCCTGGACGCCTACGACTACTACACGTCCGAGGCGGGCGGCAAGAAGGGCTCCGCGATGCTCGGCGACGAGATGATCGACGAGGCCAGCCGCAAGATGGCCCTGGTCATCGCGGGCAAGGGCCGCGCCGCCGGCATGCGGCGCACGTCGACGTTCGAGATCCCGGAGGCCTGACCGGCATGCAGTTCGGACGCACCTACGAGGAGTTCGAGGTCGGGGCGACGTACAAGCACTGGCCGGGCAAGACGGTCACCGAGTACGACGACCACCTCTTCTGTCTCCTCACCATGAACCACCACCCGCTCCACATGGACGCCAACTATGCGGAGAGGACGACGGACTTCGGCAAGAACGTCGTCGTCGGGAACTACATCTACTCGCTGCTGCTCGGCATGAGCGTGCCGGACATCTCCGGCAAGGCGATCGCCAACCTGGAGATCGAGTCGCTCAAGCACGTGGCGCCGACCTTCCACGGCGACACGGTCTACGGCCAGACGACCGTGCTCGACAAGTGGCCGTCGAAGTCGAAGAACGACCGCGGGATCGTGTACGTCGAGACCAAGGGCTACAAGCAGGACGGGACGCTGGTCTGCGTGTTCCGCCGCAAGGTGATGGTGCCGACCGGGACGTACACCAAGGAGCGCGGCGGCGAGCAGCCCGGCCGCCCGGAACTCAGGGAGCAGGAGAAGTAGCCATGGCGCGACTCGCCCAGACGGCCGGTCTGACCGACGTCCAGCAGGAGATCCTCTCCACCGTCCGGGACTTCGTGGACAAGGAGATCATCCCGGTCGCCACCGAGCTGGAGCACCGCGACGAGTACCCGCAGCAGATCGTCGACGGGCTCAAGGAATTGGGCCTGTTCGGCCTGATGATCCCCGAGGAGTACGGCGGTCTGGGCGAGTCCCTCCTCACGTACGCGCTGTGCGTGGAGGAGATCGCCCGCGGCTGGATGTCGGTGTCCGGCATCATCAACACGCACTTCATCGTGGCGTACATGCTGAAGCAGCACGGCACGCGGGAGCAGAAGGAGCACTTCCTTCCGCGGATGGCGGCCGGCGACGTCCGCGGCGCCTTCTCGATGTCGGAGCCGGGCCTCGGCTCCGACGTGTCGGCCATCACCTCCAAGGCGGTGAAGGACGGCGACGCGTACGTCCTCAACGGCCAGAAGATGTGGCTGACGAACGGCGGGACGTCCTCCCTGGTGGCTGTTCTGGTGCGAAGTGACGAAGGACACCCCGAGGGCGCCGCGCCGCACAAGTCGATGACCACCTTCCTGGTGGAGAAGGAGCCGGGCTTCGGCGAGGTCCGTCCGGGCCTGACCGTCCCCGGCAAGATCGACAAGATGGGCTACAAGGGCGTCGACACGACCGAGCTCATCATGGACGACCTGCGCGTTCCCGCCGATCGGGTGCTCGGCGGCGTCACCGGCCGAGGTTTTTACCAGATGATGGACGGCGTGGAGGTCGGCCGCGTGAACGTCGCGGCGCGTGGCTGCGGCGTCGCGCAGCGTGCCTTCGAGCTGGGCGTCCGGTACGCCCAGCAGCGTCACACTTTCGGCAGGCCGATCGCCCAGCACCAGGCCATCCAGTTCAAGCTGGCGGAGATGGCTACCAAGGTGGAGGCCGCGCATGCCATGATGGTCAACGCAGCACGCAAAAAGGACTCCGGGGAACGAAACGACCTTGAGGCAGGGATGGCGAAGTACCTCGCCTCCGAGTACTGCAAGGAGGTCGTGGAGGACGCCTTCCGGATCCACGGCGGCTACGGCTTCTCCAAGGAGTACGAGATCGAGCGCCTCTACCGGGAGGCCCCGATGCTGCTGATCGGTGAAGGCACCGCCGAGATCCAGAAAATGATCATCGGCCGCCGACTGCTCGAAGAGTATCGATTCCAGGGTTGACAGGGGCCAGATGTCCGGATACGGGGTGTTTTCTTGAGGAAGAGGATCACACCCCGTATGCGTTCTTCGGCCGCCGACTTGGTTGCCTGGCTTACCCAGTTGCGGCCCGGAGCCGCTACGATCGCCGGAAAGCCGCCGTCCCCCGCAGTTGCGCGGCATCATCCGCTACGAAGGTCATCCATGCCCCACAGCCAAACCTCTGCACACCGCGACAGCCTCGCCGGCGTACGCCTCGCGCGCGGAGCCTCGCCGTGGCTTCTGCCGACCGTCGCCACCGCAGCCGTGAGCCTGCTGCGCGCCCGCCGCTCGGGCGCCGCCAAGGCCGTCGCCGTCCCCGCCACCGCGCTCGCGGCGGGGATGCTGTGGTTCTTCCGCGACCCCGAGCGTGAGGTCGCCCAGGGCCGCGTCATCTCCCCGGCCGACGGTGTGGTGCAGAGCATCATGCCCTGGAAGGACGGACGCACCCGCGTCGCGATCTTCATGAGCCCGCTCAACGTCCACGTGAACCGCGCCCCCCTGGCCGGCACCGTGACGTCGGTCGAGCACATCCCCGGTGGCTTCGTTCCCGCCTTCAACAAGGAGAGCGAGAACAACGAGCGCGTGGTGTGGCACTTCGACACCGAGCTCGGCGACATCGAGATGGTCCAGATCGCCGGCGCGGTGGCCCGCCGCATCGTCCCCTACGTGCCCCAGGGCACCAAGGTCGAGCAGGGCGAGCGCATCGGCCTCATCCGCTTCGGCTCACGTGTCGACATCTACCTGCCCGAGGGCGTCGAGGTCGATGTCGAGGTGGGCCAGAAGACCGTGGCTGGGGTGACTCGCATTGACCGTGGTTGATCCAGAGACCCAGGCGGGCTGGGTGCCGAAGACCGACGACGCGGACGACGACGAGGAGATGCCTCTGTCGCTGCGCCTGTCGATAGCGGACACCCTCACACTGGGCAACGCCACGTGCGGCTTCATGGCGGTGTACTTCACCACCACGGGCATCCTGATCCCGCACCTGCAGGGCAGCCAGGAGACCGGCATGGCCCGCCACAGCGCGGCCACCGCGGTCATCCTGATGCTGTGCGCGGCGGTCTTCGACCTGTTCGACGGCCTGGTGGCGCGCAAGCTGCGCTCCTCGCCGATGGGCGCCGAGCTGGACAACCTCTCGGACCTGATCAGCTTCGGCCTCGCGCCGGCGTACTTCGTCCTCGTCTACGGCATGGTCGCGGACGACGCGCACCAGAGAGTGGCCGCGGTCGGGGCGATCGTGGTGCTGCTGGCGGTGGTGCTGAGACTGGCGCGGTTCTCCTGCGTCACGGTGAAGGACGGCACCTTCCAGGGCATGCCGTCCCCCTTCGGGGCGCTGACGGTCGTGTCGATCGTCCTCCTCGAGCTGCCGTTCGTGGCGACGCTGCTGGCGATCATCGGCACGGCCTGGCTGATGGTGAGCCGCGTCGAGTACCCGAAGCCGCGGGGGCGCCTCGCCGTGGCGATGCTGTCGTGGATCGTGCTGTCGATGGGGCTGCTGGCGGCATGGGCCTTCGACGCGCCGAGCGGGCAGCTGCTGCTGCAGACCGGGTGCGCTCTGCAGCTGGTGATGGGGGCGGTGATTCCGCTGTTCGCGACGGCGCGGCGGGTGAACAACTTCCGCGACAACCGTCGCGAGGCGAGGGCGGCGCAGTTGCCGTAGCGCCGGCGCGCGGGCTTCACGGGCCCTGGACCCACGGTGTGGGTCCAGGGCCCTTCGCCTTTTCTGCCCGCCCACCCGGCCCGGGTGTTCGAAGGCGGCCGTCAGGCGCCCTCGGCCCGTCCGGCGTTCGAGGGCGAGGCCCGCCAGTGCCGATGCGGGGAGCCGGAGGCGGAGCCCCCGGGACGGGGAGGGCGAGGGCGGGGGGCGAGGACGCCTCAGGTGAGGTGATCGCGGGCGATCCGCTCGCCCGTGCGCTCCAGAAGCGCTCCCGCCTCGGCGACGCACACCGCCACGTCCGGCTCCAGGTCCGTCAGGGCGTACGCACGCCGGATACCGGCCTCGCCCAACACCTCGGCCGGCAAGGCCAGCCGCCCGCACACCGCGACCACGTCCTTCCCCGCCGCCCGCGCAGCCGCGGCGACCCCCGCCGGCGCCTTCCCGTGCAGCGTCTGCGCGTCCAGCGACCCCTCCCCCGTGATCACCAGATCCGCCCGCTCCAGCGCGGAAGCGAACCCCAGCACGTCCAGCATCACCTCGATACCGGGACGGAACCGCGCCCCCACCAGCAACGCCCCGAACCCGAGGCCCCCCGCCGCCCCCGCCCCCGGCGACGCCGCCGGCGCGGAAGCGTCCAGCACCTTCACGAAGTGCCCCAGCGCCGCGTCCAGCCGCTCCACGTCCCCCGGCGAGGCGCCCTTCTGCGGCCCGTACACCGCCGCCGCGCCCTTCGGCCCGGTCAACGGATTGTCGACGTCGCTCGCGAGCACGAACTCCACCGACCGAAGCCGCGGGTCCAGCCCGGACAGATCCGCGGTCGCCACCTCCGCGAGCGCCGCGCCCCCCGGCCCCACCGGATCCCCCGACGCCGTCAGGAACCGCGCGCCCAGCGCCGTCAGCATCCCGGCCCCGCCGTCGGTCGTCGCGCTGCCGCCGACGCCGAACACGATGCTCCGCGCCCCCGCGTCCAGCGCGGCCCGCAGCAGCTCCCCGGAGCCGTACGTCGACGCGGTGAGCGGCGCGAGGACCCCCTCCGGCAGCCGCTGCAGCCCGCTGGCCTCCGCCATCTCGACGACGGCGGTGCCGTCCCGCAGCGCGTAGGCCGCGGTCACCTCGTCGCCGAGGGGTCCGGTGACCCGCACCTCGTGCCGTGCGAACCCGGCCGCCACGGCCGCCGCGACGGTGCCGTCGCCGCCGTCGGCCACCGGCAGCGCCTCGACCTCGAGGTCCGCCCGGACCCGGCGCAGCCCCGCGGTGACCCGCTCGGCGACCTCCACGGCCGTCAGCGACCCCTTGAACTTGTCCGCGGCGACCAGCACCCGCTGTGCCGACGGCGCCGTACACGTACCTCTTCCTGCAGCGTCCGCCACTTGCCTTCCCCTCGCTCATCGGGCCCCGCGCCCGTGCCGGGGCCTGTCGCGCCGCTGCGACCCTAACCGCCGGGCGCCGGGCCCGTCATGCCCCGACCGGCCCGTGGACCGGCACACAACCGTCCGGAAACGGGTAGACCGGTCCCATGACCGCCACGACCGACGTGACCCACGGAGCCGGGCTCGCCGACCGCGTCCTCGGCGGCTGGCTGGGCCGGATCGCCGGCAACATGCTCGGCAAGCCGGTGGAGCAGGGCGAGGTGTGGACGCGGGACCGCATCGACCGCTACCTGCGGGCGACGGACGCGCTGCCGCTCACCGACTACCTGCCCGGCCCGCCGACGGAGGACGACGCACGGGCGCTGCGCCCGGAGTGGCGGGCTTGCGTGCGCGGCCGGGTGCACGGCAGCTGCCGGGACGACGACGTCGACTACGCGATCCTCGGCCTGCACCTGCTGGAGACGCACGGCTTCGGCTTCAGCACCGAGCAGGTCGGCGACCTGTGGCTGCTGCGGCTGCCGTACCTGCAGACCTTCACCGCCGAGCGGGCGGCGTACCGGAACCTCGCCAACGGTCTGCGGCCGCCGCTGACGGCGACGTACGAGAACCCGTACCAGGAGTGGATCGGCGCGCTGATCCGCGCCGACGTGCACGGCTGGACCTCGCCGGGCGCCCCGCGCCGGGCCGCCGCGCTGGCCCGCAAGGACGCGGTGCTGTCCCACACGGGCAACGGGGTGTACGGCGCGATGTGGGCGGCGGCGCTGGTCGCGGCGGCGTTCACGGCGCGGACGGCGCGGCGGGCGGTGGACGAGGCGCTGACGGTGGTCCCGGCGAGCAGCCGGCTGGCGCGCACGGTGCGCCGGGTGACGTCGCTGCACGAGAGCGGGCTGCCGTGGGAGGACACGCTCACCACGCTGGAGGAGGAGACGGCGGGCTTCGGCTGGATCCACACGGTCCCGAACGCGGCCGTGATCACCGCCGGTCTGCTGTACGGCGACGGCGACTTCTCGCGGAGCGTCGCGCTGACGGTGCGGGGTGGTCTGGACACGGACTCCAACGGCGCGACGGCCGGTTCGGTGGCGGGCGTGATGTGCGGGGCCGCGGCCGTGCCGGACCAGTGGAAGGAGCCGCTTCAGGACACGGTGCGCAGCGCGGTCTTCGGGTTCGACGGGGTGCGGATCAGCGAGCTGGCGGAGCGGACGCTGCGGCTGGCGCAGGCGGAGACCTGAGCCCGTGGCGCCGCCGGCCGTGCTCCGGCGCGTGCGCCCGCCGTGTCGATCTTGGGACGGCGTGTGCTGCCGTGCGCCCGGGCGGGCGGACCGCGACCGTCCCGGCGGGGCCCGCGACGGCCGTTACCCTTCCCGCATGACCACCACGCAGGACACCCAGGACTTCGCCGCCTACATCGCCTCCCTCCCCCGTGTCCTCGCCGGGGCCGCCGCCCTCTTCCGCGACGCGCGGGGGCGGGTGCTGCTCGTCGAGCCGAACTACCGGGAGGGATGGGCGCTGCCCGGCGGAACGATCGAGTCGGACGACGGGGAGAGCCCGCGCGACGGGGCGCGGCGGGAGACGGCCGAGGAGATCGGCCTGGACCGGCCGCTGGGGCGCCTCCTGGCGGTGGACTGGGTGCGGACGCCGGGCGTCCCGCCGCTGGTGGCGTACCTGTACGACGGCGGTGTGCTCGGCGAGGACGAGCTGAGGGCGATCCGGCTGCAGGAGGAGGAGCTGCTGTCGTGGCGGCTGGTGGAGCGCGAGGAGATCACCTCGCACCTCCCCGGCTCCCTGGGCCGCCGGGTCCTCGCCGCGCTGGACGTGCTCGCGGACGGTTCGGGCACGGCGGAGCTGGAGGACGGCCGCCGGGTGCACTGACCCGGCAGGAATGCGCTCGCCGGACGTGCCGCGTCCGCCCTACCCTCGTGGCATGAGCAAGCCCCTCGTCGCCCTCCTGACCGGAGCCGGTGTGAGCACGGACTCCGGCATCCCCGACTACCGCGGGCCGGCCGGACTGTGGCGCCGCGACCCGGACGCCGAGAAGCTCGTGACATACGCGTACTACATGGGCGACCCGGAGATCCGCCGCCGGTCGTGGCGGATGCGGCAGGAGACCTTCGCCGCGCTGCCCGAGCCGAACGCCGCCCACCGCGCGGTCGCCGAGCTGGCGCGGTCCGGGGTGGCCGTGCGGGTGATCACCCAGAACGTGGACGGCCTGCACCAGCTCGGCGGCATGCCGGACCGCAAGGTGCTGGAGCTCCACGGCACGGCGCGCAGCGTCGTCTGCACCACGTGCCGGGCGCGGATGCCGATGGAGGACGCCCTGGCCCGCCTGCCGGCCGGCGAGGACGACCCGCCCTGCACGGACTGCGGCGGCATCCTCAAGCCGGCGACGGTGATGTTCGGCGAGGCGCTGGACCCGGCGGTGCTCGGCGAGGCGGTGGCGATCGCGAAGGCCTGCACGCTGTTCCTCGCCGTCGGCACCAGCCTCCAGGTCCACCCCGCGGCGGGCCTCGCCCAGGTGGCCGTCGACCACGGCGCCCGCCTGATCGTCGTCAACGCGGAACCGACGCCGTACGACGCCCTGGCGGACGAGGTCGTACGGGAACCGATCGGCACGTCGCTGCCGGCGCTGCTGCGGCGGATCGCCGCCTAGAACAGGGCCGTCCCGCGTTCGAAGTCCAGCAGGCGCCGCTTGCGGTCCAGGCCGCCGCCGTAGCCGGTGAGACTGCCTGTGGAGCCGACGACCCGGTGGCACGGGACGATGATGCCGACCGGGTTGCGGCCGTTCGCGAGGCCGACCGCGCGGGAGGCCTTGGGGTTGCCGAGGACGCCGGCGAGCTGGCCGTAGGTGCGGGTCTCGCCGTAGGGGATGCGCGTCAGCTGCTCCCACACCCGGCGCTGGAACGGGGTGCCGTGCAGGCGCAGTGGGACGGTGAACTCCTTGAGCTCACCCGCGAAGTAGGCGGCGAGCTGCTCCTTGGTCTCGGCGAAGGCGGAGGGCGCGTCGTCGGGGACGCCGAAGGTCTCCTCCGCCGGGCGGTGCCGCTGGTCGGTCATGTAGAGGCCGCACAGCACGCCGTCGTCGGCGACGAGGGTCAGGGGACCGTAGGGGCTGTCGGTGACGGTGTGCTGTCTCATCGGAGGGGAGTCCTCGGGGTGCGTCAGGCCGGAAGGAAGTTGACGGGGTGGTCGTCGGTCGCCCAGAGGTACTGGACCGCGTAGGCACGCCAGGGGCGCCAGGCGGCGGCGCGGGCGGTGAGGGCGGCCGGGGTGGAGGGGAGACCGAGGGCGCGGGCGGCGCGCCGGACGCCGAGGTCGGTGGGGAGGAAGGCGTCGGGGTCGCCGAGGGCGCGCATGGCGATGACGTCGGCCGTCCAGGGGCCGAAGCCGGGGAGGGCGAGGAGCGCGGCGCCGGTCTCGGCCCGGTCGCTGTCGGGGCCCAGGCGGAGATCGCCGTCCGCGAGCCGGCGGACCAGGGTGGTGAGGGTGGTGCGGCGGGTGCGGGGCATGGCGAGGGTGTCCGGGTCGAGCGCGGCCAGCTCCCCGGGCGTCGGGAAGAGGTGGGTGAGGCCGCCCTCGGGGTCGTCGACCGGGGTGCCGTGCGCGGTGACCAGGCGGGCCGCGTGGGTGCGCGCGGCGGCCGTGGACACCTGCTGTCCGAGGACCGCGCGGACGGCGAACTCCGCCTCGTCGACCGTGCGCGGCACCCGGCGGCCGGGTGCCTTGTCGACCAGGGGCGCGAGCACCGGGTCGGCCCGCAGCTGCTCGTCGACGGCGACCGGGTCGGCGTCGAGGTCGAGCAGGCGGCGGCAGCGGCTGATGGCGACGGTCAGGTCCCGGGGGTCGCTCAGGGCGAGCCGGCAGGCGATGTGGTCGGGGCGTGGGGCCAGCGCCACGATGCCGTGTCCGTACGGGAGCCGCAGCGTGCGCCGGTAGGAGCCGATGGGGGCACCGCCCACGCCTTGAGGGCTGTGGGGGAGCCACTCCTCCACGCCCGGTACGGCGGTGGCGGCGAGGTGGCCGAAGAGGTTGTCGGGGTTGAGCGGGGCGCGGAACGGCAGGCGCAGGGTGAGTGTGCCCGGGGTGTCGCGGGCAGAGGCGTCCCGCGGGGTCCGGGCGCGCAGTTCGCCGGGGGTGAGCGCGTACACCTCGCGCACGGTGTCGTTGAAGGCGCGGACGGAGGAGAAGCCGGCCGCGAAGGCGACGTCCGCCATCGACAGGTCCGTCGTCTCGACGAGCGTCCGCGCGGTCTGCGCGCGCTGGGCCCGGGCCAGGGCGAGGGGTCCCGCGCCCAGCTCGGCGAACAGCTGGCGTTCGATCTGCCGGGTGCTGTAGCCGAGGCGGGCGGCGAGTCCGGGGACGCCCTCGCGGTCGACGACGCCGTCGGCGATCAGCCGCATGGCGCGGGCGGTGAGGTCGGCCCGCCGGTTCCACTCCGGGGAGCCGGGGCTGGTGTCGGGGCGGCAGCGTTTGCAGGCGCGGAACCCGGCCCGCTGGCAGGCTGCCGCGCTCGGGTGGAACACCATGTTCTCCGGCTTCGGCGGGACCACGGGGCAGCTGGGCCGGCAGTAGATGCCGGTGGTCAGGACGGCGGTGTAGAACCAGCCGTCGAACCGCGCGTCCTTCGACCGCACGGCGCGCACGCAGCGCTCGGTGTCGGTGTACATCCCCTGATGCATGTCTCAAGGATCGGGCATCGGGGCGCGGCCGGTCTGGCGGATTTCCGACATGCACGTCGCGGGTGGGTGCGGCTCACCGGGTGGGTGCGGCTCACCGGGCAGGTGACGGCTCACCGGGCAGGTGACGTCAGAAGCTCCCGCATCGTCTCCGCCGCCCGCACCGCCGCGTCCCCGCAGCAGTTGTTGAACAGGACGTGGAGTTCGTCCGTCTGCCGTGCCGCGCGGCGCAGGCGCGGGACCCAGGCGGCCAGTTCGGTGACGTCGTAGTCGTGGCGGAAGCGGTCCTCCTTGCTGCCCCTCCCCCACGCGCCGCTGCGGCCGTGGAACCGTACGACCGCCAGGGCGGGGCGGGTGACCGGGACCACGGGCGGCAGGGAGGCGGTGAGGCCCTGCGCCATGTCGGTGCCGACCGCCGTCATGTCCAGGGAGGCCAGCAGCTCCCGCGTCTCCTCGGCGCGTTCGGGGTGCCACCAGGACGGGTGGCGGAACTCGACGGCGAGCGGCCACCCCTCGGTGCGTTGCGCGCAGTCCTCCAGGACCCGTTCGGCCGGGGCGCCGGGGGTGAACCAGGGCGGGAACTGGAACAGCACGGCGCCCAGGCGTCCGGCCGTGCGCAGCGGGCCGATCGCCTCCGCGAAGCGGCCCCACACCTCGTCCAGCAGGGCGGGGTCCGCCGGTCCGCGTGCGGGCGCCCGGCCGCGCAGGTCGGCCGGGAGCGCCTCGGGGCGGGTGGGGTGCCCGGTCAGCAGGGAGAACGCCTTCACGTCGAAGCGGAAGCCGTCCGGGGTGCGCTCCACCCACAGTTCGCTGTTGCGGCGGCGCGGCAGCGCGTAGTAGCCGGAGTCCACTTCGACGACGGGCAATCGCTCGGCGTAATGCCGCAGCCGCCCTTCGGCGTCGCGCCGTCCGCGCGGATACCAGCCGCTCGTCACGAGCTGGCGGTCCGTCCAGGAGCAGGCGCCGACCAGGATGTCACCCATGGGAGCCCGGTTACCCCGGGCTCCCGTGAGTGTGCCCTGTTACTCGGTGGCCGTGGGCCGGCGGGAGAGGGCGAGTGCCCGGTCCGGGCCGGTGAGCGGGCGCAGCCGGTAGGTGTAGGCGTAGTCACGGTCCGCGAAGAGCTTGAACTCGTCGTGAGTGTGCGCGCCCCAGCTGTCGTCGCCGCCCACGCCCATCTGCCGGTGGTTGACCCGCAGGACCACCGCGTCGCGGGGGGTGAGCTGGTAGTCGTGCCGGACCCCCGCCGACAGGTCCTCCGGGGTGAAGTGCGAGGCGTTGATCTCCACGAGGGGTTCGCCCGTCACCAGCAGCCCGCGCCCCCTGCGGTCGGTGAGGGCGGCCCAGCGGACGCCGGTCTTGTTGCCGTTCTCCTGCGGGCGGATGTACGGCGTCCACTGCTCGGCCACGGTCGAGGAGTAACGGCCCACGTCGGTTCCGGTGTTGCGGTCCCAGTGGTTCTCCTCGGGGCCGCGCCCGTAGTAGTGCAGCCGGTCCAGGCGGCGGGGCAGGAACAGCAGCGTGCCCACCTCGGGGAGGTACGGCAGGCTCGCGGCGCCCGGGTGGAGGGTGTGGTCCACCTTGATCTCGCCGTTGCCGAAGACGGTGTACGTGGTGGAGTACGCGGACTCCACCGTGGTGGGAAGGGTGCCGGTGACGCGGATCTCGACGGCGCGGTCGCCGAGCGGCCGTACGGTGACGTCGGTGACCGTACGGCGGGCGCCCGCGTCGCGCCAGGTCCGGTTGCGCAGGTGCTGGCCGTTGCCCCGGTCGTTGTCGGTGGGGGCGCGCCAGAAGTTGGGCGCCGGTCCGGAGGTGAGCAGACGCGTACCGTCCGCCTCGTAGTCGGTGAGGAGGCCGGTGCGGCGGTCGACGGTGACCGAGAAGCCCTCGCCCGTGATGCGGACCTCGCGGTCGTTCGCCTCGTGCCGCAGGGCGGGGACGCGGGACAGGGGTACGGGCGCGACCGCGGGGGTGTCCGTGTCGAGCGGGAGCTGGTGCCGGGCCACCTCGAAGCCGGCCTCGGCCCAGGGCGTGCGCTGCCGGGTGGTGAAGGACAGCTGGAGGAAGAACTCCGTGCCCGGAGCCGGGTCCCGGGGCAGGCGCACGGGCAGCTCGACGCGCTTCTCGGAGAGCGGCTCCACGTCCAGCTGGTCCCGGGTGAGCCGTCCGCCGCCGATCACCTCACCGTCCGCGACGAGTTCCCAACGGCCCTCGAATTCACGGACGCCGGTGAACAGGTACTCGTTGGTGAGGGTGACGGCGCCCGGTCCGCCGCCGGGGGTGCGGACGGCGCCGATGGCCTGGTGGACGCGTTTGATCTCGGCCGCCTTGCCCCCGAGTCCGCGGTCGGCGGTGACGATGCCGTCCGCCACGAACGCACCGTCGTTGGGGTTGTCGCCCCAGTCACCGCCGTACGCGAGGAAGGTCCTGGCCTCCGGGCGTTTCCGCTCGGTCCTCACGGTGGCGGCGTCGAACCAGAAGCGCACGCCGTCGTCGCCGGGGCCCCGGTCCTCGGAGGCCAGTTCGGCGGCGGTGAGGGCGCGGGCGTAGACGCGGGCGCGGCGGATCGTGCCGTCGAACTCCCGGGTCTGGTCGTCCGCGTCGGAGGCGAGGGACAGCGGGGCGGTGTTGCCGGTCGGCCGGCGGTCGGTGGCGCGGGTGGCGCGGACCGCGCCGTCGACGTGCAGGGTGAGGGTGCCGGCGTCGGCGTCGAACACGCCCGCGACATGGTGCTCTCTGCCGCTCCAGTCGTCCGGCACGGGCCAGTTGACGGCGATCCACTGGCCGTCGGAGTGGATGAAGAACTCCACCCTGCGGTCGGTCTGTTTGAGCGCGTACTGGGTGTCGCCCTTGGCGACGATCGGCTGGTGGTAGCCGGGCACGCCGGGGGTGAACCACGCCTCCAGGGTGAGGGAACCGGTGAGGTCGAGGCTGTCGTGGCGTTCGAAGACGGTGATGCCGGACAGGCCCTGGTCCCGGTCGAGGCGGCCGCGCGTGGCGAGGATCTCGCCGCGCAGCGCGGCAGGCCCCGACTCGGTGAGCAGGACGCGCTCGGGGACGGGGGTGCGGAGGGACTGGTCGGCGAAGTCCCAGATCCAGCCGCCCTGGAGGACGTCGTGCCGGCGCACGACGTCCCAGTACTTCTTGAAGTTGCCGTTGGAGTTCCCCATCGCGTGGGAGTACTCGATCATCACGTACGGCCGGGTGTCGGCGGTGTCCCGGGCGCGCTGCTCGACGCGGCCGGGGCTCTCGTACATCCGGGAGCGGATGTCGCTGATGCCGGGCCGGTCGTCGCCCTCGTACTGGATGACGCGGGTGGGGTCGTACGAGCGGATCCAGTCGTGCATGGCGGTGAAGGTGCTGCCGCCGCCGGCCTCGTTGCCGAGCGACCAGATGACCACCGAGGGGTGGTTCTTGTCGCGGTGGACCATGTTCTGCGCGCGGGCGACGCACGCGGCGGTCCAGTCGGGGTGGTCGCCCGGGTAGCGGTCGCGGATGCCGTGGGTCTCGAGGTTGGTCTCGTCGACGAGGTAGAGGCCGTACTCGTCGGCGAGTTCGTACCAGAGCGGGTGGTCCGGGTAGTGCGAGGTGCGGACGGAGTTCATGTTCAGCCGCTTGACGATCGTGATGTCCCGGACCATGTCCTCGCGGGTGAGGGCGGTGCCGCGGGCCGGGTGCATCTCGTGGCGGTTGGTGCCGCGGAAGGACACGGGGCGGCCGTTGATCCGCATCAGCCCGTCCTTGAGCGCGAACTCGCGGATGCCCACCCGGTGGGAGAGGGTCTCGACGACCGTGCCGGACGGGTCGCGGAGCTGGAGGACGGCCGTGTAGAGGTACGGGTCCTCCGCCGACCACAGCCGCGGGTCGGGCACGGCCCGGGACGCCCGCACGGTGACGTCCCGGCCGGGGCCGGCGCCGGTGAGGTCGGCGGTCCGCCGCAGCGGCCGCGACCACACGGCGTGTCCGCGCGTGTCGTACAACTGCGTCTCGACGGTGTACCGGCCGCCGCCCGCGTCGTCGCCGTACGCCCGCACGTGCGCGGTGACGTCCAGTCGGGCGGCGCTGCAGGTGTCGTTCAGCGGCGTCTCCAGCTTGAAGTCGCGCAGGTGCACGGGCGGGGTGGAGTACAGGTGGACCGAGCGGAAGATGCCGCTCAGCCGGATCATGTCCTGGTCCTCCAGCCAGTCGCCGTCGGCGTAGCGGTACACCTCGACCGCGATCTGGTTGGTGCCGGGACGGAGGCGGTCGGTGACGTCGTACTCGGAGGGCGTGTAGGAGTCCTCGTCGTAGCCGACGAGTTCGCCGTTGATCCACACGTAGTGCGCGGACTTCACGCCCTCGAAGTGGAGGAAGACGCGGCGGCCGCGCCACCCGCGCGGGACGGTGAAGGTGCGGCGGTACTGGCCCACCGGGTTGTAGCGGGTCGGTGCGGCGGGCGGCTGGGGCTCCTCGCCGCGGCCGTTGGGGCCCCAGTAGGGGTAGGTGATGTTCAGGTAGATCGGGAAGTCGTATCCGTGCAGCTGCCACACCGACGGGACGGGGACGGTGTCCCAGTCGCGGTCGTCGGTGTCGGTGCGGTGGAAGTCGGGGTCGCGGTCCTCGGGCCGGTCCGCGTAGGCGAACTTCCAGGCGCCGTCGAGGTCGAGGCGGTACGGCGAGCGGGTGCGGTCGGCGGCGAGCGCCTGCGGCACGTCGGCGTACGGCATGAGGGTGGTGTGCGGGGGTTCGGTGCCGAGCCGGAAGACGCCGAAGTCGTTCCACTCCGGGGGGCCGTCGACGGGCGCGGGGCGCGGGCCGGCCGCGTGCGCGGCGCGGTACGGGGCGGACAGGGCGAGGGCGCCGAGCACGGCGGCGCCGGACTCCAGGAGACGGCGGCGGCTGACCACCGGCCGGACGGGGCGGGCGGGACCTGCGGCGGGAGACACGTGCGGATGCGGCATGACCGTGGCCTTCCTCGGTGCGACAGGGCACTGCGCGGACTGAGGGCGCGCCGGATCCCCCGGCGGCGCGGCGTCACGGCGGCGACGTCACGTCGGAGGAGAACCACGACGGGTGGTGACGGTGCGACTACGGGGCCCGTCACACCCTAGACGAATGAGCCCGATGTTCTCAGTGGTCGTAGGCGATCAGGGACCGTCCGTCCTCGGCGCCGGTGGTCCGGTCGTGCCAGATGCCGGCGGTCCCCCCTGGACAGGGACGGCGCCCCACGGCCTCCCCTCCCTCACGCGGTCACGGAGCACCGGGCCGAACGACCGACCCGGAAGCGGGCGGACCGGGCACCACCGTCCTGCGGCCCGGCGTCCTGGGCACCGGCCGGCCGGCGGTCGCGTGCGGCACGGAGACCTCCTCGGGCCGCGCCGGCCGGGGGAAGGACGGAACGGCACGGGTCATACCCGAGGGCGGCCGGCCGCGGGGGCGGTGCGAGGGCCCCGGTCCGCGGAGGCAGCCGACGGCGATGACCCGAAGGAGTGAGGGGAAAGGGCGGCGTGTGGACGGCGCGTCCCGCTGGACGGCCGCCCAACGGGACGCAGGGCCCCGGCCGGCGGCTGCCCGTCCCCGGTGAACCGGCGGCCCTCCGGGGGACGCGCCCCCGGTGGCGGCGCCTGCCGGCCAGTGGCCCCGGGGTCGCCCCGAAGAGTGAACGTCCCCTGACCGCGTCACCGTGCGCGGTGATTCGGCTACTGTCCGACGCGTGATCCGTGCGATGCCCCCCGCTGCACCCCGTCCGCGTCCGGCCCGGGCGCGGACGATCGCGTCCGGCCCCGTCACCGGCCGGCCGGACGCCGGTGCCCAGGGGCGTATGTGCTGACCGCGGTCACCGGTGCCACCGGCTTCCTCGGTCTGCACCTGGTACGGGAGTTGCTGGCGCGTCGGCAACGGCTGCTGCTGCTCGCCCGCCCGCATCCGCTGCCGGCGCCCGTGCGCGTGGAGCGGTTCCTGCGAGCGTGCGGCGCGGACGCGGAGGAACTGCGGACGGCGCGCACGCACCTGCAGACGCTGCAGATCACGCTGGAGGACGGCTTCCTGGGGCTGGGCCGGGAGCGCTTCCAGCGGCTGGCGGACCGCGTCGGCGCCCTGTGGCACTGTGCGGGCGACATCTCCTTCGGCGCGTCCCTCCAGCAGGCGCGGCGGACCAACGTCGACGGGACCCGGCACGTGCTGCGGCTGCTGACGGCCGGGGAACGGGAGCCCCTGCTGTGCCACGTCAGCACGGTCGCCGTGGCGGGGGCCCGTCCCGACGGGATCGTCGAGGAGAAGGAGCTGGACGCCCCCTTCGGTTTCAACACTCCCTACGAGCAGTCGAAGTTCGAGGCCGAGGGCCTCGTCCACCGCTGGGTCCGCGAACACGGCGGCCGGGCCCTGGTCTTCCGCCCCAGCTGCCTGGCCACCCACCGCCCCGCGCACCCCGACCGCCCCCGCCACCCCCTTCAGGTGCTCGCGAGGCAGGTCGGTGCCGTGCTCCGCCGGCACCCCGGACTCGTCAGGACACCCGGGCCGGTGCCCCTGCCGGTGCCCGCGGGCGCCGGCACCAATGTCCTGCCGGTCGAGCACGCCGCGTACGCGATGGCGGAGGCTGCCGCCCGGCACACCGGCGACCAGCCGCGCGTCTACCACGTCGTCAACCGCCGCAACCTCCCCATGACCGAGGTGATCGCGGCTCTCGGCGGTCACTTCGGCGTCCCCGTGGACACCACCTGGCGTTCCCTGCCGGGACCACAGGACGTGCGGCACACGCTTCCCGCGTACGCCTACTGGCTGTCGTTCTCCCGCACCTACGAGGACGCCCACCTGGCCCGGCTCGGACTCGCCTGTCCCGGCCGGCCCGTCGTCGACCGGGACTACGTCGCGGCGGCCCTGCACTGACCGGCGCCTCAGGGACCGCCGCCCCCTCCCCTCACCACGACCGCAAGGAGACCGTGTTGCGCACGCCGCCTTCCCCACGGCACGACATGCCCGTCGCCCTCGTCGGAGCCGCCTGCCGCCTGCCCGGCGGCATCACTTCACCGGACGAGTTGTGGGCGGCCCTGAGCGAGGGCCGGGACCTGGTCACCGAGGTGCCCCCGGACCGCTTCGACGCCTCCCGGTACCTCGACCGGAACCCCCACCGGCCCGGCAAGACCTACACCGTCGCCGGCGGATTCCTCCAGGACTACGACCGGTTCGACGCCGCCTACTTCGGCATCTCCCCGCGCGAGGCCGCCCGCATGGACCCGCAGCAGCGGCTGCTGCTGGAGATGGCGGTCGAGGCGCTGGACGACGCCGGGATGGACGCCGACCGGATCGCGGGGTCGGACACCGCCGTCTTCGTCGGCTGCGCCGGCTCGTCCGCCCTCGCGATGATGGGCGCCCTGCCGGACGAGACGGACGCCTACACGATGACCGGCGGGGCGAACTCCATCGTCGCCAACAGGCTGTCGCACGTCTTCGACCTGCGCGGCCCGAGCATGACCGTCGACACCGCCTGCTCGTCGGCCCTGACGGCGGTGCACCAGGCCTGCGAGGCGCTGCGCGCCGGCCGCAGCCGCATGGCGTTCGCGGGCGGCATCGGCCTGCTGCTCGACCCCCACCCCTACATCGGGTTCGCCAAGGCCTCGATGCTGTCCCCGACCGGCCGGTGCCGGGCCTTCTCCGCCGCCGCCGACGGCTTCGTACGGGCGGAGGGCGGCGGACTGGTCGTCCTCAAACCGCTCGGCGACGCCCTCGCCGACGGCGACCGGGTGCGCGCGGTGATCCGGGCCACCGGCGTCAGCAGTGACGGACGCACCCAGGGGATGGCCCTGCCCAGCAGCGAGGCACAGGAGGAACTGCTGCGCACGCTCTACCGGGACGCCGGAGTCTCTCCCGACGAACTGGTGTACTTCGAGGCGCACGGCACCGGCACGCAGGCCGGGGACCGCGCCGAGTGCCGGGCCGTGGGACAGGCGCTCGCCGCCGCCCGTACCCGGGGGCCGCTGCCCATCGGATCGGTCAAGAGCAACCTGGGGCACCTGGAGGCGGCCTCGGGCATGCCCGGCCTGCTGAAGGCGTGCCTGGTGCTGCGGCACCGGCACATCCCCGCCACCCTGCACGCCGAACCGCTCGCCACCGACATCGACTTCACCGGGCTCGGACTGGAACCGGCCGTCACCGCCAGGCCGGTGCCGCCCTGTGAGGGCCGTGGCGTGGTGGGGGTCGCCTCCGCCGGGTTCGGCGGGGCCAACGCCCACGTCCTGCTCGAAGCGCCGCCCGACCCCGTCCCGGCGGAGGGGGCCGTCGCCCGGCCGGAGGGCACGGCGCTGCCCGTGCTGGTCTCGGCCCACACCGAGGACGCCCTGACGACCGCCGTGCACCGGATGGCCGACCACCTGGAGACCGTCGGCGCGGACGCCTTCTACGACACCGCCTGGACCGCCTGCCGCCGACGGCGCCTCCACCCGCACCGCGCGGTGGTGCTGGCCCGCACCCCGGAGCAGGCCGCCGACCGGCTGCGGGAACGGGCGGCCTCCCCGGCCGTTCCGCCACCGCCCGTCACCGACCGGGCCACAAGCGGCAGGGTGGTGTTCGCCTTCTCCGGCAACGGGTCGCAGTGGCACGGCATGGGCGCCGGCCTCATGGCCGCGGTGCCCGCGTTCCGCGCCGCCGTGACGGAGGCCGACGCCGCCCTGACCCCGCTGCTCGGCTGGTCGGTGGCCCAGGAACTGGCCGCACCGGGCGCGCACTCCCGCATGGACCGCACGGAGATCGCGCAACCGGCCCTGTTCGCGCTCCAGTTGGGCCTCGTCGCCGCGCTGGCCGAACAGGGGGTGCGCCCGGACGTCGTCCTCGGGCACAGCGTCGGGGAGATCGCCGCCGCCCGCGTCGCCGGCGCGCTGGACCTGCCCGCCGCTGCCCGGGTGGTGGCCGAGCGCAGCCGGCTCCAGGGCACCACCGCCGGCAGCGGCCGGATGGCGGCGGTGGGCCTGCCGGAGCGGGAGGCCCGCGTCCTGCTCCTGCCGTACGGCGGGAAACTGGAGATCGCCGCCGTCAACAGCGTGCGCGACGTCACCGTCAGCGGCGACGAGGAGGCGCTGAAGGAGCTGGGCCACCACCTGGCCGACCGTGACGTCTTCTTCCGCCCGCTGGAACTGGACTACGCCTTCCACAGCCGGCTCATGGACCCGCTCGCCGAGCCCATGAAGGCGGCACTGGCCGACCTGCGCCCGGGCGCGCTGCGGCTGCCCTTCGCCTCCACCGTCACCGGCGGACTCCGGCACGGCCAGGAGGGCACCGGCCTGGACGCCGGGTACTGGTGGCGCAACCTGCGGCGCCCCGTGCTGTTCGCCGAAGCCGCCGCCGCGGCGCTGGAGGAGGGCTGCGGCGCACTCGTCGAGATCGGCCCGCACCCGGTGCTCGCGGCCTATCTGCGGCGGGCCGCCGGGACGGCACGGGTGCCGGCCGCGGTCCTGCCCACCCTGCGCCGCAGCCGGCCGGGCGCGGACGCGCTGGACGAGACCGTCGGCGGCGTTCTGGCCGCCGGGGCCGGGGACTGGACGGCGTTCTTCCCCGTGCCCGGAAAGGTCGTCGACCTGCCCCCGCACGCCTGGCGGCGCGAGCCCCACCCGATGCCGCCGGCCGCGACCTGGACCCGCACCTGCGGGGACGGCACCCTCGACCACCCCCTGCTCGGCGAACGGGCCGCCGCCCTGGAACCGGGCTGGCACCAGCGCCTCGACCCGGTCCGGCTGCCGTGGCTGGCCGACCACAAGGTGGGCGGCGCGGTGCTGATGCCGGCCGCCGGGTACGTCGAGGCGGCCCTGGCGGCCGGGAGCCGGGTCCTCGACGGGCCCGTCGAGGTCACCGCGCTGACCTTCCGGCCGCTCACCCTGCCCTGGAAGGACCCGGACATGAACGTCTGGCTGCACACCTCCCTGTCCGACGAGGACGGGGTGGTGCGCGTGGCGAGCCGGGCCGGCGGCCCCGGGCAGCCCTGGCGGCTCCACGCCCGCGGCCGGGTGCGACGCCTGCTCGGCCGGGCCCCCGAAGCCCTCGACGGCACGCCGCACCGGCAGTTCCCGCACGACGCCGGGGCGGACGAGGTGTACGACCGGGCCCGCCGCGGCGGCCTGGACTACGGACCCCGCTTCCGCGTGCTCGACCGCGTCCGCACCGACGGCCGCGAGGCGGTGGCCCACTACCGCGCCGACCACCTCGACACCGAGGGCTACCTGGCGCACCCCGCGATCCTCGACGGCGCCCTCCAGACCGGTGCCGTGCTGCTGGACGGCACGGAGGGTCTGACGTTCCTGCCCGCGGCCGTCGACACGGTCCGCGCCTGGCGGCCCCCGGCCGTCACCGGACACGTGCGGGTACGCGAGCGGTCCGCCACCGCCGCCGAGGTCGTCTGGGACGTCACCGTCCTCGACGAGGACGGCACGGTCTGCGTGGAGCTCCTCGGCTGTCGGCTGCGCCGCTTCGACACCGGGGCCGGGCCGGCGGTCGGCGAGTACGTCACCGAACTGCGCGCCGCCCCGCGCCCGGGCCACGCCGGCGCGGCGGTCCCGCCGCTCCGCCCGCGTGCCGACGGAGCGGCGTCCGCGACGTCGCCGGTCGTGGTCCTGTCCGAGTCCGAGGCGCGCCGGGGGCTGGCGGTCGTGGACGCGTTGAAGCGGATGACGGCGCATTTCGCGGTACGCGCCGTCGAGGAGATCCTGCCGGGCGGGGAGCGGTTCACCTGGGCCGGGCTGAGCGGTGCCGGGGTCCTGCCCGAGTACGAACCGCTGCTCGGCGTCCTGCTGGAGGTGGCCGAGGAGCACGGTCTTGTGGCGGGCGCGGACGCCTTCCGCTCCGGGTCCGCCTGCCGGATCCTCTCTCCGGGCCGTCCCGGGGAGACGGTGCGGTCCCTGGCGGCCGGGCCCTTGCGGCGCGGCCCGGAGCTGGCCGCGTACGGCATGTGCGGTCAGCGGCTTCCGGACATCCTGACGGGGCGCTGCGACCCATTGGAACTGCTGTTCTCCGAGTCCGGCCGGCACCTGACCGAGGAGCTGTACACCTCCTCGCTCCAGTCCGAGGCCGCCCACCGCGCCATCCGGTCCTGCGTGCGCGCCCTGGCCGAAGCATGGCCCGCCGACCGCCCGCTGCGTGTGCTGGAGGTCGGCGCCGGCACCGGCGCCACCACCCGGGTGGTGACGCCCCACCTGCCGCGCGGACGCACCCAGTACGTCTTCACCGACGTCTCGGAGTCCTTCTTCCCCCGGGCCCGGGCCCGGCTCGCCGCCCACGACTTCATCGAGTACCGGACGCTGGACCTCAACCGCGACCCGCGGGAGCAGGGCTGCGCGGAAGGGTCGTTCGACCTCGTCCTCGCCTCCAACGTCCTGCACGCCACCGAGGACGTCCGGGCCGCGCTGGGCGGACTGTCCTTCCTGCTCGCGGACGGCGGCCACCTGCTGGTGCAGGAGATGCACGACACCGCGGCCTGCGCCCTGGTGTTCGGGGTGCTGAAGAGCTTCTGGAACCGCACCGACCTCGCGGAACGCCCCCGCACCCCGCTGCTGCCGCAAGCACGCTGGCGTGAGCTGCTGCGGGAGACCGGATTCGGCGACGTGACGCACGCCGACGCCGGCGGCCGGCTGGCCCGGGTGGCCTCCGTGCTCAGCGCGCGGCGAGCCCACCGTCCCGGCGCCGTCGCGCCGCCTCCGCTGCCGCGGGCATCCGAGGGGTCCGCCTGGATCGTCGCCGCGGAGCCGGACTGCGACCTGGCGGCCGGACTGGCCGAGGCGCTGACCACGGCCGGCGGCACGGTCCGCCGCATCGGACCGGACGCCGCTGCCGGGACCTGGGCCGGTCTGCTGCCCGGCGGCGACCCGCAGGCGTCGACGGTCACCGTCGTCCTGGTCACCGACACCGACCCGGATGCCCCGACGCCCACCGCGCGGGAGGCCGTCGCCCGCTCCGCGCGGTACACGGCGGCGTTGCGGAACGCGTCAGCGCTGTTGTCCCGTCTGCCCCAGGCCCTCTCGCCCTCGCTGTGGCTGGTGGCCCCGGCCGACGGCGCCGCACCCGCGCCCGAGCCCGTGACCGTCCCCGCCGCCGCGGCCTGGGGCACGGCGCGCTCCCTCGCCAACGAACACGCCCGGATCACCGTGCGGCGACTCGCGGCGGACTACGGCAGCGGAGCGGACGCCGTGCGGCGGATCACGAACGAGCTGCTGGACCCGGGCGACGAGGACGAGATCGTCACCACGCGCCACGGCCGGTTCGTGACCCGTGTGACGGACCGCCCGGCCGTGCCCGAGGCGACCGCCCGGCCGCGGCCGGGCGCCTACGCCCTGCGCGTCCGGCGTCCCGGCCCCGCCTACGACCTGGTGTGGCGACCCGTACCGCCGCCCGCGCCGCCCGGCCCCGGCGAGGTGTCCATCGAGGTCCGTGCCGCCGGTCTGAACTACCGGGACGTCCTCCAGGCGCAGGCCGTGCTGCCGCCGCAGCCCGGCCCCGACGGCACCCGGGAACACCCCGTCGGCTACGAGTGCGCCGGGATCGTCACCGCCGTCGGTGAGCAGGTGTCCCGCGTGGCCCCCGGTGACCGGGTCTGGGCCGTCGCCCGCGGCGCGCTGTGCTCGCACCTGACCGTCGACGCACGGGCCGTGGGCCGCGTCCCGGACGACATGGACCTCACCGCGGCGGCCACCGTCCCGCTCGCCCACCTCACCGCCCAGTACGGCCTCGGTCACGTCGCCCGGCTGAGCCGGGGACAGACGGTCCTCGTGCACGCGGCCGCCGGCGGCGTCGGCCTCGCCGCCGTCCAGTACGCCCAGCGGGTCGGTGCCCGCGTCATCGCCACCGCCGGCACAGCGCACAAGAGGAACCTGCTGCGGCTGCTCGGCGTCGACCACGTCGCCGACTCGCGCACCCTCGACTTCGCCGAGCAGGTCCTCGACGCCACCGACGGACGCGGCGTGGACGTGGTCCTCAACTCCCTCAGCGGGGAGGCCGTCACCCGCAGCCTGGAACTCCTGAAGCCCGGCGGCCACTTCGTGGAACTCGGCAAACGGGACCTGCACGCCAACGAACGCCTGCTCCTGGGCCCGTTCCGACGTGCCCTGACCTTCTCCGCCGTCGACCTCAACGAGATGGTCCTGGAGAACCCGGAACAGGCCCGGCACCACGTCGACCTGCTGGCCGAAGGCGTCACCGCCGGCGATCTCCGGCCGGTTCCGCACTGGGCGCGGCCCGCCGCCGAGGCCGCGGAGGCGTTCCGGTTGCTCCAGCACTCGCACCACGTCGGCAAGCTCGTCCTGACCTTCGACCAGCCGCCGCCCCTCCTTCCGTGTCCCGTGCGCGGGCCGCTCGACCCGCAGGGCACCTATCTGGTGACCGGCGGGCTCAGCGGCTTCGGCGCGAGCACCGCGCGCTGGCTCGCCGAGCGCGGTGCCCGCCACCTCGCCCTGGTGGGGCGCCGGGGCGGACGGACCCCCGGCGCCGCGGAGATGCTGGAGGACCTGCGTGCCCAGGGCGTGCGGGCCACGGCGTACACCGCCGACGCGGCCGACATCGAGGCGATGCGCACCGTCTTCCAGGACGCCGACGACCGCGGACACCCGGTGCGCGGCGTCGTGCACGCCGCGATGCACCTGGACGACGCCCCCCTCGCCGCTTTGGACGACGCGCGCGTCGCGGCGGTCCTCACCCCGAAGATCGGCGGAGCGCTGGTCCTCGACGAGCTGACCCGCGGCAGGGAGACGGACCTGTTCGTCCTGTACTCCTCGGCCGCCGCGCTCATCGGCAACCCCCATCAGGCCCCGTACGCCGGCGCCAACCTCGCCCTGGAGGCACTCGTCCGGGCGCGCCGCCGGCGGGGGGAGACCGGGCTGGCCGTGCAGTGGGGCGGCATCGACGAGGTCGGCTACGTGGCGCGGCTGGACCTGAACGAAATGCTGGAGAGCAAGGGCATGGGGCTGCTGGCCCCCCGCGAGGCGCACGCGCGCCTGGGCCGGCTCCTCGCGGAGCCGGCCGAGGTCGTCGCCGTGGGCCGGATGACGTGGGACGCGCTGCGCTCGTTCTGCCCCGCGGCGGACGCCCCCCGTCTGAGCCCGGTCCTCGCGCCCGCGGAGCAGGTGGCCGGGCACAGCGGCGGCGACCTGCGCCGGCAACTGACCGCCCTGCCACCGCAGGAGGCTCGTCCCCTGGCGCTGAGGGCACTGGCGGAGCTGGCCGCCATCGTCCTGCAGACCACGCCGGAACGGGTGCCGGCTGAGCGGCCGCTGGGCGAACTGGGCATGGATTCGCTGATGGCGGCCGAACTCGCGGTCCTGGTGCAGCGCCACTTCGACTGTGAGATCCCCACCATCGAGGCGGTCGCCAACCCCACCCTGACCGCGCTGGCCGACCTGGTCCTCGGGCAGTACGCGTCCCGGGCCGTCGCCGCGGCCCTGCCGGCCCAGCAGACCGGCGCCCGGCAGGACGCCGCAGCCACCGCACGGCCGTGAGGAGTCCCCGGCGCCCGGGTCCGCCCCGCGGGCCCGGGCGCCGGGCGCACCGGACCGCTGTCCCCGCGGCGGTCCCCGCCCCCGTCAGAACGACCGGAAGGACCCTCCGAGGTGATCGCGTACGACGGCACGAAAACCACGGCCCCCTGCCCGTGGACCTCGGGTACCGTGCGACGCCCGGGCGCCGCGGCACGCCTGTACTGCCTGCCCTTCCTGGGCGGATCCGCCGACTTCTTCCTGCCGCTGGTGCGCGAACTGCCCGGCTGGGTGGAGCCGTGCCCCGTCGAACTGCCCGGCCACGGACGGCGCCTGCGGGAACCCGCCGTGCGTGACGTCCCGGAGCTGGCCCGGCTGCTGGCCGAGGTGGTCGACCGGGACGCGGCCGACCGCCCGTTCGCCTTCTTCGGTCACTGCAGCGGCGGACTCCTCGCCTTCGAGGCGGCGCGGCAGCTGCGGCGCCGGGCCCGTCCGCAGCCGGCGCTGCTCGCCGTCTCCGCCACGCACCCGCCTCACCAGTGGCATCTGATGACCGCCGGGCTGGGGGCACAGCCACTGCACCGTCTGGTGCCCCTGTTCCGGGAACTCACCGCGCGGCGCGCGCTGCACGTGTCCGGCGCGAACGCGGTGCTCAAGCGCGAGGTGAGTGTCTATCTGCGGTACCGGCACGAGGACGAGGCGCCGCTGGACTGTCCGATCAGTGTGTTCGGCGGACGCGAGGACACCCTCGTCCTGGTGGACGCCCTCGGCGCGTGGGCGGATCTGAGCCACGGCCGCGTCCGCGAGCGCATCTATCCCGGCCGGCACTTCTACGTCGACGGCCAGTGGCCCGACATCGCACGCAGTCTCACCCGGGACCTGCGGGAAGCGCTGGGCCCGTCCCGCGAGCCGTAGGCGCTGCCGTCGGACAGGGCCCGGGAGCACGCGGTCCGGGCCGGTGGAGGAGCGGACCGTGGTGCGGGGAGCGGTCACACCGTGGTGGCGCCGTCCAGGTTCATCCTCGCGAAGAGCGCGCGGAAGCGGGCCGCGTCCCTCCCCAGTTGCTCGAGGTGCAGACCGATGCGCTCGCGCGCGTGGTCGCCGACGGCGGTGAAGTCGGTGCGCTCCTCCACGCCCAGCGCGCGCAGCAGCGGCAGCAGCACGCGCTCGCGGTGGACGTCGAGGTCGTAGATGCCGGCTGCGGCGATGCGCAGCGACCGTTCCTGGAAGCCGGGCAGGGCGGCGCCGGGCATCCGGAAGTCGCAGATCACATCGGCCAGGGCGGTGACGGCGGCGTCCGGAGCGAGGTCCAGGGCGGCCCGGTAGAGGTCCCGGTAGAACAGCATGTGCAGGTTCTCGTCCGCGGCGATGCGAGCGGTCAGCTTCTCGCCGAGTGGGTCGCCGCACGCCCTGCCGGTGTTGCGATGGGCCTCCCGCGTGGCCATCTCCTGCACGGTGACGTAGGCCAGACCGTGCAGTACGTCGGGATGACGGCCGGCGTATCCGCGCGAGACGTGCTCCATGCGCTGCTCCTCCAGGAGCACCGGGTCGAGGGCGCGACGGGCGTGCAGGTAGCTGCGCAGCGCGTGGGCGTGCCGGTCCTCCTCCGCCGTCCACCGGTGCACCCAGGTGCCCCAGGCGCCGTCCCGGCCGAAGAGCGTCGCGATCACGAAGTGGTAGCTGGGGAGGTTGTCCTCCGTCAGCAGGCTGACGGTGAAGGAGTCCCGCACGGCCGCGGACATGACGGACTGGCCCTCCCGCCAGGGTTCGCCGTCCAGCGGGCCGTCGTAGTCGGTGGCCTCGCTCCAGGGGGTGTAGGCGTGCGGGAACCAGGGTCTGGCGGCATCGAGATGGCGGTCGAGCAGCCGTGCCACGACCGGTTCCAGGGACACAAGGACGCCGGTCGGCGCGAGAGCGGAATCATCGGACACAGGAGCCTCACACGTAGGGGGGTGTCCGCCGGACGACGACGCACCGGCCGGGTCATGCGGCCCGGTGGCCCGGCCGGCCCCACTCGGCGGACGGGGAGCGGAGCGGCCGGCCCCGCTCCCCGGGGAAGGGGCCTGCTACCAGCCGGTCTTCGCGCTGTCGTAGGACTGCCGGCAGGTGGCGTTGGTCGCCTGGGCGGAGAGCTCCTGCATGGCGTTCCGCCAGACCTTCTTGGCCACGGTCTCCAGGTCCCTGGTCTGCGCCGGAATGGTGGGCGCGTACTTCTTGAACGCTGCCATCGCCGCGGTGGTGAACTTGTTGCACACCGGGCCGCCGGCGTTCTGGTAGCTGGCGTCCAGGTCCCGCGCGACGGCCGGCCCGTTGGCGGTGGCCCAGTTGTTCCACGCCGTGCACGCACGGTCCGTGAAGGCCTTCTGGTCGGCCTCGCCCAGCGCGCCCAGTTCGTTCAGCAGGGTGCTCTTGACCTTGTCGGGGACCGTGAACTGCTGGACGGGGAACTTGTCCTCGGCCTCGGCGACGGCCGACAGGCACGAGGGAGGCAGCTCCACCGCGTGCGCGGGCGTCTGCACCGTCAGCAGGGGAACGGAAAGCAGGGTGACGACGACGGCAGCGCGCCGGCAGGTACGACGGATGGTCATGACGGGAGGTGCCTCCTCAAGAGGAACGCGGACGTTCGGACGGGCCGGAATGACGACCCGATGAGGTAAACGGCCGAAGTCCGCGCGGGTCACGCGGCGTCTGCCGGCACCGGAGGCCGGCCCGCCGCCCGTGGCCCGCGTCGCGGCCGCCCCGTCGCACCCCTTCGGGGGACCGTGGCGGTGCGGTGCCGCGGTCTTCGGGGCGCCGGGCGGACGCCGGGCCTTCCGCTCACCCTGGTCACCGCGGGTCCTGCCGGGCGGCGGTGGGTGCCGGTCGGCGGTGTGGAGGGTGCCGGCTGCGAGGCGGGTGGCGTGGAGGCGGAGCGGGCGTGCCGGTCGTGTGTCAGACGAGGGCGGAGTTGCCGGTCACCGTGCGGGCGTGGGCGAACAGCCGCGCCTCGATGTCCGCCGCTGTCACGGTGCCGATCAGCAGGTCCATGGCGTAGCCGTCTTCGAGGGCGACGAAGGACCGGGCGAGCGCCCGGGGGGTGTCGATGAGGGTGAAGGTCCCGTCGTCCTGGCCGTGCGCGAGGACCTGGCGGTACAGCTCGGTCTGCTGCTCCACGAAGAGCCGGTGCGCCTGCCCGACCGCTTCGTCGCGCAGGGCGACGGGGAAGAGCTCGAACAGCAGCCGGGTGCTCCGTTCGCCCGTCCCCGGCCAGGGCACCCCGCTGCGGATGCACGCCCGCAGCTGTTCCGCCGGCCCCGAGCCGCCGCGATCGCCTCCTTGCGGATGTCGAAGTAGGTCGCGGCGGCGTCCCGGAAGACCGACGTCGCGAACACCCTCACCATGCTCGGCGGCTTCGCCTCCTGCGTGGCCGTCCAGGCCAGCACCAGCCGGCTGATGTTCGTCATGGGCCGTGACAACGTCCTCCCCCGCCCCGTCTTCGGACGCCTGCACGGCAAGCTGCTCACACTCCGGTGCCGAACGTCCTCATCGTGGCCGCGGTCGCACTCCTGGCGACGACCCTGACCCTGGCCGACGCCACCTCGTTCATCAACTTCGGCGCCCTCCTCGGCTTCACCCTGGTCAACGTCTGCGTCATCGCCTACGCCGTACGGCAATGGCGCTCGGGCGACCGCCCCTCGTTGTCCGGCTTCGTGCTCCTGCCCCTGGCCGGCGCCGCCGTCGACGTCTACCTGCTCACCCAGCTCGACGCCACCGCGACCAGGCTGGGACTCGGCTGGATGGCCATCGGTGTCGTCTACCTCGTCGTCCTCACCAAGGGCCTGCGCCGGCCCGCGCCCGAGCTGCGGGTCGACGACCAGGAGCCGACCGCGGCGGCGCGCTGAGAGGCCGCCGTCCGCCGCCGGCCCGCCCGGCCGCCGTGCTGCCCGCGGGTCCCCGCCCGACGCCTGCCCTGCCGGGCGGGACGACACGTCCCCGGACCGCCCGGCCGGCACCCCGAGGCGCCCGGCCCCGCAAACGCCGCCGGGCGTGCCGTCCCGGCGGCACGGCGGGTCCGAGGCGACGCCGCGCCGGATGCGGCACCTGTTCGTCAACCGGGCCGGCATGCTCACCGACGCCGCCCGGAGGACCCTGTCCCCCTGTTCCGGACGCGGGCGAACCCCTGCGGCCGGTTCGAGCCGGACATGAACCGTCGTCTCCGGCGTGGTGCGCCGGATGCGGGCCGAGGCCGCGTGCCTGCCGCACGGCCTGCTCCAGACGTGGGACCGGTCCGGACCCCAGCGCACCCAGGGCGAACCCGCCCACCAGCTGCGCCGCCTGGCCGGCCCCGGTCTCCTCGGAGTGGACGATGCCGCGCCGGCGGCCGACCACTTTCCGCTGCTGACCTCCGGCGCGGTGTCCGAGCGCAGTCACTAGGGAGCCGCATCGCTGTCCGCCCCGGCCCGCACCGCGCTCATCGCCGCCGGGGGGCGGGCGTTCCTCCACGGCCACCTGCCCCAAACGGGTTGCCGAGGACACAGCAGGTCAGCTACTACAGCAGCTGGTCGACACGGCAAGGGGGCCGGCAGGTGCCGTCATCTCATCTCGGTGCGCTGAACGAGTTCTGCTGGATGGACGTCAAGACGCACGACGTGCCGGGCACCGCAGCCTTCTTCTCCGCTGTGCTGGGCTGGCGGTTCGCCGTGGACGGAAGCGACTGGCGCCGCGCGACCAAGATATTCGCCGACGGTCATCAGATCGGCGGCGTGAGCGACCTCAGCTCGCCGCTCTACCCGCCGGGCACTCCCGCGCACATCGCCTACTACCTCGCCGTCGACGACGTCGAAGCCCGCACCGAGGCCGCCACCGCGGCGGGCGCCCACCTCGTGCTCGCGCCGTTCGACGCCGGGGACCAGGGCCGCATCGCCACACTGATCGATCCCGTGGGCGCGGCCTTCTCCCTGTGGCAGACGCACTCTTCCCACCGATGGTCTCCCTCGGCACGCGCACCACAGCGCATGGTCCTCGCCTGCCCCCGCCCCGAGCAGGCCCGCCACTTCTACCAGGACGTGCTCGGCACCGTCCCCGGCTGCGCGGACTTCGTCCCGACACACGGCGCCGAGGAGCCTGGGCCTCGCTGGGAACTCGTCGTCGCCGTTGACGACCCGGACGCCGTGGCCGCCCGCGCACGCGGTCTGGGACACGGGATGCCGGACGGGCCGGATCCCGTCGGCGAGCAGCGTCTGACCAGCCCGGACGGACTGACGTTCCGCGTCCGGGCCGCCGCCTCGTGAAGCTGCCGGGCAGGCGGCTTCCGGGGGCCGATGCGCGGCGCGCGGTGCTGCCTGACGGCCGAAGGTCACACCGAGGCACCCTGCTGGGAGCGTGCGGCGTCCAGGCGGGCGCGGAGGGTGGCGGCGAAGTCCTCGGCGCGGGTCAGCTGGACGCGCAGCTCCTCGATCTTGCGGCTGGCGTCGTGTTCGTAGGCCCGCACCCGCTCCAGGAGTGCCTCGCGCTCGGCGCCGCCGGCCGTCTCGGCATGGTCGAGGCGATCGGTGGCGTCGAGGAGGTCGCGCATCTGCTCCAGGGTGAAGCCCAGGGGCTTCATGCGGCGGATGACCATGAGCCGCTGCACGTCGGACTCCGTGTAGAGGCGGAATCCGCCCTGGGAACGTGCTGAGGGGATGACCAGGCCGGTCTCCTCGTAGTGCCGGATGGTGCGCAGGGACAGCTCCGTCCGCGCGGCGACCTCGCCGATCTGCATGTGCTTGCCGTCCACGCCCGTGTCCCTGGCCCTTCTCCTCGTGGCGGGCCACGTCCCGCGCGACCCCGCCGACCTCTACTCTAACGTTAGGGTAGAGTTATCGACGGTGAGGGCGGCTCGGCCGCCCCGCTGCTGCCGTTCCGGGGCCGACGACGCCCCCGGCGAAGACCCGATTCTTGCAGGAGAGAGCGTGCGCGAGCCCATGACGCCGATCGCCGCCGCCTGCCCGCCGTGACCCTTCGCCCCCGGATGTGAGCCGCCCGGCCGCCCGTGCGCGCCGCCCCGCCTCGCGTCCACCCCCTCGACTTCCGGCCCGCTCCGCGGGCCGTCCGCGGGGCGCCGGCCCGGCCCCCGCGCGTCCTTCCCGCACACCCCCGGCCTGACGTGAGGGGTGTGCCCGAGCACGACAGGTACGCACCTCCTTGTCTTCTGCTGCTGTGACTCCCGCCGCGCGGCTGCGCGGCCTCAAGCCCGACTGGCTGGACGACCCCAAGGTCTGGCGCACCGAGGTCCTGGCCGGTCTGGTCGTCGCTCTGGCGCTGATCCCCGAGGCGATCTCGTTCTCGATCATCGCCGGTGTCGACCCGGCGATCGGCCTGTTCGCCTCCTTCACCATGGCCGTCGTCATCTCGATCGTCGGCGGGCGCCGCGCGATGATCTCCGCCGCCACCGGCGCCGTCGCCCTGGTGATCGCCCCCCTGAACCGCGAGCACGGGCTGGGCTACCTGATCGCCGCCGTCATCCTCGCCGGCGTCTTCCAGGTGATCCTGGGCGCGCTCGGGGTGGCGAAGCTGATGCGGTTCGTGCCGCGCAGCGTGATGGTCGGCTTCGTCAACGCGCTCGCGATCCTGATCTTCATGGCGCAGGTCCCCGAGATGCACGACGTGCCCTGGGCGGTGTACCCGCTGATCATCGGCGGGCTCGCGCTGATGGTCTTCTTCCCGAGGGTCACCAAGGTGATCCCGGCCCCGCTCGTGTCGATCGTCGTCCTCACCGTCATCACGGTCGCGGCCGGCATCGCGGTGCCGACCGTGGGCGACAAGGGCGCCCTGCCGTCCTCCCTGCCGGCGCCGGGCCTGCCGGACGTGCCGTTCACCCTCGACACCCTGACGACGATCGCCCCGTACGCGTTCGCCATGGCGCTGGTCGGCCTGATGGAGTCGCTGATGACGGCGAAGCTCGTCGACGACATCACCGACACCCACTCCTCCAAGACCCGCGAGTCGGTCGGGCAGGGCGTCGCCAACATCGTCACCGGCTTCTTCGGCGGCATGGGCGGCTGCGCCATGATCGGCCAGACGATGATCAACGTGAAGGTGTCCGGCGCCCGCACCCGCGTCTCGACCTTCCTGGCGGGCGTGTTCCTGATGGTGCTGTGCATCGTCTTCGGCCCGGTCGTCTCCGACATCCCCATGGCCGCGCTCGTCGCCGTCATGGTCATGGTGTCGTTCGCGACGTTCGACTGGCACTCCATCGCGCCCACGACGCTGAAGCGGATGCCCGCCGGTGAGATCGCGGTCATGGTGATCACCGTGGTGGCTGTGGTCGCCACGCACAACCTCGCTGTCGGCGTCGTCGTCGGCTCCCTCACCGCCATGGTCATCTTCGCCAAGCGCGTCGCCCGCCTGGCGGAGGTCACCGCCGTGGTCGACCCCGACGGCAAGACGGTGGTCTACCGGGTCACCGGCGAGCTGTTCTTCGCCTCCTCCAACGACCTCGTGACCCAGTTCGACTACGCGGGCGACCCGGAGAAGGTCGTCATCGACCTGTCGGCCGCCCACGTCTGGGACGCCTCCTCCGTGGCCGCTCTGGACGCGATCGAGACCAAGTACACCCAGCGCGGCAAGACGGTGGAGATCACCGGTCTGGACGACCTGAGCGCCGACCTCCACGGCAAGCTCACCGGCGAACTCGCCGGCAGCCACTGACCCCGTCGCCGCACGCCCGAAGCGGAAGACCCCGGCCCCGACCGGCCGGGGTCCTCCGGTCTCGTCCCGGCGCTCCGCTCCGGTCAGGGGCCGCAGCAGGTGCCGAAGGCCCACAAGTCGCCCTCCGGGTCCTGCACCGTGCACACGTACGCCGCGGCACCCGGCCCGAAGCGGGTCTCGTGCGGCGCTTCGAGAACATCGCCGCCGGCGTCGGCCACCCGCCGGCGCACCGCGTCCACGTCGTCGCTCACCACGGGGACCGCGCCGGTGCCCGCCCGCATCCGCCCGTGCACGCTGTCCGTGTGCCTCGTCGAGCCGGACACCGGCGCACCACCGCCAGGCCGGCGCAGCTCCGCGTGCCCGATCCCGCCGTGCTCGTCCGGCGCGGCGGCCTCCCGCTCGAATCCCGGCACGTCGGCCGGGAAGCACAGCGCCGCCTTCGTGTCGTCGAGTGCGGGACCGGCCGGACGGAGGGCGGGGAGGCATCGGGCGCCGTGCCGGTCGTCGTGGGCAGGTGGGCGCCACACCCCGAGAGCCCCACGGGCCGCCTCTGGGAAGCCTGGGCTCCAGTGGCTGTGACCAGCGCCTTCACAAGGGGCCTACGCGACCTCGACCACGTACTTGCCCTGGACCCCGCCCGCCTCCAGTGCCCGGTGCGCCGCTGCTGTCTCCTCCAGAGGGAAGACCGTGTCCACCGCGGGGCTCAGCTTGCCCTCGGCCACATGGCGGGCGAGGTCGTCGAAGTCCGTCCGCGTGGGGTTGCCGCTGAAGAAGCGCACCCGGCCGTGTCCGTGGACCGTGCCGGCCGCGAGGTAGCCGAGCGACGCCACGGGCCGTTTCGGGTCGAAGGCGATGGTGATCATGCGTCCGCCGGGATTCAGCAGGCGCCTGAAGACCCGCAGGTCGGTGCCCACGGTGTCCAGGACCACGTCGAAGCGGCCCAGTTCCGCCGGTCGCACGGTCCGGTGGTCGACGGCCTTGTGCGCGCCGAGACCGCGGACGAAGTCGAGGTTGGCGGCGCGGGCGAGGGCCGTGACCTCGGCGCCGTACGCCTTGCCGAGCTGGACGGCGGCGTTGCCGACACCGCCCGCCGCGCCCCGGACGAGGAGTCGTTCGCCGGGGCGCAGCCGGGCTTTGTCGCGAAGCGCGGTGATGGCTGTGGTGGCCACCGGCAGCGCGGCGGCGTCCACCGGGTCAAGGCTGTCGGGGAGCCGGCCGACCCGCTCGGCGGGCACGGTCACGTACTCGGCGGCGCTGCCGAATCCGGAGGTGCGGCCCAGGACCCCCCATACGCGGTCGCCGACCGCGAACCGTGTGACTCCGGCGCCCGGTGCGGCGACCTCGCCGGTGAAGTCCAGGCCGACGCGCTTGGGGAATCCCCGGCCGCTCAGGAGGCGGAGGCGGCCGGCACGAGCTGCCAGTTCGCCGCCGTTGACGCTGAACGCGCGTACTTTCACAAGGACCTCGCTCGTGGCGGGCTCGGGGCGTGGTACGCGGGCCGTGCAGAGCACGTCGGGGCCGCCGTAGCGGTCGTGGAGCACTGCCTTCATCATGCGGTCGTTCATCGTTCTGCCTTCGCCGCCGGAGGGGTCTGGCGTTGACCGTAAGCTCTTGAGTGGACGCGATCGTCCGTTTGGACCGGAAGCGAGAGACAGTGACGGCGGAATCCTCTCGGATCACAGCCCGGGACGGGGTGCGGGCGGACGCCCGGCGCAACCGGGAGCGCGTCCTCGCCGCCGCGCGCGCGGTCTTCGCGGAGCACGGGATCGATGCCCCGATGGCGACCGTGGCGCGTCGGGCCGGGCTCGGCGTGGCGACGCTGTACCGGCATTTCCCGGACCGGGACGCCCTGGTGCGCGGCGCCTTCGCGCAGCAGATGGAGACCTGCGTGCGGGCGCTCACCGAGGCTCTGGACGCCCCCGACCCGTGGCAGGGCTTCCAGCAGCTGGTCGAGACGGTCTGCGCTCTGCAGCGGGAGGAACGCGGGTTCCCGGCCGCGTTCCTCGCGGCTTTCCCGGAAAGCACCTCGGAACACGCCCGTTCCCGGCAACGGGCCGAGCGGGACTTCACGACCCTGGTGCGCAGGGCACAGGCGTCGGGCGCGCTGCGGGCCGACTTTCACCCTTCCGACCTCGCCGTGGTCCTGTTGGCGCACTGTGCTCTGGTGGCCGCCCTGCCGGATGACGGTGCAGCGTCCCGGCGCCTGGTGGCCTACCTGCTCCAGTCGTTCCGCGCCGACACGGCCACCCAGCCGCTGCCGCCGCCGGCTGCGCTGACACTGCACAGCCTCCCGATCGCGGCCGGCAGTCCCCCGAGGCAACGGCCCTCCCGGGCCTGACACGAACCGGTGCCTGCCGCAGGGCAGAGGGGTCGCGGCCGGACGCGGGACGGCCGGCGTGCCGTCAGCGGCCCGTGGAGGTGCCTTCCGGTTCCGGCGCGCCGTGTTCGCCCAGCCAGCGGGCGAGCTTGCCGCGGCGGCCGATGGCCCGCAGCCGGCGTTCGGTGTCCTCGCGGGTCTCCGGGGTGGCGATGAGCAGGAGTTCGTCGCCGGCGCGCAGCACGGTGTCGCGGTCCGGCACCAGCGTGGCGCCGTCGCGGACGATCAGGGTGACGACGGTCGGGGACGGCAGCCGCAGTTCGAAGACGGCCACGCCGTGCAGCCGGGAGCCCTCCGGGATGCTCACCGTGAGCAGGTCGGCGTCCAGGACGTCGAGCGGCGCGGCCTCCACCTGGATCTCGCGCAGCGCGTCGGTGCGCACCAGGCCCAGGCGGCGGGCGACGGCGGGCAGCGTGGGTCCCTGGAGCAGGGTGAACAGGGCCACCAGCACGAACACGATGTTGAGGATCTCGCGGGCGTGTGGCACGTCCTCCACCACCGGGAAGGTGGTGAGCACGATGGGGACCGCGCCGCGCAGACCCGCCCAGGAGATGAACGCCTGCTGCCGCAGGGGGATCCGGAACGGCAGCAGGCAGAGCAGCACGGAGACGGGCCGGGCGGCCAGCAGCAGCACCAGGCCGACGACGAGGGCCGGCAGTATCGCGCCGGGCAGTTCGCTGGGGTCGACGAGCAGGCCGAGCATGACGAACAGGCCGATCTGGGCCAGCCAGCCGGCGCCCTCGGCGAAGGACCGGGTGGCGGCGCGGTGCGGCAGCTGGGAGTTGCCGAGGACCAGACCGGACAGATAGGCGGCGATGATGCCGCTCGCGCCGACCGCGCCGGCGGCGGCGAAGGCGATGATGCCGAAGCCGACCGTGGCCAGGGGGTAGAGGCCCGTGGCGGGCAGTGCGATGTGGCGCAGCGCGACGGCGCCCAGGAGCCCGGTCAGCACGCCGAGCAGGCCGCCGGCCGCCAGCTGGAACAGCAGGTTGCCGAAGAGGGCCCCGATCGCCGGGGCGTCGGAGGTGGTGGAGAAGACCAGCACCAGGATGATGGTGGGCGCGTCGTTGAAGCCGGACTCGGCCTCCACCAGCCCGGTCAGTCTGCGGGGCAGGGGCAGCGCCCGCAGCACGGAGAAGACGGCGGCGGAGTCCGTCGAGGAGACGATCGCGCCGAGCAGCAGCGCCACGTTCCAGTCCAGGCCGAGCAGCCAGTGCGCGCCCGCGGCGGTGACCAGGACGGAGAGGAACACCCCCACGGTGGCCAGCACGCCGGCGGGCGCCACCAGCCGCCGGACGTCGCCCCACTGGGTGGTCAGACCACCTTCCACGAGAATGAGGGCCAGGGCGGCGGTGCCGAGTGCCTGGGCGAGCTGGGCGTCGTCGAACCGCAGGCCGAGGCCGTCCTCGCCGGCCACGATCCCCACCGCGAGGAACAGCAGCAGACTGGGCAGACCCACCCGGTGCGCGGTGCGGGCGGCGGCGATGCTGGCCAGCAGCACCGTGCCCGCGATGAGCAGCGTCACGTACAGCTCGGGCAAGGTCATCGATCAGTTCCTCGTACCGTCCTCGGCCGTCCGTCCGTCGCCGGTGTCCCGGCCCCTCCGACGACGCTGTGCATCACGATCACACCGGGCAGGGCGGGACAGGCGCACATACACGCCCGGCGGGCACCGGCGTCAACGGGATCAAGGGGGCCGTTCGAACCCTCGCCCGACAGGGCGGGCCGGCGCCATAAGGGTCATCACCCAATTGGAGGCGTGCCGGACATGTACGGCGGGAATGCTCGGTGCACGGACCTCGGCACCCGGGCCGCCACTGGGTAAAGTGGGGGCAAAGGTGCCGGTCCCTCCGCGTGCCGGCCGGCGCCGGCCGAAGCCCTCCACCCCGGGTGAGAAGAGGCGCGACATGGACTCCTGGCTGATCTGGCTGATCGTCGCGGCCGTCCTGGCCGTGGCGGAGATCCTCACCCTCACCGCCGCCCTCGGCATGCTGAGCGTGGCCGCGCTGGTCACGGCGGGGGTCGCGGCGGCCGGCCTGCCGCTCGGGGTCCAGCTCGTCGCGTACGCCGTCCTCGCCTCCGTCACGCTGGTCTTCGTACGCCCCCTCGCCCTGCGCCACATGGCGCGCCCGCGGGGTCCCCGCTTCGGCGTGGACGCGCTGGTGGGCAAGCCCGCGCAGGTGCTGACGGCCGTGTCGGGCACCGGCGGCAGGGTCCGCATCGACGGCGAGGAGTGGACGGCCCGCAGCTACGACGAAACGCTGGTGATCTCGCCCGGCACGACCGTCGACGTCATCGAGATCAGTGGCGCCACCGCGATCGTCTACCCACGGGACTGAAGCCATGGACATCTCCGCTTCCCTCGTCGCCGGCCTGCTGATCGCGCTGATCGCGATCTTCACGGTGATCCGGGCGGTGCGCATCGTGCCCCAGGCGCGCGCCCGCAACGTGGAGCGGCTGGGCCGCTACCACAAGACCCTGACCCCAGGGCTCAACCTCGTCATCCCGTACATCGACCGGGTGCACCCGCAGATCGACCTGCGGGAACAGGTCGTCTCCTTCAGGCCGCAGCCGGTCATCACCGAGGACAACCTGGTCGTCGAGATCGACACCGTGCTGTACTTCCAGGTCACCGACCCGCGCGCGGCCTTCTACGAGATCGCCGACTTCCTCCAGGCGGTGGAGCAGCTGACCGTCACCACGCTGCGCAACGTGGTCGGGTCCATGGACCTGGAGAAGACGCTCACCTCGCGGGACACCATCAACAGCCAGCTGCGCGGGGTGCTGGACGAGGCGACCGGCAAATGGGGGCTGCGGGTCAACCGGGTGGAGATCAAGGCCATCGACCCGCCGCAGTCCATCAAGGAGGCCATGCAGAAGCAGATGCGCGCCGAGCGGGACAAGCGGGCGGCGATCCTGGGCGCCGAGGGCCAGCGCCAGTCGCAGATCCTCACGGCGGAGGGTGACAAGCAGGCGGCGGTGCTGCGCGCGGAGGGCAACCGGACCGCCGCGGTCCTGGAGGCCGAGGGCCAGTCGCGCGCCATCGACGAGGTGTTCCAGGCGATCCACCGCAACGACCCGGACCCCAAACTGCTCGCCTACCAGTACCTGCAGGCCCTGCCCCAGCTCGCGCAGGGGCAGGGCAACAACTTCTGGGTGATCCCGAGCGAGATCACGACGGCGCTGCAGGGCGTGTCGAAGGCGTTCAGCGAGTCGCTGCCCCCGTCGCCGGCCACCCGGGCGAAGCCCGCGGTCGACGACAAGGCCGCGGCGAAGGCCGCCGACGACACGGCACGGGCGGCCCAGGCGGCGGCGGAGGCGGTCGCCGACGCGGCGGAGGCGGACCGGCGTCCGCCGAAAATCTGAGGCCGGGGCGGGGCGGGGCGCGCGGTGCCGCAGGGCGCCCGGCGCTCCTCTCGCCCGCGGCCGGCGGGCCCCGCGTCAGTCGACCGCCGCCGCGAACGCCTCGTAGGCCCGTTCGTCGAAGAGGACGAAGGTGATCTCCTCGACCGCCGTGTCCGCCGTGCGGACCGCCTCCACCGCGATGCGGGCCGCGTCGGGCAGGGGCCAGCGGTAGACGCCCGTGGAGACGGCGGGGAACGCGACCGTGCGGGCGCCCAGGTCGTCGGCGACGCGGAGGCAGGAGCGGTAACAGGAGGCGAGGAGCGCGGAGCGGTCCTCGGTCTCGCTGTGCACCGGGCCGACGGTGTGGATCACCCAGCGGGCGTCCAGGCGGCCCGCGGTCGTGGCGACGGCCTCTCCCGCAGGGAGCCCTCCGCCGTACCGGGAGGCGCGCAGGGCGCGGCATTCCGCGAGGATCTCCGGGCCGCCCCGGCGGTGGATCGCGCCGTCGACGCCGCCCCCGCCGAGCAGGGACGAGTTGGCCGCGTTGACGATCGCGTCGGCGCTCTGCCGGGTGATGTCGCCCTGGACGAGGGTGAGGGTGGGGGTCATGTCTGTCGGAGCCTCCTCCATACCGCCTTGGCGGCGTTGTGGCCGGGCATGCCGTGCACGCCGGGGCCGGGCGGGGTGGCCTGCGAGCAGATGTACACGGCCGGGTGCGGTGTCGTGTACGGGAACAGCGACAGCTTGGGGCGCAGCAGCGCCTGGAGTCCGGAGACCGCGCCGGTGGCGATGTCGCCGCCGACGTAGTTGGCGTTGCGCGCGGCCAGTTCGGGCGGGCCCGCGGTGGCGCGGGCCAGGACGCGGTCGCGGAAGCCGGGGGCGAAGCGCTCCAGTTGCCGTTCGATCGCGTCGGTGAGGTCGCCGGTCCAGCCGTGCGGGACGTGTCCGTAGGCCCAGAAGACGTGCTTGCCGCCGGGGGCGCGGGTGGGGTCGACGACGGAGGGCTGCACCGTGATGAGGAACGGCGCGTCGGGGGCGCGGCCCTCCCGGGAGGCGGCGCGCAGGGCGGCGCCGATCTCCGCGCTGTCCGCGCCGATCTGCACGGTCCCGGCGGTGCGGGCCTCGGGGGCGGTCCACGGGACGGGCCCGTCCAGCGCGTAGTCGATCTTGAAGACGCCGGATCCGTAGCGGTAGCGGGCGTAGTGCTCGCCGAAGCCGGCGATGCGGGCCAGCGCGGTGGGCGAGGTGTCGAAGACGTACGCCCGCGCCGGGGGCAGGTCGTCGAGCCGCTTGACCTCGTAGTCGGTGTGCACGACGCCGCCCAGGTCCCGCAGGTGTCCGGCCAGGGCGTCGGAGAGCGCCTGGGAGCCGCCGCGGGCGACGGGCCAGCCGCGGGTGTGCGCGGCGAGGGCGAAGACCAGGCCCACGGCCGAGGTGGCGAAGCCGCTGAGCGGGGCCATCACATGGGCGACGAGTCCGGCGAAGAGGGTGCGGGCGCGCTCGTCGCGGAAGCGGCGGGCCAGCCAGGTCGACGGCGGCAGGCCGACGAGGCCGAACCGGGCGAGGGTGACCGGGTCGCGGGGCAGCGCGGTCAGCGGCAGCGACATGAAGTCGCGGACCAGGGTGTCCCAGCGGTGCAGGAAGGGCGTGACGAGCCGCCGGTACGCGCCGGCGTCGCGTGGCCCGAAGGAGGCGGCCGTCTCCCCGACCGAGCGGGCCAGCACGGCGGCCGTGCCGTCCGGGAAGGGGTGGGCCATGGGCAGCTCGGGGTGCAGCCACTGGAGCCCGTACCGCTCCAGCGGCAGACCGCGGAAGGCGGGCGAGCTGACGGCGAGGGGGTGGGCGGCGGAGCAGGGGTCGTGCCGGAAACCGGGGAGGGTCAGCTCCTCGGTGCGGGCGCCGCCGCCGACGGTGCCCTTCGCCTCGAAGAGGGCCACCGAGAAGCCGCGCCGGGCCAGCTCCACGGCGGCGGTCAGCCCGTTCGGCCCCGCCCCCACCACGACCGCATCGAGCATCGACGGCACCTTCGGACTCCTTCGTCAGCCGACGGCCACTGAGGGATCAGGATATGCCGGGCCGCGCACGGCCCCGGGCGGCGTCCGGTCACCGCCCGGCACACCACCCCGCGTCGCGCACGGTCAGACCGCCCGCGACAGCAGCTCCACCACCCGGCGCGCGGTGGCCTCGTCCCGCGCCGCGGTGAACGGCAGCGTGTTGCCGCCGCGGATCGCGAACGGCGTGCCCGCGCGGGTGAGATGGGCGCCGCCCGCCTCCTCCACGAGCAGCACCCCGGCCGCGTGGTCCCACGCCAGCTCCCAGTTGAACGCGGTCGCGTCCAGTTCGCCGCGGGCGACCGCCAGGTACTCGAGACCGGCCGAGCCGCAGGGGCGCGGGGCCACGCCGTCGGTGCGCAGGCCGAGCAGGGCGCGCTTCTGCTCGTCGCTGGTGAAGTCGGGGTGCGAGGTGGCGACCCGGAGGTCCCGGCCGGCCTCCGGGGAGCCGGAGCGCAGCGGCTCCCCGTCGAGGCGGGCGCCCTGTCCGCGGACGGCGGTGGCCAGGTGGTCACGGGCCGGGGCGTACGTCCAGGAGGCGTGCACCACTCCGTCCAGGACGAGGGCGACCAGGGTGCAGAAGCCGGTCTCGCCGCGCACGAACTGGCGGGTGCCGTCGACGGGGTCGACGATCCACACCGGCGCGTCCCCCCGTATCGCCTCGTACGACGCCGGGTCGGCGTGCACGCCCTCCTCGCCGACCACGACGGAGCCGGGCAGCAGGCGGGGCAGCTCCGCCGTCAGGTACCGCTCGGCCTCGCGGTCGGCGTCGGTCACCAGGTCGTGCGGTCCGCTCTTGCGGTCCACCTCGTGGGCGGCGAGGCGGCGCCAGCGCGGCACGATCTCCCGCGCGGCGGCCTCGCGGACCGCGGCCTCCACGTCGTGGGCGTGCCGGGTGAGGAACTCGTCGATGGTCGCGTCGGTCTCGATCACTCCTCCATGAGAGCACGCGCCACCGACAGCCCCTGCCCGGCCCGGGACGGTCTCGGGTGCGGGCGGCGCGGAAATGGGCTGCCCGCACCCGGGGCCATGGGCTCAGCGCCCCACCGCGTACCCCTGCTGGCCGCGCGGGTTGGCGGCCGCGGAGAGCACGCCGGTGTCCGGGTCGCGCGCGACCACGCACAGCCGGCCCTCGGACCAGGCGTCGCCGACGGTGACGTCGTGGCCGCGGCGGCGCAGCTCCTCGATCACCTCCGGGTCGGTGCGGGACTCGACGGTGACGCTGCCGGGCCGCATGCCGCGGGGGTAGAAGGAGCCGGGGAAGCTGTCGTTGTGCCAGTTCGGGGCATCGATGGCGCCCTGGAGGTCGAGCCCGCCGCGCACCTCGGCGCGCAGGGCGACGGCGAGGAAGAAGTGCAGCTGCCACTGGTCCTGCTGGTCCCCGCCGGGGGTGCCGAACGCCATGACGGGCACGCCGTCGCGCAGGGCGAGGGACGGGGTGAGCGTGGTGCGGGGGCGGCGGCCCGGGGTGAGGCTGTTGGGCAGGCCCTCCTCCAGCCAGGTCATCTGGAGACGGGTGCCGAGCGGGAAGCCCAGCTCGGGCACGACGGGGTTGGACTGGAGCCAGCCGCCGCTGGGCGTGGCGGAGATCATGTTGCCCCAGCGGTCGACGATGTCGAGGTGGCAGGTGTCGCCGCGGGTGCCGCCGTCGGCGGAGACCTCCGGTTCGCCGGGCACCGGGGAGGCGGGGCCCTTGGCGACGGTCGGCTCGCCGACGCCCATCAGGCGGGAACCGGGCCCGTCGGCGGCCACCACGCGCGCGTGGGCGGCGAGCCGGGGGGTGCGGCCGCCGGGGCTGCCGGGACGCAGGTCGTGGGAGGCGCGGGGGCCCACCAGGGCGCGCCGCTCGGCGTTGTACGCGGCGGACAGCAGGTCGTCGACCGGCACCTCGGCGGCGTCGCCGTACCAGGCCTCGCGGTCGGCCATGGCGAGCTTGCAGTTCTCGATCAGCAGGTGCAGGTAGGCGCCGGAGCCGTACGGCGGCAGCTCGTCCGGCAGCAGGGCGAGTTGCTGGAGCAGCGCCGGGCCCTGGCTCCAGGGTCCGGCCTTGCACACGGTCCAGTCGTCGACGTCGTACGTCACCGGGTCCTCGTAGGTCGCGGACCAGGCGGCGAGGTCCTCGGCGGTGAGGGTGCCGGTGCGGTGCTCGCCGCTGGTGTCCAGGGTGGGGCGGGCGGCCTGCCGCACCAGGGCCTCGGCGATGAAGCCGGTGCGCCACACGTCCCGGGCGGCCTCGATCTGCGCCTCCCGGCCGCCGGCGCCGGCGGCCTCGGCGAGCAGCCGCTTCCAGGTGGCGGCGAGGGCGGGGTTGCGGAACAGCTCTCCGGGGCGGGGCGGGCGTCCGCCGGGGAGGTAGACCTCGGCGGAGGTGGTCCACTCCGTCTCGAACAGCTCGCGCACGGTCTCCACGGTCCCGCCGACCCGCTCCACGGGCGGGTGGCCGTCCTCGGCGTAGCCGATGGCGTACTTCAGGACGTCGGCGAGGGACTTGGTGCCGTGATCGCGCAGGAGGAGCATCCAGGCGTCGAAGGCGCCGGGCACGGCGGCGGCGAGCGGTCCGGTGCCGGGGACGAGGCCGAGCCCGAGCCCCTGGTAGTGGGCGACGGTCGCCCCGGCCGGGGCGACGCCCTGCCCGCACAGCACCCGCACGTCCCCGCCGGCCGGGGCGAGCAGCATCGGCACCTCGCCGGCCGGGCCGTTGAGGTGGGGTTCGACGACGTGCAGGACGAAGGCGCCGGCGACGGCCGCGTCGTAGGCGTTGCCGCCGTCCTCGAGGACGGCCATGGCGGACTGGGAGGCCAGCCAGTGGGTGGAGGACACCATGCCGAAGGTGCCCTGGAGGGTCGGTCGGGTGGTGAACTGCATGCCCTGCCCCAGGTGTTCGCGTCGTCCGGCCCTCCTCCACCACCCGCTCCGGGCCGGCGGCCTCGGCCACTGCCGCACGCAGGGTAGGCGGGTGCCGCCGGGGGACGCCACCCCCGGGCGCCGCACGGGAACGTCCGTTGGCCGGCGTGAAGCCGGGACGCGAAGAGGTCTAGACCCCATACGTCTTACGTCCTACCGTCGAAGGCGGCACCATCTCTGCGCACAAGCCGATTTCCCGGTCCGTCCCAACTCTGGAGGTCTCGTGGGAAGACGCACGACAACCCTGGCGACGCTCGGCGTGTGCTTCGCGCTCGCAAGCGGCCTGGCGGCCGGGGCGCCCTCGGCCACAGCCGTGGAGGCGGGCCCTCGGGCGGCCGGCCCGCTGCCGCCGGTCACTCCGGTACCCCAGTCCCTGTCCCGCGTCGGCGGGGACGTCCCCGTCACGGGCAGGGTGATCGTCGTGGCGGACGCGGAGACGGACGTCCACGCCCGCGCCCGTCTCGTCGCCGAGCTGAAGCGGCACGGCGCCGACCGGGTCGACATCGTCGCTCCCGGGAACGTCCCCCGGGCCGCCGCCGGCCTGCTCACCGTGCGGCTCGGCCCGGCCACCCGCCCCGACATCGCGTCAGGACTCGGCGACACGGCCGTCCCCGGCCGCGCGGAGGGCTACGCCCTGCGCGTCGCGCGGGCCGGGCGGGGAGCGCAGGTCGTCCTGGGCGGCACGGACGGATCCGGCCAGTTCTACGCCGTGCAGACGCTGCGTCAGCTGTTCGTCCGCTCCGGCGGCGGCTGGAAGGTGGCCGGCGCCCAGGCCGGCGACTTCCCGTCGATGCCGCTGCGCGGCACGATCGAGGGCTTCTACGGACAGCCCTGGACGCACGCCGAGCGCCTCGACCAGATGGACTTCTACGGGGACGTCAAGGCCAACACCTACGTCTACGCGCCCAAGGACGACCCCTACCACCGGGACAAGTGGCGCGAGCCCTACCCGGCGGAGAAGCTCGCGGAGCTGGGCGAGCTGGTGGACCGGGCCGCGGTGAACCACGTGCGCTTCACCTTCGCGGTCTCCCCCGGCCAGTCGATCTGCTCCTCCGACCCGGCCGACCGCAAGGCCCTCAAGGACAAGCTCCAGGCGCTGTACGACCTGGGCACCCGCGCCTTCTCCGTCCCCCTCGACGACATCGACCACAGCCGCTGGAACTGCGAGGCCGACCGGGCCGCGTACGGCGCACCCGGCACCGGGGCCGCCGGGAAGGCGCAGGCCGACCTGCTCAACGACGTGCAGCGCACCTTCGTCGACACCCACGAGGGTGTGTGGCCGCTGCAGATGGTGCCCACCGAGTACTACAACCACGCGGAGTCGGCCTACAAGCGGGCCCTGCGGGAGACCCTGGACCCCGCGGTCGAGGTGATGTGGACCGGGGTGGGCGTCGTGCCCACCGGGATCACGAACGAGGACGCCGAGCAGGCCTCGGAGGTCTTCGGCCGCAAGGTGTTCGTCTGGGACAACTATCCGGTCAACGACTTCGGCAACACCAGCGGACGTCTGCTGCTCGCGCCTTACGACAAGCGGGAGGCGGGCCTCTCCGACCACCTCTCCGGCGTCGTGGCCAACCCCATGAACCAGCCGTACGCCAGCAAGGTCGCCGTCTTCGGCACCGCGGACTTCGCCTGGAACGACCGCGCGTACGACGCGGGCCGCAACTGGCGGCACGCCCTGTCCTACCTGGCGGGCGGCGACCGTGCGGCCACCGGGGCCCTGCTCGTCTTCGCCGACCTGCAGCACCTGGCCCCGACCTTCGGCGACACCCCGTGGCAGCCCCAGGCTCCCGGACTGTCCCGCCGCGTCGGGGCGTTCTGGACGGCGTGGGACGAGGGGGACCGCACCGGCGCGCTCCGGGCCCTGCGCCCGTACGCGGCGGCGATCGAACGGGCGCCGGGCACCATCCGTTCCGGCGCCGTGCAGCAGGGCTTCACCGTCGACGCGGCGCCCTGGCTGGACGCCACCGGGCTGTGGGGCACGGCGACGGTCAGGATGCTCGACGCGCTCGCGGCACGGCAGGCCGGGGACCGGGAGACCTCCGACCGGCTGCTGGCCGAGTCGGCCGACCTGCAGGAGCGGGCCCGCGCCGTACGGGTCGACCCGCCGCGCAACGCGTGGGGCGGGGTCCGGCCCAAGGTCGGCGACGGCGTGCTCGATGCCTTCCTCACCCAGGCCGAACTGCGGCTGCGGCTGTGGGACTCCGCGGGCGGCGCACGGAACCTGGCCCTTGAGGGGACGGCTTCCGCCGCCAGCGTGGAGCAGGGCCTCGATCGGCTGGCCGCCCGCCATGTCAACGACGGGCGGCTGGACACCCGTTGGGCCTCCGGCTACGCGGACGACGCCTGGGTCCAGATCGAGCTCGCCGAGCCGACGAAGGTCGCCGCGGTGACCCTGGCCTGGGAGAGCGCCTGCGCGACGGAGTACGCCGTGCAGACCTCCGTGGACGGGGTGACCTGGCGGACCGGGTCCACGCGGCGCCCGGAGTCCTGCGGCACGGACGTCGTCCGGCTCCCCGGCGACGAGGCCGTGCGGTACGTCCGCATGCAGGGCGTGGAGCGCAGGACGACGTGGGGCTACTCGCTCTACGAGCTGGGCGTCTACGGGACGCCCAGCTCGTAGCACGTACGGGGGGAGACCGCCGCCCGGGGCGGCGGCCTCCCCTCAGCCCGCCGCGGCCTCCTCGCCCGCCATGCCGGCCACGAACGCCGCCGTCAGCGCGGTCGGCGCGGTGATGGCGGTGCCCACGACGACGCTGTGCGCGCCCGCCGCCAGCGCCTCGGCGGCCTGCCCGGGGGTCGCGATGCGGCCCTCGGCGATCACCGGCACGGTGATCGCGGCGGCCAGGTCCGCGACGAGGGCGAGGTCCGGCGCGGTCTGGACGGGCGAGCCGGGCACGTAGCCGGACAGGGTCGTCCCCACGAAGTCGGCGCCCTGCTCGGCGGCCTCACGGCCCTCGTCGAAGGCGGACACGTCGGCCATGACGAGGGCGCCCGCCTCGTGCACGGCCTTCACGAGACCGGCGAACGTGCTGCCGTCGGGGCGGGGCCGGGTGGTGGCGTCGGCGGCGACGACGGCGGCCCCGGCCTCCACGAGGGAGAGCGCGTGGCGCACGGTCGGCGTGATGAAGACGCCGCTGTCGCCGTCCTTCCACAGTCCGATCACCGGCAGGTCCACGGCCGCGACGGTGGCGGCGACGACCTCCGGGTCGTTGACCCGTACGGCCGCCGCGCCGCCGGCCCGGGCGGCGAGGGTCATGCGGACCAGGGTGTCGGTGTGCCGCATCGGATCGCCGGGCGGGGCCTGGCAGGACACGATCAGTCGGCCCTTCAGGGCGTCGGCCAGGGGCAGGGTCATCGCAGGGCTCCGGTGGAGGTACGGGGGTGGTGCAGGGGCAGGGTGCGGGTCAGCGCGGCGGCGCCGAGGACCGCGGCGTCGGGTCCGCCGCGCGGCGGCACGGGGCGCAGGCCCCGCAGGGGGGCCATGAGCTCGGCCGCGAACGCGGCGTTCAGGGCGTCCAGGTACAGCGCGCCGATCCGGGGCACCCCGCCGCCGACGACCACGCGGTCGGCGCCCAGCGCGTTGGCGAGGCCGCCCAGGGCCCGGCCGGCGGCCCGGCCGCCGAGCACGATGGCGGACGTGGCGTGCGGATCGCCCCCGAGCGCACGGGCGGCCACGCTCTCCAGACGGTCGGCCGGCAGGCCGCTCATCCGCGCGTAGTGGGCGGTGATCGCCGGGCCGGCGGCGATCGCCTCCAGGTGCCCGGTGGCGCCGCAGGTGCAGGGCAGTCCCTCGGCCTCGGGGCTGGGCAGGTGCCCGAGGTGCCCGGCGACACCGGCCGCCCCGTGCAGCATGCGGCCGTCCACGGCGACGGCGCCGCCCACCCCGGTGCCGACGGCGGCGTAGATCATCGTGCCGCTCCGGCCGGGGGCGCCGGTCAGTTCCGTCGCCGCCGTGGCGCGGACGTCGTTGTCGCAGGCGACGGGGAGGCCGGTGCGGGCGGCGAGGCCGGAGGCCAGGGCGGTGCCGGCCCAGCCGCGGATCGTGTCGGTGGCGCTGGTGACGGTTCCGGTCTCCGGGTCGATGACTCCGGCGGCGGCGACGCCGATCGCGGCGGCGCCCGGCGCCCACACCGCGCGGACCTCCTGGGCCAGCGCGTCGAGCACCGCCTCCGCCCCCGCCGTCGCCGGGGTGGGCAGGGTGTGCCGGGCCAGGACGGCGCCGTCGGCCGTGACCAGGGCGGCGGCGATCTTCGTGCCGCCCAGGTCGAGGCCGATCACCGGGGCGCCGTCCGGGAACCGCGCCGTCATCGGAGCGGGAGGAGGCCGGCGCCGCGCAGCCGCTCCTCGACCTGCGCGACCGACGCCTCGCTCAGCTGGATCTGCGGTGCGGCGGTGGTGCCCCCGGTGAACACCCCGAGCAGGCGCAGCGCGTGCTTGAAGGCGCCGATGGCGGAGGAGTTGCGGCCCATCTCGCTCTCGGGGCCCGCGTCGACCATGCCGAACAGCTCGACGAGCCGCTCCTGCTCCTTGACGGCGGTGTCGAAGTCGCCGGCGCGCACCGCGTCGTAGAGGCGCACGTAGCCCGCGGGGTCCACGTTGCCCAGGCCCGGCACGACGCCGTCGGCGCCGGCCAGCAGGGCGGCGTCCACGGTGAGCTCGGAGCCGGTGAGGACGCTGAAGCCGGGGGCGGGGCCGTCGGCGCGGCCGTGGCGTCCGCCGAGTTCCACGACGAGCCGGCGCAGGCCGCCCTCGTCACCGCTGCTGTCCTTCAGGCCCGCCAGCGTGCCGTCCTCGGCGAGTTCGCGGACCAGGGCGACGGAGAGCTTGCTGTGCACGGAGACCGGGAGATCGTAGGCGTACAGCGGCAGGTCGACGCTCGCGCGCACGGTGCGGAAGTGGTGGGCGGTCTCCGCCGGGTGGGTGCGGGCGTAGAAGGGCGCGGTCGCGACCAGGGCGTCGGCGCCGGCCTCGCGCGCGGCCTCGGCGTGGACGAGGACGCGGGGCGTGGTCATGTCGATGACGCCGGCGAGCACCGGGACCCGGCCGGCGACGGCCTCGACGACGGTCCGCAGCGCGGTCTCGCGCTGCCGGTCGGTGAGGAAGGCGACCTCGCTGCTGGAGCCCAGGGCGAACAGTCCGTGCACTCCCCCGCTGACGAGATGCTCCACGTGCCGGGTGAGCGAGGCGGTGTCGACCTCGCCCGACGCATCCAGGGGGGTGCAGACGGGCGGCACGACGCCGCGGAGGGGCTGGGACGAGGACATGAGTGTTCTCCTGGGCTTACGAGTGGTGGAACGGTGGGAACGGGCCGCCGGGCGCCGGGGTGTCCGGCGCCCGGCGGCCCGTGGCCGTGTTACGGCGCGGTGACGGTGAACGTCGTGTCGCCGTAGGAGTGCTGCCGGCCGCGGACGGTGTACTTCGCGGTGGCCTTCACGCTGCCGGCCGTGGCGCCGGCGGGAACGGTGACGGGGATCTTCATGTTGGCGCCCTGGCCGGGGTTGAGGGCGGGCACGGCGACCTCGGGTGCGCTCCAGCCGGCCGGCAGGGCCAGGGAGACCGTTCCGCCGGGGAGGGTGACGTCGTTCTGGCTGACGACGCGCACGGTGACGGTGGTGGTCTTCCCGGCGGGCAGGGAGGCGGGCGGGGTGACGGTGACCGGGGCGCAGACGCCGCCGAGCCACTGGAGGTCGAAGGACGAGTAGGTGATGTGCCGGTAGTTGGCGCGCTCCCAGAGCATGCCCACGCGGTCGTTGCCCGTGGTTCCGCTGCCGAGCGGGGTGAGCGTGGAGTAGGCGGCCGATCCGGCCTCGACGGTCTTGCGCACCGGCCAGTTCTGCCCGTTGTCGCAGGAGAGACGGACGGTGAGGTTGCTGCGGCTGTTGGTGGTCGCCGTGTTGCTGAACATCAGCCACTTCGCGCGCGGGTGGGAGGCGTCCACGTCCGGCGCGAAGCGCATGACGGAACCGTTGTTGGCGGGGTCGGGCAGCTCGGTGTCCTGCTGGAACGGCGTGTAGGTGACGCCGCCGTCGGAGGAGTAGGCGACCGTGCGGTACGGCGCGGAGCGGTTGTTGAGCATGACGCGGCCGTCGGAGAGCTCGACGGTCTTGTTCTCGTCGCCGCCGGGACCGACGGGGGTGCCCGTCCTCCAGGTGGCGCCGTGGTCGTCGCTGTAGGCGCTGACCGCGTAGTTGGCGCCGTTGTGGCGGATGGCGTACTGCTGGATCAGGCGGCCCTTGTAGGCGCCGTGCCGCAGCTGGATGCCCTCGCCGGAGGCGGCGAACATGCCGGCCCAGGCCGGGTTCTTGATCTCGGCGGTGATCCGCTCGTGCTTCCAGGTCAGGCCGTCGTCGTCGGAGTAGCTGTAGTCGGCCTGGAGGACGTTCGGGTCGTTCTCGTCGTTGCCGGTGGCCGAGCCGAAGAAGCCCTGGTTCACGGAGGCGGCGTAGAAGACGAAGATCCGGCCGGTCTCCCGGTCGACGAGGAGGCTCGGGTCGCCGAAGCCCTTGGGGGCGGCTTCCCTGCGGACGACCTGCTGGGGCTGCCAGGTGAGGCCGTTGTCGGTGCTGCGGCGCAGCACGACGCTCAGGTTGCCGGGGAGGTCGGCGAGGGTGGGGCGGGCGTCGTAGGCCGCGATCAGGGTGCCCTGGGTGGTCCGGGTCAGGGCGGGGATGCGGTAGTAGGGGGAGCCGGTGCCGGCGGTGGCGATGTCCTGCGAGGTGAGGGTGCCGGGGGCGAAGGCCGCGGCCTGGGCGTCGGCGGTGTGCGCGGCGGGGGCGCCGGTGATCAGCAGGGCCAGGGCCGCGCCCACGGTGGTGGCGACGAGGGTGACTCTACGCTGCATGAACGTGTCCTCTTCTCTGAGGGGGTCAGGCGAGCTGGGGATCGTGCAGGGTGGAGATACCGGGGTCCACGGGTCGGGGTGCGGTGAACAGGTCCCGGAGCCAGAGGAGTTGCTCGCGCCGGTGATGGGCGGCGCCGCCCTCGTGACCGTTGAACTCGTAGACCCGCAGGTCCTTGGCGCCGCCGTAGCGGTGGTAGGCGGCGAAGCAGGTGGAGGGCGGGCAGACGGCGTCCATCATGGCGATGGAGAAGAGCGCCGGGGCGGTGGCGCGGGAGGCCAGCACGGCCGCGTCGACGTAGGACAGGGTGGTGAAGACGGTCTCGACGCGGTCGCGGTAGAGGCTGAGGTACTCCGCGATCTCGGTGTAGGGCGGCGCGCCGGCGACGAGCGCCCCGCGGCGGATGTCGCACAGGAACGGGGTGTCGGGCATGACGCCCGCCAGGCCGGGGAGGAGTCCCGCGACGGCGAGCGAGATCCCGCCGCCCTGGCTGTGTCCGGTGACGACGACCCGGTCCGGATCGACCGCCGGGTGGGCGCGGGCGGCCTCGGTGAAGCGCACGGCGTCGGTGTGGACGCGCCGGTAGTAGTGGTTCTCCGGGCTGTCCACGCCCCGGGTCAGGAAGCCGGGGACGTCGCCGTTGAGGGACACGGTGTCGGGGGTGTCGCCGCCCGCCGTGGACCAGCCCTGGCCGCGGGTGTCCATGATGAAGTGGGCGTAGCCGGCGTTCGCCCAGATCAGCTGCTCGTGCGGCAGTCCGCGGCCGCGGCCGTAGCCGAGGAACTCCACGACGCAGCCGAGCGGGCCCTCGGCCCCGGCCGGCAGGTGCAGCCATCCCCGTACGGGTTCGCCCGCGAAGCCGGGCACGGTCACGTCGTAGGTGGTCACCTGGGTCAGACCCGTGTCCTCGCGGACGAAGCTCGGGGTTCCGCCGGCCGCGCGCGCCGTCCGCAGGGTCCGGTCCCAGAACGCGTCGAGGTCGGCGGGTTCGTCGAGGTCGGGGCGGAGCGCGAGGCACTCGGCAAGGGTCAGGTCCGTGAGTGGCATGGAGGGGGTCCCGGTGGGTGAGGCGTGCGCGCGGCGCAGCGCGGTGACGGGAACTGACAGCAGACGTCTGATGTCTGCTGTCCTGGGACCCTAAGGACCGGGGCGGGCGACCGTCAAGTACCCCGCCGCACCGGCCCGCTCCTCCCGCGGGCGGCCGGCGGCCCGTCATGACACGGCGGAGGCAGCCCCGCCGCCGGGGCTGCCTCCGCCGTGGGAGGACCGGGTTCAGCGACGCGCCCGGGCCTCCGCGATGCGCTGCCGGACGGGCTCGTAGTGCTCGCTCAGGGCCGCCGCGAACTCGACGGGGTCGCGGTCGCGCACGGCGTCCACGATCCGCTGGTGGTTGGCGATGGTGGCCGCCTCGTGTTCGTGCGTGAAGACGTCCAGGTGCGGCGCGACGATGACGTAGACGTCCCAGAACGCCGTGGACAACTGCCCGATGAGGGCGTTGCCGAGGGGGGCCAGGAGCAGCGTGTGGAAGGCGCGGTCGGCCTCCACGAAGCCGTGCCCCTCGCCGGCGCCGGCCCGGCGCATGTCGTCGACGAGCCCTTCCAGCCGGTCGATCTGCTCCTCGCTGAGCGCCTCGACGAGCTGTTGCGCCATCCCCCGCTCGAACAGCTCGCGGACCTCGATGAGGTCGCTCATCACCTGGAAGTCGTCGTCCGGGCTGAGCAGACCGCGGAAGGTGAGGCTCTCCACCAGGGCGGACAGGCTCAGTCTGCCCACATAGGTGCCGTGACCGTGCCGCACCTCGACGATGTCGAGGGCGGTGAGAATCCGGATGGCCTCCCGCACGCTGGAGCGGCTGGCCCCGAGGGCCTCGCACAGCGCGGGCTCGGTCGGCAGCGGGTCGCCAGGGCGCAGTTCATTGCGCAGGATGTACGACTTGATGCCGTCCACGACCTCCTGTCGCAACGGCTGGCGCACCGCTCTTGGTTCGGACACAGTCCGCTGAATCGCCCTTTGTCCCACCGCCACCTCTTGACCCCTCTCCCTTGCCCGACTACGTTCCCACGCTATCAAGCATCAGACATCAGACGTCTGATGCATTCACGAAGCGATACGTTCACGCCAGTCCTTCGTGCAGAACCAGCCATTCCGCATCCTCGCCCGTCATGACTCCCCGCCAGGAGGATTCCTTGTCCCCGCGCAGTGCATCCGGCGTCGACCGCCGCACCTTCATGAGATACACCAGCGCCCTCGGTGTGGCGACCGCGATCACCGCGGGCCTGTCCGCCTGCGGCGGACCGGGCAGCACCGGTGACGACTCCAGCGGTTCGGGAGGCAGCACCGACACCATCGAAGCCGGACTCTCGTACCCGCTCTCCACCGGCTTCGACCCCATGATCACCTCCGGCGCGACCCCGTTCGCCGCCAACATGCACATCTTCGAGGGCCTGGTGGACCTCGACCCGGCCACGCTCGCCGCCCGGCCGGCGCTGGCCACCGAGATGCCGCAGAAGATCAACGCGACCACCTACCGGGCCACCCTCCGCAAGGGTGCCACCTTCCACGACGGATCGCCGGTGACCGCCGACGACGTGGTGTTCAGCTTCGAGCGCGTCCTGGACCCGAAGAACGCCTCCCTCATGGCGCAGTTCGTGCCCTTCATCGACCAGGTGACGGCCGTCGACCGGTCGACGGTCGAGTTCAAGCTGAAGTACGCCTTCGCGCTCTTCCCCTCGCGCATCTCCGTGGTGCGCATCGTGCCGAAGAAGATCGCCGGCGCCGACGCCAAGGCCTTCGACGCCAAGCCGGTCGGCTCGGGTCCGTACCGCTTCGTGTCGGCGGTCCGCGAGGACAAGATCGTCATGGAGGCGTACGACAAGTACAACGGACCGCACCCCGCCAAGGCCAAGAAGATGGTCTGGCACCTGATCTCCGACCCGTCGGCCCGGGTCAGCGCGCTCAAGTCCGGGCGCGTGCAGGCGATCGAGGACGTGCCCTACATCGACGTCGCGGGCATCACGGGCAAGGACAAGGTGGAGTCCGTCCAGTCCTTCGGCCTGCTGTTCCTGATGTTCAACACCAAGGACAAGCGCTTCGCCGACAAGCGGGTGCGCCAGGCGCTGCACTACGCCCTCGACACCGAGAAGATCATCTCCACCGCCCTGCTGGGCAACGCCGAGGCCGCCACCGGGTACGTGCCGGCCACCCACCCCGACTACCACAAGGCCGCCACGGTCTACAGCCACGACCCGGCCAAGGCCGAGAAGCTGCTCGCCGAGGCGGGCGTGCGCAAGCTCTCCTTCACCCTGCTGCTCACCGACAACGGCTGGATCAAGGACATCGCGCCGCTGATCAAGGAGAGCTGGGACGCGATCGGCGTCGACGTCAAGCTCGACATCCAGCAGTCGCCCGCGCAGTACGCCAAGATCGACCAGGGCGGCTTCGACGCCCTGGCCGCCCCCGGCGACCCGTCCGTCTTCGGCAACGACGCGGACCTGCTGCTGCGCTGGTTCTACTACGGCTTCTGGCCGGAGAAGCGCTACGGCTGGGCGGGCTCCCCCGCCTACAAGAAGGTCAGGTCGCTGCTGGACAAGGCCGCTTCGGAACCCGACGAGGCCACGCGCAAGGCCCTGTGGGGACAGGTCACCGACACGGTCGCCGACGAGGCCGCCCTGTACCCGATCCTGCACCGCAAGCTGCCCACCGCGTGGCGTGAGGGCGCGCTCACCGGGTTCAGGCCGCTGCCCACCACCGGGCTGTCCTTCATCGACGTCGGCCGCGCCTGACCCGCACGCCCAGGCCGACGGGCCGCCGCTCCTGGACGGGTGGCGGCCCCCGCCCCAATCGCTAGGAAACCCACGATGGTTGCTTTCCTCCGGCTCGCGCTGCGCCGCGTCGCGATGATGCCGGTGATGATCCTCGGCATCGCCCTGCTGGTCTTCGTCGTCCTGCAGTTCTCGCCGGCCGACCCCGCGTACAACGCCCTCGGCGACAGCGCGAGTCCCGAGGCGCGTGCCGCGTTCGCCGAGGCGAACGGTCTCAACGACCCGCTGCCCGTCCGGTACGTCGCCTTCCTCGGTGATCTGATCCAGGGGGACCTCGGCGTCACCATGGCCCCCAGCCAGCCCGTCACCGACCGGATCGCCACCGCGTTTCCGCTCACCCTCCAGCTGACGCTTCTCGGCCTCACGCTGGCCATCGTGCTGGCCCTGGTCTTCGGCGTCCTCAGCGCCGTCTACCGTGACCGCTGGCCCGACCAGGTCTTCCGGGTGCTGTCGATGGTCGGCATCGCACTGCCCTCGTTCTGGCTCGGTGTCCTGCTCATCCAGCAGTTCGCGCTGAACATGCCGGTCTTCCCGACCGGCGGCTACGTCAACCCGGCCGACTCCTTCTCCGGCTGGCTGGAGAGCCTCGCGCTGCCCGCCCTGGCCCTCGCCCTGCCGGTCGCCTCCTCGCTGGCCCGGCTGATCCGCACCTCGATGGTCGCCGAACTCGACCGGGACTACGTGCGCACCGCCCGCGGCAGCGGCCTGCCGCCGTTCATGATCATCCGGTCGGTGCTGCGCAACTCTCTGATCACCCCGCTGACCGTGCTGGGCGTCAAGGTGGGCTACATGCTCAGCGGCGCCGTCGTCATCGAGGCGATCTTCGACCTGCCCGGCATGGGCAAGCTGATCCTCGAAGGCGTCAACGGAGGCGACGTCGGTCTGGTCCAGGGCACCGTCCTCACGATCGCCATCGCCTTCCTCGTGGTCAACGTCATCGTCGACCTGCTCTACCTGCTCGTCAACCCGCGTATCAGGACGGTGTGATGTTCGCCCCACGCTCTCTCGCCGAGCGGCTCCGGCCCGGTACCCGCCTGCGTCGCCTGCCCCTCCCCTCGCGCATCGCGTTCGGCGTCCTGCTGGTGGTCGTCCTGGGCGCGGTCCTCGCCCCCCTGCTCACCCAGGACCCGCTCGCCACCGGCACCCCGGCCCAGCCGCCGAGCGCCGACCACTGGTTCGGCACCGACCGGGCCGGCCGCGACGTGTTCGCCCGCGTGGTGCACGGCGCCCGCTACTCCCTCGTCATCGGCTTCGGCGCGACCCTCCTCGCGCTGGCCATCGGCTCGGTCCTGGGCGCCCTGGCGGCCACCTCGCGCAAGTTCGCCGACGAGTCGGTGATGCGCACGCTGGACGTCGTCATGTCCTTCCCGCCGATCGCCCTGGCCGCCGTGCTGGTCGCCGTGTTCGGCCCCAGTCTCCCGGTCATCATCTTCACCATCGCCTTCGTCTACTCCCCCTCACTGGCGCGCGTCGTCCGGGCCAACGTGCTGGAGCAGTACGGCGAGGACTACGTCGCCGCGGAGCAGGTCATCGGCGCCCGCCGCCACTACATCGTGGCCCGGCACGTCGCCGTCAACTGCGCGGCGCCGGTCCTGGTCTTCGCGACCGTCATGGTGGCCGACTCGATCATCTTCGAGGCCAGTCTGTCCTTCATCGGCGCCGGCGTGCAGGACCCCGACCCCAGCTGGGGCAGCGTGCTGGCCTACGGCCGGCAGATCCTGCTGTCCGGCGGCTGGTGGGCCACCCTCTTCCCGGGCCTGTGCCTGCTGGTCACGGTGCTCGCGCTGAACGTCCTGTCGGAAGGCATGACGGACGCCGCCGCCTCCCCGGACAAGGCCCGCGCCGACGGCGGCGACACCGTCGAGAAGATCGCCGCCGCCGAGCCCGCCACGGACCGTGCCGCCGCCGACGCCGCGCTCACCGAGCTCGCCCGCCGCATCGAGGCCACCGAACCGGCCGTCCGGCCGCTGCCCGACGACGCCCCCGACCTGCTCGTCGTGCGCGGCCTGTCGATCCGCTTCCCCGACCGTTACGGCGACACCCGCGTCGTCGACGGCATATCCTTCACCGTCCGCGAGGGCGAGACCCTGGGACTGGTCGGCGAGTCGGGCTGCGGCAAGTCGATCACCAGCCTGGCGATCATGGGTCTGCTGGCCCGCAACGCCGAGGCGTCGGGCGAGATCCTCTACCGGGGCCGCGACCTGCTGAAGCTGTCGCCGAAGGAACGCCGGGCGCTGATGGGCCCGGAGATCGCGATGGTCTACCAGGACGCCATGTCGTCGCTGAACCCGTCGGTGCTGATCGGCACCCAGCTCAAGCGGCTCACCTCCCGGGGCGGCACCCGCACCCCGGCGGAGCTGCTCGAACTGGTCGGCCTCTCCCCCGAGCGCACCCTGCGCAGCTATCCGCACGAGCTCTCCGGCGGCCAGCGCCAGCGCGTGCTCATCGCCATGGCGCTCTCCCGCAGTCCGCGGCTGCTGATCGCCGACGAGCCGACCACCGCGCTCGACGTGACCGTGCAGGCCCAGGTCGTCGAGCTGCTGGTGAGGCTGCGCGACGAACTCGGTTTCGCGATGGTCCTGGTCTCCCACGACCTCGCCCTGGTCGGCGATCTCGCCCACCGGGTCGCGGTGATGTACGCGGGCCAGGTCGCGGAGGCCGGCGACACCCGCTCCCTGCTGACCGACCCGGCGCACCACTACAGCCGGGGTCTGCTGGGCTCCGTCGTCTCGCTGGAGGCGGGCGCGGAGCGGCTGCACCAGATCCGCGGTGTCGTGCCCGCGCCCAAGTCCTTCGGGTCCGGCTGCCGCTTCGCCTCGCGCTGCACCGCCGCCACCGAGCTGTGCGCCACCACGCCGCCGCCCGCCACCGACCGTGACGGTGCGCCCGACCACCTGTTCGCCTGCCACCACCCGGCGCCCGTGCGCCCGTCGGCCACATCGCTGGAGGGCGTCCGATGACCGCCACCGAGAACACCACGACGGACCCGCTCGTCCGGCTCGACGGCATCCACGTCCGGCACAGGGCGCGCAGCGGCGGCATCCTGCGCCGGGACGCCGTGCACGCCCTGACCGACGCCTCCCTGGAGGTGCGGCGCGGCGAGATCCTCGGGCTGGTCGGCGAGTCCGGCTGCGGCAAGTCCACCCTGGCCCGGGTGGTCACCGGGCTCCAGCGGCCGACCGAGGGCCGGGTGTACTTCAAGGGCCAGGACCTGTGGGAGATGCCGGCCCCGGAACGCCGCAGCCGCTTCGGGGCCAGTGTCGGCGTGGTCTTCCAGGACCCGTCCACCGCGCTCAACCCGCGCCTGCCGGTCCGCCGCATCCTGCGCGACCCGCTGGACGTCCACGCCCGCGGCACCCGTGCCGAGCGCGAGGCGCGCGTCGAGGAGCTGCTGGACCTGGTGGGCCTGCCCGGGCACACCCTGGGCGCGCTGCCCGGCCAGCTGTCGGGCGGGCAGCGCCAGCGGGTGGCGATCGCCCGCGCGCTGGCGCTGGAGCCGGAGCTGATCGTCGCCGACGAGCCGACCAGCGCCCTGGACGTGTCGGTGCGCGCGCAGATCCTCAACCTCCTGGTGGACCTGCGTGACCGGCTCGGCCTGGCGATGGTCTTCATCTCCCACGACGTGCAGACCGTGCGCTACCTGTCCGACCGGATCGCGGTGCTGTACCTCGGCCGCGTGGTGGAGGAGGGCCGCTCGGCGCAGGTCACCGGCGACTCCCGGCACCCGTACACCGAGGCCCTGCTCTCGGCCACGCCCAGCCTGCTGGAGCGTCCCGAGCGGATCGTGCTGCACGGCCCGGTGCCCTCGGCGACGAACCCGCCGTCCGGCTGTCCCTTCCGCACCCGCTGCTGGAAGGCGGACGACGCCTGCGCCACCGTGTTCCCGCCCGCCTCCGACGGCCCGGACGGCCACCGCTGGCACTGCGTGCACCCGCAGCCGGCCGCCGGGGGCGCCGCGGTCCCGGCCGCCGGCGCCGTCTGACGCCCGCACCGGCGGGGGACAGCTCCCGTTCGTCCCCCGCCGGCGTCACGCCACGCCACACCCCCGTGCCGGCACACCGGGTGGAGGCGCACCGGACCGGCCACGCGCGCGGCCGGGGGCGAAGGCAGCGCGTCTCTGCCCGGCGCGGCGGGACCGGGGCATCCGCTCGATGCGGCGCCGAGCGGTGCACAACTGCCGGCGGCGCCTTGAGCGCGAGGGCGGCCGGCACGAACGTGCTGTCAGCCCGTCGGCCTGCGGCTGAGCCGTGGCCGGCCTACGGCCGACCTATAGTCGATCTCATGAGTCGTTGGCAGGAACTGACCGGTGGGACCTCGGGGAGCGCGTATGCCGCCCGCTTCGAGGCGCTGGCCCGCAGCGGGAAGGACGTGCACGGCGAGGCGGCCTTCTGCGCCGCCCTGGCACCCGCCGGGGCCCGGGTGCTGGACGCGGGCTGCGGCACCGGGCGGGTCATGATCCGGCTGGCCGAGCTCGGGTACGACTGCGTGGGGATCGACCTGGACGCCTCGATGCTGGACGTGGCACGGGCCGAGGCGCCGCACCTGCCCTTCTTCCAGGTCGATCTCGCCGAGTTCGATCCTGCCGCGCTCGGCATCGCCGCGGGCTTCGACGTCGTGGTCGCCGCCGGTAACGTCCTCCCGCTCCTCACCCCCGGGACGGAAGCCACCGTCGTCGCCCGGCTGGCCGCGGCCATGCGTCCGGGCGGCCTGCTGGCCGCGGGCTTCGGCCTGGACGCCGCCCACCTGCCCGTGCCGCCCACGATCACGCTGCCGGAGTACGACGCCTGCTGCGCCGCGGCCGGCCTCACGCTCGTCGACCGCTTCGCCACGTGGGACGCCGATCCCTACGAAGGCGGCGGTTACGCCGTCAGCGTCCACCGCAGATCCCCTTGACCCGGGAGGCCGGCCCCGGGTGGTGACCGGGTGGTGCGGCCGCACCGCCCTGCGCGGGTTCGTCCACGTGCTGCGCGGGGAACGGGCCGGGCCGGTGTGCCGACCGAAAGCACCGGCTGCCGGCACGGTGGCGGACCGTACGCCGGGCCCTCGTCACCGGCGCCACCGCGCCCGACGACGGGATCGAGGCGATCGCCGAGGGCGGCACGGTCCTGGAGGCCGTCGCCTGACGCCCCGTGGTCGGGGGTGGCCCCGACCACGGTCTTCCGCGGGCCCGCCCACGGGACCGACGGTCCGTCGCCGCCTTCCACGAGAGCTGTTCCCGGGCGATTCCCCGGCGCTCCCGGTGGGCCGGTAACGGAAGCGGAACGTCGCGGGAGCGCACGGCGGGACCTTCTTCCTGTCAGCACCTCCCCTCGCGGCGACAGAAGGCAGGCATCATGAGCAGCAAGGTCATCGGGACGACGGCGGGCCTCCTCACCTCCGTGGCGCTCACCCTGGCGATCGGCGCCGGAGCCGTCACCGCGGCGGGCCTCTCCGTTCCCGGCTCCGACGAGGGCCCGAACCTCGTCCCGGCCCTCCTGCTCACCCACGGCGAGGGCCTCCACGCCGTCGCCACCGGCACGACCGGCGACGAGGGCCCCAACGTCAGCACCCTCGGCGACGAGGGCCCCAACCTCGGCACCCTCGGCGCGACCGGCGACGGGGGCCCGAACGTCGGCACCCTCGGCGACGAGGGCCCGAACGTCGGCACCCTCGGCGACGAAGGCCCCAACGTCAGCACTTTCGGCACGACCGGCGACGAAGGCCCGAACGTCAGCACCCTCGGCGACGAAGGCCCGAACGTCAGCACCCTCGGCGACGAAGGCCCCAACCTCGGCACCCTCGGCGACGAAGGACCCAACCTCGGCACCCTCGGCGACGAAGGACCCAACCTCGGCGTCGTCTGACCTCTGACCGGGCGCCCCTTCCCGCCCCGCGCGTGCCGCGTCACGCCCCCGGTGGAGCGGCAGGCGTCAGTCCGCGCACCGGTGGCGGCCGGGAATTCCCATGGTGCGGAAGGCGGCTTCCGCGGCGGCGCCCCGCGCGACGGCCTCCTCCGTGTCGTCCAGCGAGCTCAGCGCGTCGGCCATCCCCTGCAGGGCATACGCCTCCTCCACCCGGTGGCCGAACCGGGCCGCCGATTCGTGGGCCCTGCGGTGCAGCGCCAGCGCACGCCGGTGGTCGCCGGTGCGCCGGAAGAGGCGTCCCGCGGTGTTCCACACCATGGTCTCCCGCACCGGGGCGTCCTCGAGGCCCTTGGTGGCCAGCGCCTCCTCCACCCAGCGCAGCGCCTGCTCCTCGTGCCCGAGCCGGCTCTCGGTCTCCGCGGAGAGGACGAGCTGGACCGCTCGTTCCGCCGGGGGCAGCACACCGGGGGCCCGGTCGCGCGCCTGCGCGAGCGTACGGGCCGCGGCCCCTGTGTCGCCCTGGGCCAGCTGAATCTGGGCGAGGTCGCTCAGTCCGACGAGCTCCTTCTCCACGGCTCCGAGCTCGTGGGCGAGTTCGATCGAGCGGTTCACCGTGCGGAGCGCCTCCTCGAACCGGCCCTGTTCCATGTGGACGTCGCTGATGTTCGACAGGGACTCCGCCTCGGCGCGCTTGGCGCCCAGTTCGCGTTTGAGGGCGATGGACCGCTCCAGGCGCACCAGCGCCTCGTCGAAGCGGCCCATCGTGGCGAGCAGCAGGCCGAGGACCCCGGTGTCCTTGGCCTGTCCGCGCAGGTCGCCCAGTTCGACGGCGAGCCGGTAGGCCTCGGTCGCGGCCGTCGTGCCGTCCTCGAACCGTCCGCGCTTCCAGCAGGAGACCGCCAGGTTGGACAGGCTCAGCCGGAGCAGGCCGGGCTCGTCGAGGCGGCGTGCCGCGGCGACGGCGGTGTGACACAGCTCCAGGAACTCGTCGAGCCTGCCGCGCGCGTCCAGGTGGAACACCACGTTCGCCGAGAGGAGGGCGACCTCCCGGTCCAGTCCTCGCCGGAAGGCCAGGGCGATGGCCGCGAGGAGGCTGTCCTGTTCGCGCTCGAACCAGTCGCGCGCGGCGTCGGGGCCTGCCAGCGGCACCAGTTCGGGCCGGAAGGACTCCGCCGGGCGCGGCGTCCGCACCCGGCCGGGGAAGAGCAGGTCGCAGGCGACGTCGGAGGCCGCGAGGCAGAACTCCAGGAGCCGGCCCACCGCTCCGGCCGCCTCCTCGCTGAACTCACCGGTGCCGCCGGAGTCCCGGGTGCGCGACAGCATGTGGGCGAAGCTGCGCACCAGGTCGTGGAAGGCGTAGCGGCCCGGCTCCTGCTGCTGGACCAGGTGCACGTCGAGCAGGTCCTCCAGGACCTCCTCCGCCTGCCGGGTGGTCCTGTCGAGCAGCGCGGCCGCCGTGTAGACGTCCAGGTCGGCGCCCGGGTACTGGCCCAGCTGCCGGAACGCCTTGCGGTAGTCGGCGTCCAGCCCGTCGTAGGAGAGCTGCAGGGTCACCTCCACGCTGCGCTCGCCCGCGCTGAGTTCGGCCAGGCGGTGGACGTCGTCGCGTAACCGGTCGACGAGGTAGCGCACGGTCCAGCGGGGGCGCTTGCGCAACCGGGCGGAGGCGATGCGCAGGGCGAGCGGCAGTTGCCCGCACAGATCGGCCAGTTCGGCCACGGCCTCGGGGTCGGCCGCGGCCCGGTGCTCGCCGATGATGCCGACGATGAGGGCGACGCTGTCCGAGGGATCCATGGTGCCCAGGGAGACCGAGTGCGCCGCGTCGAGGTCGACGAGCAGGGCCCGGCTGGTGAGCAGGACGACCGCGCCGGTCGACGACGCCAGGAGCGGTTTCACCTGTCTTTCGTCAACAACGTTGTCGAGCAGGAGGAGCATCCGGTGCCGGGTCATGACGGAGCGCCACAGCGCGATGCGGCCGGCCGGGTCGTCGGGGATGCGCTCGCCGGGGACGCCGAGCATGCGCAGCAGCGCCTCGGCCGCGGCGGCCGGGGTGAGCGGCTCCTCACCCGGCGTGTGGCCCCGCAGGTCGAGGTGGAGCTGGGCGTCCGGGTAGCGGTCGGCGAGGCGGTGCGCGGCGCGCACCGCCAGGGAGGTCTTGCCGCTGCCGCCCATGCCGTCGATGGTGACGACGAGCGGGCCGGAGCCCGTGGCGTCCTCGATGAAGCCGAGGAGTTTGCTCAGCTCCTCCTCGCGGCCGGTGAAGTCGCGCAGGTCGTAGGGGAGGGTGGAAGGACTGTCCGTCACCGTCTGCGGGGCGGCCTGGGAGGTGACGGGCGCGGCCAGGGCCGGATCGTTGCGCAGGATGGACTGGTGCAGTTCGCGCAGGGCGTCGCCGGGCTCGATGCCGAGTTCCTCGTCGAGGACGGCGCGGATCGTGCCGTACTCCTCCAGCGCCTCGGCCTGGCGGCCCGAGCGGTACAGGGCGAGCATGAGCTGGCCGCGCAGGGTCTCGCGCAGCGGGCTGCCGCTGATGGCCTCGCGGACCTCGGCGACGAGCTCGGCGCTCTCCCCGGCCTGGAGCCTGAGCTCGAAGAGCTGCTCGACGGCGGTGATGCGGCGCTCCTCCAGGGCGGCGGAGGCGGCGTCCACGACCGCGCCCCCGCCGCCGGACAGCACGGGTCCGCGCCACAGGGCGACGGCCTCGCGCAGCAGTGCCGCGGCGTCCGCGGTCCGTCCCGCGGCCGAGTGGGCGCGGGCCTGGTGCAGCGCTTCGGTGAACTGCAGGAGGTCGAGCTGCCCGGAGGTGACGGCCGCGCGGTAGCCGGGCCCGTCGGTGACGATGACGTCGCGCCCGGCGGGGATGCGCTGGCGCAGTTCGGCGACGGCCTTGCGCACCTGGTGGGCGGCGGTCGCGGGGGCGTCCTCGCCCCAGACGGCCTCGACGAGGCGGTGCACCGGCAGCACGCGCTGCGGTTCGAGCAGCAGGGTGACCAGGACGCGTTCGCTGACGGGTCCTCCGACGTGCACCCGGGTGTCCCCGTCCCAGCATTCCACGGAGCCGAGGATGCGGAAACGTATCGACGTGGTGCGATCCATGACGCGTGTGTCCTCTCCTCGGTCCCGAGCGGCCGCCTCGCTCCCGCGAGGGTGGTGCGGCCGCGTCACGAAAACCTGTCACGGCCTTCCCTGCCCCTGTCTCTGCGGACAGCAATGCGTGGCGGTCGTAAACGACGTCACATTCTGACTCATGCCGTGCACATTCCGTCGCAGCTTGACGTGTCTTCATCGTCCTGCGGGGAGCGCATCCGGGGCCGGGCCCGTCGTCCCGCCCGGTGGGGGCCCGGCCGAAGCGGCGGGGGACGGGCGCGAGCGCCCGCGCCTCGCCGCCGGGTCCGCGGGCGTGCGCCCCGTACCCTCGCGCCGCCCTCGGCCGGCGCACGGAACACGCCACTTCCGCGATCGTTCCCCGCCACGACGGCGGTGACGCTCCGTCGCCCTCCGCCCTCCGCCCTCCGCCGCGGCGGGACCGCTCCGGCGGGCGCGGGACCGGGCGGGCACGGGGAGGGACACCGGGCGGAGCGCGACGGCGTCCTGCCGCCCGGTGTCCGGCCCGCACACGGCCGGTGGCCGACGGCGTCCTGCCGCCGGCCACCGACCGTGTCCGTCCGCGGTGCGTCACACCTGTTCCGGGAGAGCGGAACCGGCCTGTTCCGCGTCCGGTGCACGATCCGCTCCCGCCGCGGCGGGTTCGTCGGCGAGGACACCGCCGCGCCCCCAGTGGTCCTGCTCGACGTCGCGGACGAGAACGGTGACGGCCTCCCTGGGGCACTCGGCTATACGCGCCAGGGTCGACGTCAGCTCGTTCACAAGGTCGGCTCGTTTCTTTCGGTCGTTGCCCTTCCACCAGTCCACGGTCACCACGGGCATGTCGTCATCTCCTTCTGCTCAGCGGGGGGTTCACTTGGTCGGTCGTGCGAGGCCGAGGGGGTGCCCGGCCGGGGAGGGGGGTGCGTCGGTCACCGGGAACTGGTCGAACCTGCGCGCCAGTTCCTCCATCGTCTCGGGCGTGGGCTCGGGCGAGGACCGCAGCAGTTCGCCCAGTTCCCGGAAGTACCGCTCCCGGCCGCCGTCCGGGGTGAACATCACCAGCAGGGTGGCGGGATCGGCGGCGGGGTTGGCGAAGGAGTGGGGGGTGTGCGGCGGCACCATCATGAACGTGCCGGGCCCGGCCACGCGCCGTTCCGTGCCGAGGGTGAGCAGCACGTCGCCGCCCGCCACGTAGAACATCTCCGTCAGTTCGCGGTGGAAGTGCAGCGGTGCTCCCGGCGCCCGGGGCGGGAGGCGGTGCTCGGTGAGCCCGAAGCGGCCGTCCGTGTCGTCCCCGGTGACGAGGAAGGAGACGGGGGTCCCTCCGACGTCCGCCGAGGGGCCCGTGCCCGGGGCCACGACTCGCGGCAGCGTCATCGCTCGTCCCCCGCCGTGCCCGCGGCGGACGGGACGGCCGGCGACAGGACCCGCAGGGCGACCGCGGCGGCGCACAGCGCGAGGACGGCCGTCAGCGCGTAGGCGTGTCCGAAGGCCGAGGGGGCGGGCGTGTCCCCGAGCACGAGGACCAGCACCGCCAGGCCCATCGCGCCGCCGGTGTACTGGGTCGTCGTCAGCACGGCGGAGGCGGTGCCCTGGTCGTCGTCCGGGACGTCCTTGGTGCCCGCGATGTACATGCCCGCGAAGGCCATGCCCTGGCCGAGGCCGCTGACGAACAGGCCCGGCAGCACGGCGGTCCAGTAGTCGTCGCCGCCCGTGCCCAGGCCGAGCAGGGCGAGCCCCGCCGCGCCCACGGCGAAGCCGGTGGCGAGGGTGGCGCGGATGCCCCAGGGGCCGACGAGCCGTCCGGTGACGAGGTTGCCCGCCACCACGCTCACCGCCAGCGGCAGGAAGGCGATGCCCGCGCCCAGCGGGCCGTAGCCCCACACGTCCTGGAGGAAGAGCGTGATGAGGAAGAACTCGGCGCCGACGCTCGCCATGTACAGCGCCGACATCACGCTGCCGCCGGCCAGGGAGCGCACCCGCAGCAGCATCGGCGGGACGAGCGGCGCGGTGCCGCGCCGGTCGTGCACCGCCCAGACCGCGCCCAGGACGACGGATCCGGCGAGGCAGCCGAGGCAGGACGGGGCGGTCCAGCCCGCGACGGCCGCCTGGGTGAGCGCCGCCACCAGGAGCAGCACCGCACTGGTGAACAGCGCGGCGCCGGGGACGTTCAGGTGCCGTACGGAGGTGGCGCTGCGGGATCCGGCGGGCAGGGCCCGCAGGGCCAGCACGACGGTGACCGCGATCAGCGGCACGTTGACGAAGAACACCCACCGCCAGGAGAGCACCGCGGTGAGCACGCCGCCGATGAGCACGCCGGCGGCGAGCCCCACCGCTCCGATGGCGCCCCAGATGGCGAGCGCCCGTGCGCGCACGGGGCCGGCCGGGAAGACCGAGCCGATCAGGGCGAGCATGGCGGGGGTGAGCCCGGCGGCGCCGACGCCCTGGGCGGCCCGGGAGACGACGAGCAGCCACTGCTCCCCGGCCAGTCCTGCGGCCAGCGAGCCGACGCCGAAGAGGCCCAGCGCGAGGAAGAACAGCCGCTGGGGGCCGATCAGGTCGGCGGCGCGTCCGCCGACCATCAGGAAGCTGGCGAAGAAGACGGCGTAGGCCGACACGACCCACTGCAGCTGCTCCGGGGGCAGGTCCAGGCCGGAGCCGATGCTGGGCAGCGCGACGTAGATGATCGAGTAGTCGAGGGCGACGAGGAACTGGGCGATGGACAGGGCCAGCAGCGCGGCGGCCATGCGGCCGGTGAAGCGGTCGGTCCGCCGGTCGGTGGCGCCGGACGAGGTGACGGTCATGACAGTGCTCCGGTGGTGTCCGCGAGGAGGGTGGAAAGGGGGCGGTGCGCGGTCGGTGCTCCGCCCAGGAGCACCTCGGTGACCCCGGCGAAGTCGGCCACGACCACGTCGGCGCCGGCGGCGGCCAGGGTCTCGGCGCGGTCGACGCCGCAGGTGACGCCCAGTGCCCGCAGACCGGCCGCGCCGGCCGTCGTCATGTCCGTCGCGGTGTCGCCGACGTACCACGACCCGGCGGCTTCGGCCCCGAGTTCGGCCAGGGCGCGCAGGGCCATGTCGGGGTGGGGCTTGCCGCGTTCGACCATGTCGTGGCAGACGACGGTGGCGAAGCGGTCGAGGATGCCGGTGGCCCGCAGCAGCGCGTGGGCACTGGAGGAGATCTTGGAGGTGGCGACGCCGAGCGGGTGCCCGGCGGCCCGCATCCGGTCCAGGCCCTCCACGACGCCCGGCAGCAGCAGGCCCGGTCCGCGGCTGAGGACCTCTCCCGCGAAGCGTTGCCGGTAGCGGGCGGCGGCCTCGGCGGTCGCCGGGTCGCCGGGGTCCACGCCCAGCAGCCGGGCGAGGGAGGCCTCCAGGGGCTTGCCGACCGTCGCGAGGACCTCCTCGTGGGTGGGCGCGGCCCCGAGCCCGGTGACGACGTCGCCGATCAGCACCGCGATGGCGCCCGGGGTGTCGGCGAGGGTGCCGTCGATGTCGAAGACGAACGCGGACGTCATGCCGCGGCCTCCCGCTCCGGCTCGGCGGTGGCGGCGTAGGCGACCGCGAGCCGTCCGGCGAGGCGGGCGGTGCTGATGAGCACCTCGCGGTTGGCGGCGGCGCTGCGGCCCTCGGTGGCCCGTGAGACCGCCTTCATCAGGTACGGGGTGGCGGCGGGCCCGTGCACGCCGTCCTCCTCGGCGGCGCGCAGCGCGCTCTGGATGACGGCCTCCATGGCCTCGGAGTCGAGGGCGTGCTCCTCGTCGATCGGCGCGGTGACCAGCGGTCCGCCCGGCAGACCGGCCGCCCAGTGCATCCGCACCGCGCGCGCCACGTCGGCGGGGTCGTCCAGCCGCTTCGGTACGCGCAGCCCGCTGGAGCGGCAGTAGAAGGCGGGGAAGTCGTCGTAGCGGTAGCCGATCACCGGAACGCCCAGGGTCTCCAGGTACTCCAGGGTCAGGCGCAGGTCGAGGATGCTCTTCGCGCCGGCGCAGACCACGGCGACCTTGCTCCGCGTGAACTGCACCAGGTCGGCGGAGACGTCGAAGCTCTCGCTCGCGCCCCGGTGGACGCCGCCGATGCCGGCGGTGGAGAAGAAGGGGATGCCGGCCAGGTCTGCGGCGACCAGGGAGGAGGCGACGGTGGTCGCTCCCATGCCGCCGCCCGCCAGGACGACGCCGACGTCCCTGCTGGACACCTTGGGCACCTCGACGCCGACCGCGAACCGCTCCATGTCGTCGGGCGTCATGCCGACGGTGAACTTCCCGCGGTCCAGGCCGACGGTGGCCGGCACGGCGCCGGCCTCCCGCACGGCCTTCTCGATGGCGAGGGCGGTCTCCACGTTGCCCGGGTAGGGCAGGCCGTGGGCTATCACCGTCGACTCCAGGGCGACCACGGGCCGGTCCTCGGCCAGCGCGTCGCCCACCTCTTCGCTGATGCGCAGCAGCGGGTGCATGCGGGATCTCCTGTCGGTCGCGATCACGGTGTCGGCTGCGGAGGGCGTCTTCCGTGAGCTCTTCGCACGTCTCACGCGAGCTCCGCACCAGGGGTCATGAACGCCTCGACTGTCCCGGGTCCCGTTCCTGTTTCGTTCCCCGGCCGGTTCCGCCCGGCGCGGCTCCCGGCCGGGAAGGCCGTGCTCCGGCGAGGGGGCGCGACCGCGGCGGGGACCGTTCGGGCCGGGTCGCGAGGGGCGGCCCGGCGTCGTCGCGCGGCGGGGACTCCCGGCCGGGACCGGGCGGGAGGACGGCCCCCGGCTGCGGGGGGTCTGCGGCACGGGCGCCCGGGTCCGCGCGGCCGTGACACCTCTCGTGTCGTGCGTCCGCGAGCACGGACACGGGCCCACGGACGTCCTCAGGACGTTCCCGCGGCGCCGGCTCCGGTGTCGTGGGGCGGGTTCGGACGGATCACGTCCGTTTCAGGGCGGGCACGGCGCAGCAGCCGTCCGGCGGGGACGCGCCGTCCCTCCGCGGCCGGGGCGGCCGCGTCGCTCCGTGACGGGCTCAGGCGGGGCCGGTCTGCCGGCTCACCTCGGCGCGGAGCAGCCGTTCCGCCGCAGCCACGGTCCGCGCCGCCTCCTGCACGGACGCCGCGGTCAGCACCACGCGGCCCTCCCCCACCCGTCCGCAGCCGGGGACGCGGTCCCCCGGCGTGTAGGGGAAGCGGACCTGGTGCACGCCCGGCAGCTCGGCCACCGCCTCCAGGCCCGTCACCGCCACCAGTCGCCCGGCCGGCAGGCGGTAGGACGCCGCGACCGCGTACCGGTGGGCCAGGGGCGGCTGGACCGGCTTGCCCGCCAAGGCCTGGAAGAGTTCGTCCTCGAAGCAGAAACCCGTCGCGAGGCCGATCAGCGAGGCCAGCGGTTCATCGGGGTAACAGGCCCGGGAGCGCGCCACCTTGGGCCCGTCGGGAGTGAGGACGACCACGGTGTAGGCGAAGCCGAACTCGTACCCGGCCAGGTCGAGGAGTTCCGCCACGACCGCGCGGGTCTCGGCCTCGTCCCGTTCCTTGAGCAGCGCCGGGAACAGGCAGCCGCTGCCCGGCTGCCAGGCGCCGTGCAGCGCCGCGATGCCGATCACGCGGTGCATGCCGTCCGCCGTCAGGGTCACCACCCCGTACTCCGGACCCTCCAGGTACTTCTCCACCAGGTAGGAGCGTTCCGCGGCCGTGCCGTCCGCGCCGGCGGCCCCGTCCTCGGGGGACGCGGGCAGCGGGCGCACGGTGACCTGGGCGCCGATCTCCTCCATCGCGGCGGGCAGCTCCCGCGCGGTGCGGGCGCGGGTGGCGGCCACATAGGAGCGCCGGCTGCCGTTGAGCAGGACCCGCATCCTCGCCGGCTCGCCCAGCAGGGCCTCCGCGTCCGGGGCATTCGGGCTGACACCCAGACGGGCCGCGGTCCGCGTGACGGCCGGCAGTCCGACCGCGTCCGCGAAGGCCAGCAGCGTCTGCGCCCGGTGCTCGCGCACCGCCCTCTCCACCGCCTCCGCCACGGCCGTGCCGTCCGTCAGGTCCACGAAGTCCACCGGGACCGGGAGTCGTTCCCCGTCCCCCTGCCGGTTCGCGTCGGCGAGCACGCGTACGGCGAACCCCGCCGCCGTCGCCGCGCCCACCAGCCGGGCCGAGGGACAGACCAGCAGCAACCGCTGCGGGACGCGTTCCCCGGGAGGGGGTTCGAAGTGGCGGTCGTCCGTCGCGTTCATGGGGCAACTCCTCGTCTCCTGGGGGGCGGTGCGGCGGTGCGGGCGCCACGGCGCCGGACGCCCCGCACGGGTCGTGCGACCGGTGGTCCGCCCCTGTCCTGTCGTGTGTTCCTCGCGGAACGGCGACGCCGGACCGTACGGCCGCGGATCGCGCCCGCGCGTGACGGAACCGGTGTCTCACCGGGATCGTCCGGCCGGCCGTTCCCGTCCCGCTCCCCCGCCGTTCCCGGAGCGGAGGAACAGCGGCGGCCCCGCCGCGGGAACGGCGGGAACCGTGGGGGAAGGGAACGGGAACGGCTGCGCGCACGCTCTCCTGAGAAGCCTGAGCGAACCGGCGGCCGTCACGGACTCCTCCTTCCCCGGAAGGCCGCCGCCTCCCCGCACGCGCCACCGTCCGGCCCCGTCGCCGACGGTCGCCGCCTCCTGACACTGGAGCCCTCGTGAGCATGCCTTCCAAGGAGCCCGCCTCTGTCCTGCCTTTCCGGCCGCCTTCGAGAACCGCCGCGCGCGCACCGCGGCCCACGGCCACCCCGCCCGACGTGTCCGGGGCCGGTCTGCTGCGTCTGATGCGCGAGGACCTGGACGTCGTGGTCGCACGCGACCCCTCCGTCCGCAACCGCCCCGAGGCCGCGCTGCACCCCGCCCTCACCGCCCTGTGGACGCACCGCGTCGCCCACCGCCTGCACACCGCGGGCCACCGGATCACCGCCCGGCTGCTGGCCCGCTGGGCCCGGCGGCTGACGGCCGTGGAGATCCACCCCGGAGCGGTCCTGGGCCGCCGGGTGTTCATCGACCACGGGGCCGCCGTCGTCATCGGCGAGACCTGCACGGTCGGCGACGACGTGACGCTCTACCACCAGGTCACGCTCGGCGCGGTCGGCTGGTGGAGCGACAACCGGCGGCCGGAGGGCGCGCGCCGGCACCCGGTCGTCGGCCGCAACGTCGTCCTGGGCACCAACGCCACCGTCCTGGGCCCGGTGACCGTCGGGGACGACGCCGTCATCGGCGCGCAGGCCCTGGTCAACAAGGACGTACCGGAGGGGGCGCGGATGCTGGCGGCGACCGCCTCCGGGACCGCGCCGGCCCCCGCCGAGGACGTCTTCGCCACCATCGCCTCGGCCGGTTCCTGGTGAGTGGTCCCCTCCGCGCACAGCACCCGTCCCCGCCGCCCGCCCGTCCAGATGAGGAATGACGCCATGCGCACCCTGGAATCCCCCGTCCCCGGCACCCTGCCGGCCCGTCCGCCCGTCGCCGACGGCATCGACGACCTGGTCGGAGCCACCCCGCTGGTCCGGCTGCGGCTCGAAGGCCTCGCGCCGGGCGCCGAGGTCCTGGCCAAGCTGGAGGCGGCCAACCCGATGTCGTCCAGCAAGGACCGGGCGGCCCTGTACATGCTCAGGGCGGCCGAGGAGCGAGGCGAACTGCCGCCGGGCGGCACGATCGTGGAGGCCACCTCCGGCAACACCGGGATCTCGCTGGCCGCGCTGGCCGCCGCCCGCGGCTACCGCTGTGTGATCGTGCTGCCCGACAACGCGACCACCGAGCGGGTCCGGCTCCTGCGGGCGCTGGGCGCCGAGGTGGTCCGCACCCCCGCCGACCTGGGCTATCCGGGGGCCATCGAGAAGGCCCAGGAGATCCACGCGTCCTCTCCCGGCTCCTGGTTCCCCTGCCAGCACGAGAACCAGGACAACGTCGAGGCCCACTACGCCACCACGGGCCCGGAGATCACGGCGGCCCTCGCCGCGACGGGGCGCCGTGCCGCCGCCCTCGTGTGCGCGGTGGGTACCGGCGGCACCCTCACCGGCGTCGCCCGCCACCTGCGCGAGCAGGACGCGTCCGTGCGGATCGTCGCCGTCGAGCCGACGGGTTCCCCCCTGCTGTCCCGCGGGCAGGCGGGCCGGCACCGCATCCCGGGTCTCAACGGCGGTTTCGTCGCGCCCACCACCGACGTCTCCCTGATCGACGAGGTGATCGCCGTCTCCGACGACGACGCGCTGGACACGGCCCGCCGGCTCGGTTCGGGGGCGGGACTGTTCGTGGGCGTCTCCTCCGGCGCCGCCGTCCACGCGGCGCGGCTGCTGGCCGCCCGGCCCGAGTACCGGGACCGGACCGTCGTCACCGTCCTGCCGGACACCGGCGAGCGCTACCTCAGCATGTGGGACGTGACCTCATGACGCTCCTGACGGCCAGTCTGCAGAGGTTCGGCGAGGCCTTCAAGGTCCGCATCGGCGAGACGACGACCACGCGGTTCATCGCGGTCGCCGCGACCACCGACGGCCGGCTCGGCGTGTTCCACCACCACATGCTGCCCGGTGCCGCCGGCGCCTCGCCGCACTACCACACCAAGATCGCCGAGTCGTTCTACATCCTCTCCGGCGAGGTCTCCGTGCACGACGGGACAGCCTGGCGCACGGCCCGCACCGGGGACTTCCTGCACGTCCCGGAGAACGCCGTGCACGGCTTCCGCAACGACAGCGACGCCCCGGCGGAGATGCTCATCATCTTCACCCCGGCCGAGAGCCGCGAGGGCTTCTTCACCGGCCTGGGCGAGCTGCTGGCCGACGGGAACACCCCGACCCGGGCCGAGCTGACGGCGCTCATGGAGAAGTACGACCAGTTCGAGGTCGACGAGCCCTGACCGCACGCCCCACCCCCGTACCGACCGTCCCCTTCCCCTCGACACCCCTGGGAGCACACCGACATGCATCCTCTCAACTGGGCCCGCTTCGGGCTGCTGGCCGCCCTGTGGGGGTGCAGCTTCGCCTTCATCAAGGTGTCGCTGGACGCCTTCGCCCCCCTCCAGCTCGCCTTCGGCAGGCTCCTCGTGGGCGCGCTCGTCGTCGCGGTGATCCTCGCCGTGACCAAGGGCGGCCTCCCGGACCGCGCGGCCTGGGGGCACATCGTGGTCGCCTCCGTCTTCGGCAACGTCGTGCCGTTCACCCTCTTCGCCGTGGGCGAGCAGCACACCACCTCCACCGTCGCCGGCGTCATCCAGGGCGCCACGCCACTGGTCACCCTGGGCCTCGCGGCCCTGGCCATCAGCACGGAGAAGCCAACGGCCCGCAAGGTCACCGGGCTGGTCGTCGGCTTCCTCGGCCTGGTCGTGGTGGTCGGGCCCTGGCGGGCCGAGGGCTTCGGTTCCGTGGGCGGCCAACTGGCCTGCGTCGGAGCCGCCGTCAGCTACGCCGTCAGCTTCGTCTACGTCCGCCGCTTCATCGCCCCGTACAAGATCCCGGCGCTGGCCGTGACGGCGGGGCAGCTCACCTCCGCCATGGTCATCACCGGTCTGGTCACCACGTTCGGCATCGGCTGGGACCTTCCGGGCGAGCTGACGGTGAAGCCGCTGCTGTCGCTGATCGTGCTCGGGGGAGCCTCCACGGGCATCGCCTTCGTGCTGATGAACCGGCTCATCACGGACGCGGGACCGACCACCGCCTCGGGCGTGAACTACCTCGTCCCGGTCTTCTCCGTGGTCGTCGGCGCGGTCGCCCTGCAGGAGGCCGTCACCTGGAACGTGCCGGTGGGCGGGGCCGTGGTCATCGCCTCGCTCGCCCTGGCGGAGGGACGCGTGCTGCGCCGCACCCAGGCGCCGCCCGCCCCCGCGGCCGCGTCCGCCCCGGCGCGGACGGCCGTCGCCCAGAAGACCGGCTGAGCCGGCACCGTCCCACGGGGTCCGCGGCAGGACGCGGACCCCGGCACGGCGCGGCGCGCCCCGTCCACGCGGGGCGCGCCGCGCCGTGCCGTCGAGGGGCCGGGAGCGGAACATCCGCCCCCGGCCCCTTCCTCATGCGGCACCGATGCCGTTCCCGCGCCCTCCCCCGGGCCGGGAGCGGCCCGGGACACGACCGGGAATCCGCCGCGCGAACCTTGCACAGCAGTGCGAGAGAGCGACGGCGGACCCGTCGCACCACGCTCCCGGTCACCACCGCGGGGACGGCCCGCGGCCCCTCCGCAGCGCCCCGACGGCCGGGCGTCACGTCACCACCGCACCACCGCACCGAGCGGGTCCGGCCCCTCACCCGGCGCCGGACGGACCCGGTGCACCGCGACGTCACCGCGTCACGGCGGCGAGCGGACCCCGCGACGCCGCGGGCCGCACGCGACGTGTCCCCGGCGGCAGTCCGCCGCCGCGGGCCCGCGTGACCGCACACCGGGTCCCGCCGGCTCCGCCCCGTTCCTCTCCCCTCCACCGGCAGTCCGGTGCCACCGCACCGGCCTTCGAACAGGAAGCAGCCACCGGCATGTCCCCATCCACCGCAGCCACCGCACTGGGCGACGCCCGCATCATCACCGCGGCCGAGCTGGAGTTCCGTCCCGTCGCCGACCCCACCGCCCGCACCACCGTGGCGACGCCCGTCAGCCCGGCCGCGGGCGCCACCCACGTCACCCTCCACGTCGTCCGCGTCGCCGCCGGCGAGTCCTTCGTTCCCGACGACAGCGCCGCCGAGGAGAACACCGCCGTCGTCTTCGCGGGGTCCGGAACGGCCGACGTCGGCGGCGACAGCCGTCCCGTCGAGCGCGGTTCCGCCGCCTACGCGCCCACCGGCCGCGCCCTGACGCTCACGGCCGGCGCGGAGGGGCTGACGGCGTACGTCTGGCGCACCCCGCTCGCGGGCGCCGTCAACGGCGCCGACCCGACGCTGCACTCCTCCCTGTGGGACGAGACCACCCAGCTGCGCGGCTTCGGCGGCACCGGTCAGGTCGGCGCCGCCGAGCGGCGCGCCACCATGAACTTCGTCTTCTGGCCCGGCACCGGCAGCAGCCGGCTGTGCCTGCACTGCGGCATCCAGCAGCCCGGCGAGACCTTCAACGTCCACCTCCACCCCGACAGCGACGAGGCGTTCATCGCCTTCGAGGGCGTCGGCCAGATGTACCTGCGCGACCGCTGGATCGACGTCGCGGCGGGCGACGTCCTGTACGCCGCCCCCGGCGTCCTGCACGGGGCGCGCAACCCGCACACCGGCCCCACCGCCCGCCGCTTCGTGACCTGCGGCGGTCCCAGCCCTTCCGATCCGGCGCTCTACTCGGCCGCCGGCCACTCCTCCCAGGTCAGGTGAGCACGGCATGTGCCGCATCTACGGAACCTTCAACGTCCGCTCCGAAGAGGCCGAACTGCGCCGCGTCTCCGGCCTGATGCACCACGGGGGCCCCGACGCGCAGGGCTTCGCCCACCGGGCCGACTGGGCGCTCGGCAACAACCGTCTGTCGATCATGGACCCCGAGGGCGGGGCCCAGCCCTACCGCCTGGGCCGCGTCACCGTGGTCTTCAACGGGGAGATCTACAACCACGAGGAGCTGCGCGAGCGCCTCACCGGGCTCGGCTTCCACTTCGACGACCACTGCGACGGATCGATCCTGCCGGCGCTGTACACCACCTACGGCGAGCGGTTCCCCGAGCACCTCGACGGCATGTACTCGGTCGCCGTCATGGACCTGCGCTCCGTTCCCCGCATGGTCCTGGCCACGGACGACGCGGGCATGAAACCGCTGTACTACCACTGGGAGGGCAACGCCGGACGGCTGCACTTCGCCTCCGAGCTGCCCGCCCTGCTCGGCTTCGCCGGGGTGCCCGCCGAGGAGGACGAGACGGGCCTGGACGCCTACCTCACCTCCAAGACCCCCTTCGGCGACCGGACCATGTTCCGCGGCGTGAGGGTCCTGCCGCCCGCCGCCACCGTCGTCGTCGACCACCGCGACGGGCTGCGGATCAAGCACCGGCCCATGGCCCACGAGCAGGGCCTGCGCCCCGCGGCCGGCCGCACGCTGGAGGAGTCCGGCACGCAGCTGCGCGACCTGCTGTCGCGCGAGGTGTCCCGGCTGCTGGTGGCGGACGCCCCCGTCGCCGCCGTCACCTCGGGCGGCCTCGACTCCAGCCTGGTCACCGCGCTCGCGGCACAGGCCTTCCGCGCCTCCGAGGGCGCCGGCTCCCTGCACACCTTCAACATCGCCTACACCGGCACCTGGCCCAGCGACGAACGCGCCTACGCCGCCGAGGTCGCGCGCAGCGTCGGCGCCCGCCACCACCAGGTCGAGATCGACCCGGCCACCTTCCCCGACCTGATGACCGACGTCGTACGGCACCTGGGGCAGCCCAACGCCGACCCCATCACCCTCTCGACGTTCTCCCTCTTCCGCGCCGTGCGCGACGCCGGGTTCAAGGTCGCGCTCACCGGCGACGCGGCCGACGAACTCTTCGGCGGCTACAGCCGGATGACCCAGGCGGTCGCCGCCGCCCACGGGGAGGACTGGGCCGGGGCCTATCTCGACCACCTCGCCGCCGTGCCGCGGGCGCTGCGCGAGAGCCTCTACACCGACGAGTACGCCGCCTCCGTGCGGACGGCGGAGCCGGCCGTGCCGGCCGACGTCCCGCAGACCCTGCGCCTGGATCTCGGCACCCGTCTGCGGCGCATCACCGCGGTGGAGCAGCGCTACCGCCTTCCCGCCTACCACCTGCGCCGCGTCGACCACCTGTCGATGGCGAGCTCGGTGGAGGTGCGGCTCCCGTTCTGCCAGCCGTCGGTCACGCGCTTCGCCGCCACCCTGTCCGACAGCCACAAGCTGGTTCCCGGGCAGGGCGTCAAGAGGGCCCTCTACCGCGCCGCCGAGGGGCTCGTCCCGCGCAGTGTCCTGGAGCGGCCCAAGCAGCCCTTCACGCTCCCGATCACCGCGATGCTCGCTCCCGGCCAACGGCTGTGGACGCTGGCGCAGGACGCCCTGGACCCCGCGACGCTCCGCGCCGACGGCCGCATCCGGCCCGAGCGGGTCGCGGCGCTCTTCGCCGAGCAGGCCGCACGCCCCGACGACACCGTCGCCCTGGCCCTGTGGTCGCTGATGTCCCACCAGCTGTGGCGCCAGGAGTTCTTCGGCGCCGCGGGCGCCCGGCTCCCCCTGACGGCTGCGGCCCCGGTCCTTCAGGAGGCGGCATGACCATCAACCTGGCCAGGGCCCACGGCACGCCCTGCCCCACCGCCGTCCTGGACGCACGCGCCCTGCCCGACACCGAGCCCGAACTGCTCGCCCGGCTCTCCGCACTGCGGGAGGCCCTCAGCGCGCACGGGGCCGGCGACGTCCTGAAGAACGCGCTCGTCCAGCCGTCCCGGCACCCGCTGTTCGACCTGGACTACCGGTTCGTGCAGTCCCTGCCCGACAGCCTCGACAGCTTCGACCTGCGCGGCTCCTGCGGCCACTCCATCCTGGCCGCGGTGGAGGTCGCCGCCCGCACCGGCATGATCCAGCCGCTCGTGCCCGGCTGCCGGGTCCGGGTCAACGTGCTCAACAACGGCGACAACGTCGTGTGCGAGGCCGAGGAGACCTCCGAAGGGGGCACCCGCTTCACCGCCCACTTCCTGTGCTCACCGCCCCGTCCGGTGCAGGAGCTGCTCCTGGCCGGCGTGCCGGTCGTCGGCATCCCCTTCGAGGGGCGGGTCGTGCCCGTCTCCCTGGTGTCCATGGGCAACCCGTACATCTTCGTGCACGCCGCGGAGCTCGGCGCTCCCACCGTCGACGCGCTCTTCGCCGACGACCCCGCGCTCTTCGAGAGGATGACCCGGCTGCGCCACGCGGTCTGCGTGGCGCGGGGCTGGGACACCGCCGGGGCCTTCCCCAAGGTCGCCGCCCTGCTTCCGGACGCCGAGGGCGCCCTCGCCGTCCGCGCGGTCTCCGTGCCGTCCTGGCACCCCACGGTGGCGCTCACCGGCGCCACCTGCCTGGCGGCGGCCGCGGCGGTCGAGGGGACCGTGCCCCACCTGCTGGCCGGTGAGACCGGGCTGCCGGAGGGCGGCACGCTCGCCCTGCGCACACCGGGCGCCACGATCCGCGTCTCGGCCCGTACGAAGGGCGACCGGCGGAACCGCGAGCTGGCCTGGATCTCCGTCGCGGAGAAACAGGTCGACTACCGAGGAGAGATCGTTCCCGTCCCTGTTCCCGAGGAGTTGGCATGGCTTCCGCTGACAGCCTGACCCTGTCCGACGCACCGCTGTTCCCCCGGGGGGCGCCCGTGATGCCGGCCCGCGGACTGACCGCGCCGGTGCGCGAACGCCTCGCCGCGTGCGCGCGAGCCGCCGACGCCGGCGGTGAGCCCGACCTGGAGGCCGTGGCCCTGCTCCGCGACAGCGGACTGCTCGGCCTGGCCCTGCCCTACGAGTACGGGGGCGCGGGCACCGACGCGGAGGGGCTGAACGCGGCGGTCGAGCAGGTGGCCCGCGTCAACGCCTCCGCCGCCATCATGCTCTTCCAGCACTACGCGGTCAGCCGACGCGTCCTGGAGCACGGTGACGCGGCCCTGCGGCAGTGGCTGCTGCCGCGGCTCGCGCACGGCGACTGGCTCGCCGCCTCCGCGTGGAGCGAGACCGGCGCGGGCGCGAACAAGAAGCAGCTGTCCACGACGGCCCGCCGCACCCCCGGCGGCGGCTGGGTCCTCGACGGTGCCAAGTCCTTCACCACCAGCGCCGGGGTGGCGGACGTCTACCTGGTGCTGGCCCGGACGGAGTCCGCCGCGTCGGACGCCACCCCCGAGACCGGATACGGCGCCGCCGGGCAGACGTTCTTCCTGGTCCAGGCCGACAACCCGGGTCTGGAACCGGACACTTCGCTGCGGCTGACCGGCATGCGCGGCTCGGCGACCGGTTTCGTCTCCTTGCACGACTGCCACATCCCCGACACCGCCCGCCTCGGCCCGGTGGGCGCCGCCGCCTCGATCATCGCCGGCGTCCGCGACAGCGGCGCCACCCTCGGCGCCGTCGCCGTGGGCCTGGCCCAGGCCGCGCTCGACCTCGCCCACGCGCACGCCGAGCGGCGCGGCCTGCTGGACCAGCAGGCCGTCCGGCACCGGCTGGTGGACCTCTCCACCGAGGTCGAGGCCGCCCGTGCCGTCGTCGAACGCGCCGGACGGCGCAGCGCCGCCGACCCCGGCATGGCGACGCTGCACTCCAAGCTCTTCGCCTCCGCCGCGGCCGGCCGGGTCGTCGCCGCCGTCGAGCAGATGCTCGGTTCGGCCGGCTACGTCGCCGCGCACGAGATCAACCGCTACGGACGCGACGTCCGCGCCGTCGCGCTGATGGGCCCGACCAACGACCTCTGCAAGGAACTGGTGAGTCTGACGTGGAACAGCTGACCGACACACCCGCCGACCTGATCGTCGAAGGCGGCCGCCTCGTCACCCCCGACGGCGTCCGCGAAGGAGCCGTCGTGATCCGCGACGGCCGCGTGGCCGGCCTGCCCGCCCCCGGCGAACCGCTGCCCGCCGGCCCGCGCCTGGACGCCCGGGGCCGCTACGTGCTCCCCGGCCTCATCGACTCCCACGTCCACTTCCGCGTCCCCGGCCTGGAGTACAAGGAGGACTGGGAGCACGGCAGCCGGGCCGCCCTCGTCGGGGGCGTGACCACCGTGCTCGACATGCCCAACACCCGCCCGCCGTCCCTGGACGAGGCCGCCCTGCTGGACAAGGCCGACCTGATAGCCGGCCGTTCCTGGGTCGACCACCGCTTCCACCTGGGGGCCGACCCCGACCGCCCCGAGCTCCTGGCTGACGTGGACCCGCGCGTCGCGACCTCCGCGAAGGTCTTCATGGCCGGCCACCACACCGCGCCGGTCGTCTTCCGCGACGGCGAGCAGTTGCGCCGGGCCTTCGCCGCCGCGGCCCGCGGCGGCGTGCGGCTGGTCCTGCACGCCGAGGACCAGCACGTCTTCGACCTCCTCGACGCGGGTTCGGGCCTGGGCCGGCCGGACTCCTACGGCCAGTACGAGCCGCACCGGCCGCGCTCCGGCGGCATCGTCGCCGTGGCCCGGGTGGTGCGCCTGGTGCGCGAGTACGGCACGAAGGCGCACATCCTCCACGTGTCCTCGGCGGAGGAGGCCGACCTGCTCTCGGCGGCGGCCGCGGAAGGGCTGCCCCTCACCTTCGAGGTGACCGGCCACCACCTGTCGTTCACCCATGACGACACCACCCGGCGCGGCCCGCGCACCCGGCTCTCGCCGGCCATCCGGGACAGCCGTGACCAGCGGCGCCTGTGGCGGGCGGTGCTGGAGGGCGAGGCCGCCACCATCGGCAGCGACCACGCTCCGCACACGGTGGAGGAGAAGAACCGCCCGCCGGCCGAGGCGCCGCCCGGACTGCCCGGCGTGCAGGAGCTGGCCACGGCCGTGTGGACCGGTCTGCGGATGCGGGACACCGCGCCGGACGAGGCGGCCGCCCACCTCGCCCGGCTCATGGGGGACGGGCCCGCCCGGCTCTTCGACCTGCCCGGCAAGGGACGCCTGGTGCCGGGCGCGGACGCCGACCTGGCCCTGCTGGACCCGGACGAGCGCTGGCAGTTCTCGGCGCGCGACGTCCGGTCGCTGTGCGGCTGGTCGGCGTACGAGGGCTGGACGTTCACCGGCCGCTTCACCACCACGCTGAAGGACGGCCGGGTCGTCTGGGACCTGCGCGAGGGGTTCACCGGCAGGCCCTCGGGGCGCTGGCTGCGGGGCGCCGCCCGTCCGCTGGAGGCGGCCCGGTGACCGGGACCCTGCTCGCCGGCCGACCGGCCCACGGCACGGCGCGGGAGGTGGCCGAGGCGTTCCGCGCGGCGATGTCGGCCATGGCCGCTCCCGTCACCCTCGTCACCTGCTACGACGACCAGGGCGCGGCACGCGGTCTGACGGCCAGCGCCGTGGCCTCCCTGTCCCTGGACCCGCCGCTGTTCCTCGTCTGCCTGGACCGGCGCTCCCGTACGCACGACGCCCTGACCGGCGCCGACGCCTTCACGGTCCATCTCCTGGCGCCGGGCGACGAGCACCTCGTCGCCGGCTTCACCCGGCCGCTGGAGGAACGCTTCGACGGCATGGCACTGGCGGCGGACCCCCATCCGGCGCCGGTGCTGCGCGACGCGGCGCTGACCCTGCGCTGTCTGCGCCACGACCTGCTGGAAGGAGGTGACCACACGATCCTCGTGGGCCGGGTCGCCGGCGTCGACGGCGACCCGGGCCGGGCGGGCGGCCTGCTCTGGCACCGGCGGGGCTTCGCGCACGCGCGCCGCCCGTGATCCGCCCGCTCCCGCGCGCCGCGGAGCCGTCCCGCCCGGTGCCGACGACCGGCTGCGGCGCGTTCCACCGCACGGCCCGGCCCCGGGACGGCACGGCGGGGCATCGCCGTGAGCACGACGCCCACGGACCGCACCTCCGTGGGCGTCGGCTCCGCCGCCCCGCCCGGCGTCACCTGATCGGAACGGACGACATCGAACTGCGCCGAAGCCCTGCGCGTCCGTTCACCACAGGCGAGCATTAAGGTGCGATCCGAAGGATGTACACATCTGTCCGCATACCGGAGCGGCAGGCTCAGGACACGTGCAGCGCACTGGAAGGAAACGAAGCCGTGCATGGCGAGTACAAGGTGCCCGGCGGCAAGCTGGTCGTCGTGGATCTGGATGTCGAGGACGGTGTCCTGCGCAACGTACGAGTCGCCGGGGACTTCTTCCTGGAGCCGGACGAAGCGATCCTCGCGATCAACGCGGCCCTTGAGAGGTCGCCCTCGTCGACGGACGCCGCAGGGCTGGCCGCCCGGATCACGGCGGCGCTGCCGGAGTCGACCGTGATGTTCGGGCTGACGGCAGAGGGCGTCGGCATCGCCGTGCGGCGCGCTCTGGCCCACGCGACCGAGTGGAGCGACTACGACTGGCAGCTGGTGCACGGGGAGCCGCAGGCGCCGGCCCTGCACATGGCGCTGGACGAGGTGATCACCGCCGAGGTGGCCGCCGGGCGGCGAGCCCCGACCCTGCGGGTGTGGGAGTGGGCCTCGCCCGCCGTGGTGATCGGCAGCTTCCAGTCCCTGCGGAACGAGGTGGACCCCGAAGGGGCCGCGAAGCACGGGATGACCGTGGTCCGCCGCATCTCCGGCGGTGGGGCCATGTTCGTGGAGCCCATGAGCACGATCACGTACTCCCTGTCCGTGCCGGAGTCCCTGGTCTCGGGCCTCTCCTTCGCGGACAGCTACGCCTACCTCGACGACTGGGTGCTCGGCGCGCTCGGCGACATGGGCATCAAGGCCTGGTACCAGCCCCTGAACGACATCGCCACCGAGGCCGGCAAGATCGCCGGTGCGGCCCAGAAGCGCGTGGTGGGCCCCGAGGGCGGCCCTGGAGCCGTCCTCCACCACGTGACGATGTCCTACGACATCGACGCCGACAAGATGCTCGAGGTGCTGCGCATCGGCAAGGAGAAGATGTCCGACAAGGGCACCAGGAGCGCCAGGAAGCGCGTCGACCCGCTCCGCCGGCAGACGGGCCTCGCGCGGGAGCAGGTCATCGAGAACATGATCGCCTCCTTCCGCAACCGCTACGGGCTGACCACCGGCGAGGTCACGGCGGAGGAGATGGCCCGCGCGGAGGAACTGGTGCGGACGAAGTTCGCGACCGAGGAGTGGACCGCACGCGTGCCGTGAACGCCGTGCCCCGCCGGGTGCCGCCTCGCACACGGCAGGGCACGGTCGCGGGCCCGCGCGGCGGCCCCGGCGCGGCGCCGCACCACGTGACGACGTCGTACGACGTCGACGCGGACAAGATGCTCGAGGTGCTGCGCATCGGCGGGGAGGAGCTGTCCGACAAGGGCACCAGGAGCGCGGAGAAGCGGGTGGGCCCGCCTCGCGCGGCGGACCGGTCCGCCGCGCGGGGCGGCCATCGACCGGAATGGGTCGCCCGGGTGTCCTGACGCTCAAATCCCCCTATTCGCAGAGGAAAAGCGGCAAGCGGCCACCGATGCGGAACCGCCCCGTCACCACGCGCCTACGGAGCGAGGTGAGCCCTTCCGCACCCTGACGAAGCGTGTGACACTGGCGTCCCGTCCGCAGTGCGGACCCCTTCCGCACCGTCCCTCACGAGAAGTGCGCCGTGCGTTCCTTTCCTCTGCCGATCGCCCTGACCGCCCGTCTGTCCCCGGTGATCGTCCTCGCCGCGGCCGGATGGGCGCTGTCCTCCGGTCCGTCGGCCGCACCCGAGGCCTCCGAGAAGAAGCCGGCCGAGAAGGCCGCCACGCAGTCCCCCACCGCCCCGTCCGAGACGCAGGCGGTGAAGACGTACACCGCGGCGCCCGCGCCGTGCGACGCGCTGTCCGCCAGGACCGTCAAGTCCCTTGTGCCGGGCGCCAAGACGGCCGGCAAGGAGATACCCTCCACGGACTCCGGCCTGCGCCGCACCTGCTCGTGGAACGCCCTCGAGGAATACGAGTACCGCTGGCTCGACGTGTCCTTCGAGGTGCTGGACACCGACGAGGCCGCGGAGCAGTCGTACGACGGGCGGCTGGAGGAGAGGAGCGGCGGGGGCGCCGTCCCGGGGGTCGGGGACGCGGCGTACTCGGTCGTGAACCTCACCACCGAGGACGGGCAGGAGACGCGTGAGGGCGTCGTGGTGGCGCGGACCGCCAACGCGCTGGTGATCGTCACGTACAACGGCAGCGACTTCGAGTCGAAGAAGGCGCCGGACACGGACGAGATCAACAAGGGCGCGATCAAGGCCGCCAAGGAAGCGGTGGCCGCGCTGCAGAAGACGCAGGGCTGATCCGGAACCGTTGGTTCCGTGACATCCGTCACAGCGGGCAGGCGAGCTGACCGGGTCGCTTAGTAGACGCGGCGGCGGCGACATGGGGGACTTGTCCGGCTTGACGGGAAAGCGGACCGGGCCCGCACGGACGGCGGGCCGGCCGGGATCCGGGGGCCCCCGCTTCGTCGCCCCGCGCCGCTTTCTGACGTGACGGCAGGCGGTCCGGGCGGCCCCGTACGGACCGCCCGGCACGCTCCCCCGCCCGTCGCAAGACCCCCAGGGGTCTACGAGGCCGGGTAGTACATGAGCCCTTTGCGCTCCGCGCCGGGCCGTCCCGAGAATGACCAGCCTCCGCACACCAGGGGTGAGGTCACGTATGGGAAAGCATCGCCATCAGCAGCAGTACCGGCGGACGGTCGTCACCGCGGTCGCCGTCGGCGTCATAGGCATACCCTCGGTCGCCATGGCCTGCACCGACTGGCCGGACGGCGGACAGCGGGAGGACCGCGCCACCTCGGCGCCGTCCGCCGGCGAGGACCGCTGGGACGGGCCCGGCTGGTACAGCCGCTGGAGCGGCAAGCACCACGGCGACCCCACGCCCGTCGCGCCGGACTCCCCCAGCGCCTCCGCCGGGCCCTCGAAGGACGCCCGCGAGCACCATGGCGGCAAGCACCACGGCGGCAAGCCCTCACGGAAGCCGGAGAAGCCGGCCGCCAGGCCGGCCACCTCGGCCCCCTCCACCACCACGGCCGCCCCGGAGTCCACCACGGCCGCCCCGAAGCCCTCGACGGCGGCCCCCGCGCCCACCACGGCCGCCCCGGAGCCCTCGACGGCGGCCCCCGCCGCCCCCGAGCCCACGACCGCCGCGCCGAAGCCCGCCGCCACGGCGTCCGGCGCCGTCGCCCGGGTCGTGGAGCTGGTCAACGCCGAGCGCGCCGAGGCCGGCTGCTCCCCGGTGACGGCCGACGCCGCCCTGAACACGGCCGCGCAGCGGCACAGCGAGGACATGGCGTCGACCGGCGCCATGTCGCACACCGGCTCGGACGGGTCCGACCCCGGCGAGCGCATCACCCGTGCCGGGTACGCCTGGAGCACGTACGGCGAGAACGTCGCCCACGGTTACTCCACGCCCGAGCAGGTGATGCAGGGCTGGATGACCAGCCCCGGACACAAGGCGAACATCCTCAACTGCTCGTTCGAGGAGATCGGCGTCGGCCTGTCCGGCACCTACTGGACGCAGGACTTCGGCACCGCCCGCTGACCGGTTCAGCCGCCGAGCGCCGGGATGATCTCCGCGCCGTACGCGTCGATCGTCGTCTCCTGCGCGTCGTGCATGTCGTACACCGCGAACTGGCCGACGCCCAGGTCGCGCAGCGCGCGGAGCTTCTCGATGTGCGCCTCGGGCGGGCCGAGCAGGCAGAAGCGGTCCACGATCTCGTCGGGGACGAAGTCCGTGGACGGGTTCCCGGCCCGTCCGTGGTGGCTGTAGTCGTAGCCCTGGCGGCCCTTGATGTAGGCGGTGAGCGCCTCGGGGACCATCCCGGAGTGCTCGCCGTAGCGGGCGACCAGGTCGGCGACGTGGTTGCCGACCATCCCGCCGAACCAGCGGCACTGCTCGCGGGCGTGCGCCAGGTCGTCGCCGACGTACGCGGGGGCGGCGACGCAGACGGTGAGCGCGTCGGGGTCGCGGCCGGCCTCGGCGGCGGCGTTCCGCACGGCCTTCACCATCCACTCGGTGAGGAACGGGTCGGCGAGCTGGAGGATGAAGCCGTCGGCCTTCCGCCCGGTGAGGGCGAGGGCCTTGGGGCCGTAGGCGGCCGTCCAGACCGGCAGTTCGCCGTCGCGCACCCACGGCAGCCGCAGCCGCTGTCCGTCGACCTCGGCCTCGCGTCCCTCGGCGAGGTCGCGGATCGCGTCGATCGCCTCGCCGAGCCGGGCGAGGGTGGTGGGCTCGCGTCCGGCGACGCGCATCGCGGAGTCGCCGCGGCCGATGCCGCACACGGTGCGGTTGCCGTACATGTCGTTGAGGGTGGCGAAGGTGGAGGCGGTGACCTCCCAGGTGCGGGTGCCCGGGTTGGTGACCATCGGGCCGACCCTGAGGGTCGTGGTGCGGGCCAGGATCTGGCTGTGGATGACGAAGGGTTCCTGCCACAGCACCGCCGAGTCGAAGGTCCACCCGTGGGTGAACCCGTTGCGCTCGGCGCGCTGCATCAGGCTGATCACCCGCGAGGCCGGCGGGTCGGTCTGCAGGACGAGGCCGAAGTCCATGCGCTCCGCTCCTAGGTGAGGTACTGACAGGTGGAACGCGGGGTGTAGACGCCGTGCCCGGCGCGTCCGGTGTACTCCCGGTCGGTGATGACGGGGACTCCGCGCGAGAACACGGTCTCGACGCGGCCGGTGACCCGCTTGCCCTCGTACGCCGAGTAGTCGACGTTCATGTGGTGGGTGTCGGCGGAGATGACCTGCTCGGCCGCCGGGTCGTAGATCACGACGTCGGCGTCGGCGCCCGGCGCGACGGTGCCCTTCTTCGGGTACAGGCCGAACATCCGGGCCGGGGCGGCGCAGGCGATCTCGATCCAGCGGCGGCGGGTGAGGTGCCCGTCGAGAACGGCCTGGTGGAGGAGGTCCATGCGGTTCTCGACGCCCGGCAGTCCGTTGGGGATCTTGGAGAAGTCGCCGCGGCCGAGCTCCTTCTGGCCGGTGAAGCAGAAGGGGCAGTGGTCGGTGGAGACCACCTGGAGGTCGTCGGTGCGCAGGCCCCGCCAGAGCGCCGCCTGGTGCTCCCTGGGCCGCAGGGGCGTGCTGCACACGTACTTGGCGCCCTCGAAGTCCGGCTCGGCGAGGTTGTCGGTGGACAGGAACAGGTACTGCGGGCAGGTCTCCCCGAAGACGGGCAGCCCGTCGTCGCGGGCGCGGGCCAGTTCGGCGACGGCCTCGGCGGCGGAGACGTGCACGACGTACAGCGGGGCGCCGGCGACCTGGGCGAGCCGGACGGCACGGTGGGTGGCCTCGGCCTCCAGGAGGGCCTTGCGCACCTCGCCGTGGTGGCGGGGGCCGGTCTCGCCGCGGGCCAGGGCCTGTGCGACGAGGACGTCGATGGCGATGCCGTTCTCGGCGTGCATCATGATCAGCCCGCCGTTGTCGGCGGAGCGCTGCATGGCGCGCAGGATCTGGCCGTCGTCGGAGTAGAAGACCCCCGGGTAGGCCATGAACTGTTTGAACGAGGTGACGCCCTCCTCCACGAGGAGGTCCATCTCCTTCAGGGTCTCGTCGGTGACGTCCGAGACGATCATGTGGAAGGCGTAGTCGATCGCGCAGTTGCCCTCCGCCTTGGCGTGCCAGGCGTCCAGGCCCTCGCGCAGGCCGTGCCCGACGCTCTGCACGGCGAAGTCGACGACGGTGGTGGTGCCGCCCCAGGCGGCGGCCCGGGTGCCCGTCTCGAAGGTGTCGGAGGCGAAGGTGCCGCCGAACGGCAGCTCCATGTGGGTGTGCGCGTCCACGCCGCCCGGGATGACGTACTTCCCGGTGGCGTCGACGGTCCGCTCGGCGGTGAACGCCTCGGCGGCCGGGGTGCCGGAGGCGGCGAGGGCGGCGATGCGGCCGTCCTCCATCAGGACGTCGGCGTGGATCTCGTCGGAGGCGGTGATGACGAGTCCTCCGCGGATGACTGTGCGGGTGCTCATGTCCGGGTCGCTCCTCGAGGTGGTCCGTGCGGGTCTTCCGTGCCTTGTCGTGATCGCGTCTTCCGTGCCTTGTCGCGCTCGCGCGGCGGCAGCCGCGGATCGGTACGGCCCCGCGCCCCCGGGCCGGCCGCTGTCGCCGGGGCGGGAGGCGGGCCTCCGCCGGACCTCCTCGACCTGCGGAAGGCGGGTCTCGCGGTACGCGCCGGGGCAGCCGCCGCCGGTGTCGGTGCCGGGCTACTGGATGCTCCTCAGGGCATCCTCGAGGATCGCGGCGCCCTCCTCGGCCTCCGCGACGTTCAGGGACAGCGGCGGGGCGATGCGCAGGGCGCTGGTGTCGTGGCCGCCGCCCTTGCCGATGAGCAGGCCGCCGGCGCGGGCCGCCTCCAGAACGGCGGACGCGGCGTCGGGGTCGGCCTCGTCGGTGCCGGGCTTCGTCAGCTCGATGCCGATCATCAGGCCGCGTCCGCGCACCTCCCGGACGGCCGGGACGTGGGCGGCGGCGGCCCGCAGCCGCTCGATGAGCAGGCCGCCGACCCGGCGCGCGTTGCCCTGGAGATCGTGCTCCAGCAGGTAGGTGAGGTTGGCGAGGCCCGCCGCCATGGTGATCTGGGTGCCGCCGAACGTGGAGATGCTGTTGGCGTCCAGGCAGTTCATGATCTCGGCGCGGGCCACGACCCCGCCGATGGACATGCCGTTGCCGATGCCCTTGGCGAAGGTCAGGATGTCGGGCGGTCCGCTGCGGCCGTGCGCCTGCCAGCCCCAGAAGTGCTCGCCGGTGCGGCCCCAGCCGGTCTGCACCTCGTCGGAGATCCACAGGATGCCCCGCTCGTGCAGCACCTCGCGGAACGCCGCGTAGAGGCCGTCGGGCGGTGAGGTGAAGCCGCCGACGCCCTGGATCGGCTCGGCGATCAGCGCGGCGGGCGGGCGGGCGTGGCCGAGGAGGTCCTTGAGGTCGTCGACGCACGCGGCGACGAAGTCGTAGTCGTCGAGGTGGGCGAACGGGCCCCGGGTGCGCACCCCGCCGTGCACGTACAGCGTCTGCAGCGGGGACAGGGAGGTCGGGGACCAGCCGCGGTTGCCGGTGACGCCGACCGCGCTGAAGGAGCGGCCGTGGTAGCTGTTGCGCATCGCCAGGATCGTGTTGCTGCGCCGGTGGGTGGTGGCGAGCAGCAGGGCGGTGTCGTTGGCCTCGGTGCCGGAGGTGGTGAAGAAGACCCGGGCGTCGGGGATGCCGCTGAGCTTGGCGATCCGTTCGGCGAGGTCCACCATCGGCCGGTTGAGGTAGAGGGTGGAGGAGTGGATGATCCGCCCGGCCTGTTCGGTCACCGCCTTGGCGACCTCGGGCAGGGCGTGGGCGGTCATGGTGGTGAGGATGCCGCCGAAGAAGTCCAGGTAGCGGTTGCCCCGGGCGTCCCAGACGTGGCGTCCCTCGCCGTGGGTGATCTCGAGGGGCTCGTCGTAGTAGAGGGCGAGCCAGTCGGGCAGCACGGTGCGGTGGCGGCCGAGCAGGTCGTCGGTCACGGGCGCACCAGCCCCTCGTAGGCGTCGGGGCGGCGGTCGCGGTAGAAGGCCCACTGCTGCCGCACCTCGTCGATGAGGCCGAAGTCGAGGTCCCGGACCATCAGTTCCTCCTCGCTGCCGCTGGCGACGTCGCCGACGAACCGCCCGCGCGGGTCGACGAAGTAGCTGGTGCCGTAGAAGTCGTTGTCGCCGTACTCCTCGACGCCCACGCGGTTGATGGCGGCGACGAAGTACTCGTTGGCGACGGCCGCCGCCGGCTGTTCCAGCTGCCACAGGTACGCCGACAGACCGCGGTGCGTGGCCGACGGGTTGTAGACCAACTGGGCGCCGTTGAGGCCGAGTTGCCGCCACCCCTCGGGGAAGTGACGGTCGTAGCAGATGTAGACGCCGACCTTGCCGACGGCGGTGTCGAAGACGGGCCAGCCGAGGTTGCCCGGGCGGAAGTAGAACTTCTCCCAGAAGCCCTTGACTTGCGGGATGTGGTGTTTGCGGTACTTGCCGAGGTAGGTGCCGTCGGCGTCGATCACGGCGGCGGTGTTGTAGTAGTGACCGGACTGCTCGACCTCGAAGACGGGGGCGACGACGACCATGCCGGTCTCGCGGGCCAGGTCCCGCATCCGGCGGACGGTCGGGCCGTCCGGGACCTCCTCGGCCCAGCGGTAGTGCTCGGCGTCCTGGACCTGGCAGAAGTAGGGGGCGTTGAACACCTCCTGGAACCCGATGACCTTCGAGCCCCGCCGGGCCGCCTCGCGGGCGTGCTCCTCGTGTTTCGCCAGCATGGACTCGGTGTCGCCGGTCCAGGTCGCCTGGACCAGGGCGGCTGTTACGACGTTGGGCATGAGCTGCTGCTCCTTCGACGCGACGTCAGCGCCTCTACGCCCGGGGAAACGGCCATAGAGGGACGAACGTAAGCCTCCCGGGCGGCCTTGCCAAGACCATCGTCGTACGGCCCGTGGAGTCGATCGTGATTGACACCCCTGTGGGCGAGTGCGGCCGGCCACCGGCCCCCGGTCAGGCGGCCGGGCCCGCGGGCGTGCGGCGCGCGGGGCGTGCGGCGCACGCCGGCGCCGCTCCGCCGACACGGCCGGCGGCCGTCAGCGGCCACGGCACCAGCCGTCCCGGGTCCGGTGCCGCCGCGCGGGCGGCGTCCCGCGGGGTGCGCGTCCGGACACGGGCGCCGAACGCGGCGGCGGGAGCCGTCCGCCGGCGCGAGGGCGGCGTGCCCGGTCCCGCCGGCCGGCCGGACGACTCCCTGCCGCGAGACCCGCCGCCGGACCTTCCGGCAGTTGTTCCGCAGCCGTGGCCGACTCCCGCCGGCCCTCGGAGTGCTCGCCTCCGTGGACAGCACCCGGTGGGGTACGGCGACGCTCCGGTGAGTCCTCCGGCAGGGCGCCGGCCGGCACCGGCCCGCTCAGGCCGCGATCGACGCGTCCGCGGTGTCCGGCGTCTCCGGCGCGCAGCGCCCGATCAGCTCGTCCATCGACAGCCCGAGCGTCCCGGCCAGCGCGGCCACGGTGAAGAACGCGGGGGTCGGCGCCCGCCCCGTCTCGATCTTGCGGAGCGTCTCCGGGGAGATGCCGGCGCTCGCGGCGACGTCCGTCATGCTGCGGGCTCCGCGCGCCTCGCGCAGCAGCCTGCCGAGCCGCTCACCGCGTTCACGCTCTTCCGGGGTCAAGGGGGTGCGCACCATGGCACCCATTCTAATACCGGTATAGTAATTGGCATGGTGGAGCTGAAGACCGACGCATCGATCGATGCCATGTACGAGACCGGCCAGGTCGTCGCGAACGCGCTGACGGCCGTACGGAAGGCCGCTGACGTGGGCGTTTCCCTGCTGGAGCTGGACGAGGTGGCGAGGGAGGCGCTGAGCGCGGCGGGCGCGACGTCGCCGTTCCTGGGGTACCGGCCCTCGTTCGCGCCGACCCCGTTCCCCGCCGTCATCTGCGCGTCGGTCAACGACGCGATCGTGCACGGCATCCCGAACGGGTACCGGCTGCGCGACGGGGACCTCGTGTCCATCGACTGCGGCGCCCACCTGGGCGGCTGGGCGGGCGACTCGGCGATCAGTTTCGTCGTGGGCTCCGCGCGTCCGGCGGACGCCCGGCTGATCGAGACGGCCGAGCGGGCGCTCGCGGCCGGCACGGAGGCGGCGGTGGTCGGCAACCGCATGGGCGACATCGCGCACGCCATCGGCACGGTGTGCCGGGGCGCGGGTTACGGGATCATGGAGGACTTCGGCGGCCACGGCATCGGCCGGCGCATGCACGAGGACCCGCCCGTGCCGAACGAGGGCCGGCCGGGCCGCGGGATGCCGCTGCGGCACGGCATGGTCCTGGCGATCGAGCCGATGCTGATCGCGGGCGGCCGGGACACCTACCGCACCGACCCGGACGGCTGGACCCTCCGCACGACCGACGGCAGCCGCGCGGCCCACGTCGAGCACACGGTCGCCATCACGGAGGCGGGCCCCCGGGTGCTGACGGCGCGGAACTGAGGCGGGCTCCGGCACCGATGCGCGCCGTGCCACGCCCCTCCGGCGGCGAAGGGCTCGCACGGCAAGGGCGCCCGCACCTCCGGGAGACGCCCCGCCACCCCTCGACGGACCGGGACGGAGCCGGACGGCGGCGCCCCCGGGCCACGGACGGCCCCGGTGCGGGCGGCACCCCCTCGCGACGGCCGCCCGCGCCCGGTGCCGCCCCGCCGGGCGTGCCCGGACACCGCGGATCCGGACATGCCCGCCTCGACCGATCGTGTCATCGTGGGCATGAGCGCGCCCCGCCCGGGTTACCCGGCCCCGGCACGTCGACCCAGCGAAGGAACGGATGACGATGACGAGTGGTTTCGTCGGCCCGGAGGGTGACCCGTTCGCAGAATTCCTCGCCCGCTTCTTCGGCGGGCAGCGCCCCCGTCAGATCGACATCGGCAGGCTTCTCAGCCAGCCCGCCCGGGAACTCGTGCGCGGCGCCGCCCAGTACGCGGCCGAGCACGGCAGCCGTGACCTGGACACCCAGCACCTGCTGCGCGCCGCCCTCTCCGCCGAGCCGACCCGGAGTCTGCTCAGCCGCGCGGGCGCGGACCCGGACTCGCTGGCGTCCCAGATCGACGACCGGTCGGGACCCGTGCAGCACCCTCCCGGCGAGGCCCCGCCGCCGACCTCGCTGTCCCTGACGCCCGCCGTCAAACGGGCGCTGCTGGACGCGCACGAGATGGCCCGGGCGAGCGGCGCCGGGTACATCGGCCCGGAGCACGTGCTCAGCGCCCTCGCCGCCAATCCCGACTCGGCGGCCGGGCACATCCTGAACGCGGCCCGGTTCGCCCCGTCCGGCCCGCCCGAGGCTCCGGAGGCCCAGCAGCCCCGCACCGAGCGCCCCCGGCCCGCGACGGGCACGCCGACGCTGGACAAGTACGGCCGTGACCTCACCGCGCTGGCCCGCGAGGGCCGCATCGACCCGGTGATCGGGCGGGACACGGAGATCGAGCAGACCGTCGAGGTGCTGTCCCGCCGCGGCAAGAACAACCCCGTGCTGATCGGCGACGCGGGCGTCGGCAAAACCGCCGTGGTGGAGGGGCTGGCGCAGCGGATCGCCGAGGGCGACGTGCCCGACATCCTGCTCGGCCGTCGCGTGGTCGCCCTGGACCTGACCGGCGTGGTCGCCGGCACCCGCTACCGGGGCGACTTCGAGGAACGGATGAACAACCTCGTCGACGAGATCCGCGCCCACTCCGACCAGCTGATCGTCTTCATCGACGAGCTGCACACCGTGGTCGGTGCGGGAGGAGGCGGCGAGGGCGGCTCCATGGACGCGGGCAACATCCTCAAGCCGGCCCTGGCGCGCGGCGAGCTGAACATCGTCGGCGCGACGACCCTGGAGGAGTACCGGCGGATCGAGAAGGACGCGGCCCTGGCCCGCCGCTTCCAGCCGATCATGGTGCCGGAGCCGACGCCCTCGGACGCGGTCGAGATCCTGCGCGGCCTGCGCGACCGCTACGAGGCGCACCACCAGGTCCGCTACACCGACGAGGCGCTGGTGGCGGCCGTGGAGCTGTCCGACCGCTATCTCAGCGAGCGGCGGCTGCCGGACAAGGCGATCGACCTCATCGACCAGGCGGGCGCCCGGGTGCGGCTGCGGGCGCGCACCAAGGGCACCGACGTCCGCGCGATGGAGCGTGAGGTCGAGCAGCTGACCTGCGACAAGGACCAGGCGGTCGCGGACGAGCAGTACGAGCAGGCCATGCGGCTGCGGGACCGCATCACGGAGCTGAAGGAGCGCATCGCGCAGGCCGGCGGCGGCGACGAGGTCGACGAGGGCCAGAGCCTGTGGGTGGACGCCGAGGTGATCGCCGAGGTGGTGGCCCGGCAGACGGGCATCCCGGTCAGCCGGCTCACCGAGGAGGAGAAGGACCGCCTGCTGGGCCTGGAGCAGCACCTGCACCAGCGGGTGGTGGGCCAGGAAGAGGCCGTACGGGTCGTCTCGGACGCCGTGCTGCGCTCCCGCGCGGGCCTGTCCAGCCCGGACCGGCCGATCGGCAGCTTCCTGTTCCTCGGCCCGACGGGCGTCGGGAAGACGGAACTGGCGCGGGCGCTCGCCGAGGCGCTGTTCGGCAGCGAGGACCGGATGGTGCGGCTCGACATGAGCGAGTACCAGGAGCGGCACACGGTGAGCCGTCTGGTGGGCGCCCCGCCCGGCTACGTGGGTCACGAGGAGGCCGGGCAGCTCACCGAGGTGGTGCGCCGGCACCCGTACTCGCTGCTGCTGCTCGACGAGGTGGAGAAGGCCCACCCGGACGTTTTCAACATCCTGCTGCAGGTGCTGGACGACGGCCGGCTGACCGACTCGCAGGGCCGCACGGTGGACTTCTCCAACAGCGTCATCGTGATGACCAGCAACCTCGGTTCCGAGGCCATCACCCGGCGCGGCGCCACCCTGGGCTTCGCGACGGGCGGCGCGGAGGCCGACGAGGAGGCGCGGCGGGAGCAGATCCTGCGGCCGCTGCGGGAGCACTTCCGGCCCGAGTTCCTCAACCGGATCGACGAGATCGTGGTGTTCCGCCAGCTCACCGCGGAGGAACTGCGGCAGATCACCGACCTGCTGCTGGAGAGCACCCGCCGCCGGCTGAAGGGGCAGGGCATCACCGCCGACTTCACCGACGCGGCCGTGGACTGGCTCGCCGAACGCGGCTACGAACCGGAGTACGGCGCCCGCCCGTTGCGCCGCACCATCCAGCGGGAGGTGGACAACCAGCTGTCCCGGCTGCTGCTGGACGGCCAGGTGAAGGAGGGCGGCCGGGTGACGGTGGACACGCAGGACGGACGCCTGACGTTCCGCACGCGGGAGACGCCGACGCCGGAGCTGTGACAGCTCGCACGGCTCGGCCCGGCGCCCCTCGCGGGGGGTGCCGGGCCGACGGCTGTGACCGGCCATCGCTCCGGGTGGACCTGACCACCGCTCCAGGTGGACGGCTACCGCTTCGGGTGGACGACCATCGCCGAGCCGCCGCCCCTGCGGGTCCTCTCCGCCGCGGCGAGCCAGGCGCCGCCGGGCAGCCGCTGCACGCCGGTGGTCGCGCCGATCTCCGGGTTCTCGCGGAAGGAGTGCCCGACGGCTTCCAGGCGCTGCCTCAGTCCGCTGTCGTACAGGCCCGGTTCGAGTTCGGTCCGGGCGGCGTTGCGCTGGCTGGCGCGCGGCGCGGCGATCGCGTCGACGAGGGGCAGGCCCCGGTCGAGGAAGCCGGTAAGGGTCTGCAGCACGGTGGTGATGATGGTCGCGCCGCCGGGTGAGCCGAGCGCCACCACCGGCCGGTCGTGCCGGTCGAGCACGATCGTCGGCGCCATGGACGAGCGGGGCCGCTTGCCGGGGCCGGGCAGGTTCGGGTCGTGCACGGCCGGGTTCGCCGGGGCGAAGGAGAAGTCCGTCAGCTCGTTGTTGAGCAGGAACCCGCGTCCGGGCACGGTGATGCCGCTGCCGCCGGTCTGCTCGATGGTGAGCGTGTAGGAGACGACGTTGCCCCACCGGTCGGCGGTGGTCAGATGCGTGGTGCTCTCACCCTCGTACGTCGTCGGCGCGGCCGTGCCGCCCTTCGCGCACGGCTTCGGGTCGCGGGGGTCGCCGGGGGCGAGCGGGCTGGTGAGGACGGCGTCGTCCTCGATCAGGCAGGCGCGGGAGTCCGCGAACCGCTGCGACAGCAGTTCCTCGGTCGGCACGTCCTCGAAGGCGGGGTCGCCGACCCAGCGGCCCCGGTCGGCGAACGCGATCCGGCTCGCCTCGATGAAGCGGTGCAGGTAGCGCGCGTCGCTCGCCCTCGACAGGTCGGTGCGCTCCAGGATGTTGAGGGCCTCGCCGACCGTCGTGCCGCCGGAGGACGACGGCGCCATGGAGTAGACGTCGAGGCCGCGGTAGGAGGTCTTCGCCGGCGGCTGGGACTTCGTGCGGTAGGCGGCGAGGTCGCGCAGGGACAGGTCGCCGGGGCGGGCGTTCCAGCCGGACGCCGGGTCCACGGGCGGCTTGCCGACCGTGTTCACGATGTCGCGGGCGATGCCGCCCCGGTAGAGGGCGTCGGCGCCCTTGCGGCTCAGCTCGCGGTAGGTGCGGGCCAGGTCGGGGTTCTTGAAGGTGGAGCCGACGGCGGGGAGTTCGCCGCCCGGCAGGAACAGCTCGGCGGTGTCGGGGAAGTACCGGAAGCGGGCCTCGTTGGCGGCGGTCTGCGCGCGGAACGTCTCGTCGACGGTGAAGCCGTCACGGGCGAGGCGTTCGGCGGGCCTGAGGACCGTGGCGAGGCTTCTCCTGCCCCACGTGTCGAGGGCGCGCTGCCAGGTGGCGGGGGTGCCGGGGGTGCCGACGGCGAGTCCGCTGCTGACCGCCTCGGCGAACGGGATCGGTGCGCCGTTCTCCAGGAAGAGGCCGGAGCCGGCGGTGAGCGGGGCGGTCTCGCGGCCGTCCAGGGTGTGCACGGTGCGCGACCGGGCGTCGTAGTAGACGAAGTAACCGCCACCGCCGATGCCGGCCGAGTAGGGCTCGGTGACGCCGAGCGCGGCGGCGGTGGCCACGGCGGCGTCGACGGCGTTGCCGCCCTTCCGCAGGACCTCGATGCCGACGGCGGTGGCGTCGGCGTCGACGCTGGAGACGGCGCCGCCGTGTCCGACGGCCACCGGCGTCTTGGGGGCCGGGCGGGTGTGGGGGGCTCGTTCGCCGTGGGGAGCGGGCGGCGCGGCCGCTCCCACCGAGACGACGGCGGTGGTGACCGCGAGGACAGCGAACTTCCGTGCGACAGGGCGACGCATCCGCACCTCCAGTAAAGGGCCGTGCGGGCAGCTTAGTTCGCTGCCATGCCCGCGTCAGGGAGGCCGTACGGGCGTGCCGCCGCGCGCGGCCGGGGGCGTACGGGAGCGGCCGGCGCCCGGGTGCACGGCCGCCGCGCCTCCGGTCCCGGTACATCCGCCGCCCCCGGGGGGGGTCGGCATGACCGCCTGTGGACGGCGACGCCCGGCACGGCGAAAGGGCAGCCGCGCTTCCACCGGGACTCCGAGGCGGCCACGGCCCGGCCCTCGGTCCCCCACGTCCTGCTTCCTCCTCCGCGCGGCACGGCGCCCGCGTGCCTGTGCGGCAGGCGGGAGCGGAGGCCGGACCTCCTCACTCCGGGCGGCCGAAGCGGTGGGCGGCCCAGACCAGGGCCGCGGCGCCCACCGTCAGGAGGGCCGCGGCCTCCAGCAGGAGGGAGGGCTGCCGGCCGAACCACTCGATGCCCGCCGCCGCGTGCTCGGGCACCCGGAGGGCGATGCTCCGCCGGAGCAGGTCCACGCCGTGGGCGAGCGGGTTGACGGAGGCCAGGGCCCGCGCCCAGCCGGGCAGCGCGTGCAGCGGGAAGAAGGCGCCGGAGAGGAACAGCAGCGGCATCATCACCAGGCCGAGCAGCATGCCGAACACCTCGGGGCGGGCCAGGGTCACGGCGAGGGCCAGGGACAGGGCCGTGATGGTGAAGGAGGCCAGCACCATGCAGGCGAGGAGCAGCGCCAGGAGGACCGGGTCGTAGGGCAGGCCGACCGTTCCGGCGAGGGCCAGCAGGACGGCCCCCTGGACGGCGGCGACCGCGGTGCCGCCGGCACAGACTCCCAGCAGGAGCGTGGAGCGGCCGACCGGAGCCATCAGCAGTTCGCGCAGGTAGCCGCTCTGGCGGTCGGTGATCAGACGGATGCCGACCGTGAGGGCCGGCGTCTGGACCGTCATCATCAGGATGCCGGGGAACAGGTAGGCCTGGTAGCCGACGCCCAGCGTCGACTCGGGGATGAGGGCGGCCAGCCCGCCTCCGAGGGCGAAGAGGTAGAGCACCGGCTGGACCAGCATCAGGGCGGTGTGGACGTGCTGGGAGGAGAGGCGCAGCAGGTCGCGGTGGACCAGGGCGTGGACCGCGCGCAGCTCACGGCGCGGACGGGACGGCCGTGCCGGAACGGGACCGCCGGGGGTGTCCGGTTCGTACGGGACTCCCGTGGCCCGGGGGGCGGGAGCGGGTGCGGATGCGGTCACGGGCGCCCTTCCGTCGTCGTGGCGCCGGCCGGTCCGGCGGGGACGGGCTCCGGGGGCGCCGCGGTCCCGTCCGGCGGGGCGGGGGCGGACGGCGTGGCGGGCCGTCCGCCGTGGATGCTCCGGCCGGTGTGGTGGAAGAAGACGTCGTCGAGGGTGGGCGGGGTCGCGGAGGCGGCGTGCACGGGGATGCCGTGGGTCTCCAGCGCCGCGCACAGGCGGGGGATCCAGGAGCTGCCGTCGGGTACGCGCAGGCGGACCCCCTCGGTGTCCAGGGCGACGTCGGCGCCCTGGGGCGCGGCCCGGCGCACGACGCGGCACGCCTTCCGGTCGTCGCCGGTGCGCAGCACCACCCGGTCGTCCCCGATCGCGTCCCGCAGCGCGGAGGGCGTGCCCTGTGCCACCAGGCGGCCGCGGTCGATGATGGCGAGCCGGTCGCAGTTCTCCGCCTCCTCCAGGTAGTGGGTGGTGAGGAAGAGGGTGGTGCCGTACCGGTCGCGCAGGTCGCGCAGGTGCTCCCAGACCTGGGCGCGGGCGTGGGGGTCGAGGCCGGTGGTCGGTTCGTCGAGGAACAGGATCCGGGGGGCGTGCAGCAGGCCGCGGGCCAGCTCCAGGCGCCGTCGCATACCGCCCGACAAGGTGCGGACCGGGGACCGCCGGCGGTCGGTCAGTCCGACGGCCTCGAGGGTCTCGGCGGTGCGTCTGCGGGAGTCGCGGCGGCTCATCCCGTACAGGCGGGCGTGGATCCGGAGGTTCTGCTCGGCCGTCAGGTCCGTGTCCAGGGCACTGTGCTGGAAGAGCATCCCGACCCGCTGCCGCACCCGGTCCGGCCGGCCGAGCACGTCGACGCCGGCGACCGTGGCCCGGCCGGCGGTGGGGCGTGCCAGGGCGCACAGCAGGGCGATGGTGGTGGACTTCCCCGCCCCGTTGGGGCCGAGGAAGGCGAAGGTCTCCCCCTGGCGCACGTCCAGGTCCAGGCCGTGGACGGCGTGGGTGGTGGTGCCGTCGGGGCCTGGGTAGCTCTTGACCAGGCCGCGGGTGCTGATGGCATACACCTCCTCGGAAGCGGGTTCCGTGGTGTCCGGGTGTCCCGGGGCGGCGGTCAGGAGGGACGTCCGGACGGGGGCGTCGTCACCGGCGCTCGGCTGCATGGTCGGGTCCTCGTCTGCGGGGCGTCGGCTGTGGAGCCGGCGGGCAGCGGTTCGCGGGCGGGCCGTTCGGGGCCTGGGTGCGGTTCGGTGCGCGGCTCCCGCCGCCGGGCGTGTGCTCCGGCCGGCGGCCGCCTGGGGCGGTCGCCGGCCGGAGACGTGCGAGCCCTTCTCGTCCTGCTCCGGGTCATGCCGCCGAGGGGGCGCCGAGCGTTCCCCGCCTGCGGGGAACGCTGCTCAGCCCCTCCCCGGCACGGCCGCCGTCGTCCCGACCGGCACCGGAGCCGAAGGGCTTCTCACCGTCGGTCAGGCGCAGCTGACGCCGACGCAGACGGTGTTGAGGAGCGTCAGCAGGCCGACGCACTGGCAGGTCGCGGCGAACGCCGCTCCGTCGGCGCCGACCGGGTCGGTCTCCGGCAGGGCGTGCAGTTCGGCCAGCAGTTCGAGGTCGCGGTTCTCCATGGCATTCTCCCTGTGGGTGAGAGTCGGCGGCGGGAATTCCCGCCGCTCAGCCCGGCCGGTCGATCAACCAGTGCCGGGAGTCGGTGTGACGGGTCCGCAGGAGGAACGCCAGGATTCCCGCGGAGCCGTCGCTCCAGCCCGTCGAGACCTCCCCGTACTCGTTGGGGAAGACGACGTGACCGTTGCGGTGGGCCCGTTCGGAGACGATGAGGCGGGCCAGGTCCTCGGCCGACGCGCGGTAGGCGGGGTCCCCCGTGGCCGCGGCCAGGTCCAGGAGGAAGTCGCCGTTGCCCGCCAGTCCGTGGCATTGGGTGAGGGGTGCGCGCGGGGCGCGTTCCGTCACGGCGCGGGCGGCCCGTCGGGCGAGCCGGCCGAAGCGGTCGTCCCCGGTGGTCTCCCACAGCCTGAGCAGGAAGGAGCCGATGCCCGCCGAGCCGTGGCACCAGTACGGTGCCGTGGGCACGTCACCGGTCTGGGCGGGCCACTGGGCGGCTCCGCCGATCTCCACGGCCGCGGCCGCCAGTCCCTCCCCCGCCTCCACCGCCAGGTCCAGGTACGGCCGATGGTCCGAAACGGCCGCGGCGGCGAGGAGGAAGCACCCTATGCCGGCGGTGCCGTGCGCGAAGCCGAGGTAGCGTCCGCCGGCCTCCCCGGAGGCCCCTCCTCCCGAGAGGGTTTCCGCAGGGACCGGCCAGCTGACGCCGGTCGGATCGCGCCGGGCGGCGGCGACCAGGCGGTCGGCCGCGTCGGCCACGAATTCGGCGAACCGCGGGTCGCCGGTGCGGTGCCACAGGTGTGCGGCGGCCAGTCCGCTCCCCGCGGTGCCGTGGGTGACGTCGTGGCTGGGCGTGGGTTCCTGCGGGGCCAGGGCGAGGGCCTGCGCGTGGTCCATGAGGGCGCGGTCGTCGACGGCACGGGCGGCGTCGTACAGCGCCCAGGCCGTCCCCCGCCCGCCGAAGTGCAGGCCGGGGCGGGTGGAGCGGGTGTCGGTGCGGGCCGCCGTCCAGTGGCCCGCCGTGGAGATCAGCTCCGGCAGACGCTCGTCGCCGGTGAGCTCGAAGTACCGGGTCAGGACCGCCAGGACGCCGGCCGCGCCCTGCTGCACGGTGCAGGGGCCGGTCTCTCCCGCCAGGGTGGACACGGGCCACAGGCGCCGCTCGTCCTGCGGGGTCATGGAGTCGACGAGGTGGTCCACGATGCCCGCCACCACGGCCTGCGTCGCGTCGTGCCCGCCGTCCTCACGCGCCGGGGCGGTGACGGGGCGCACGGCGGAGGTCCGCCGCGTCCGGCGCAGGGCGGCGCGCGCCCGGGCCGGGTCCCAGCGCTCGGCGGGGTCGTCCCCCATCAGCCCGAGGATCATCCCGGTCAGGCCGTCCGGCAGGCGGAGGGTGCCCGCGCAGGCGTCCAGCCATGCGGCGAGCCGCTGCTGCGGGGTCCGGTCGGCCGGCTCCTCGGGGAGCAGGTGCGGTACCCGCCCGGCGAGGACGAAGCACACGGTGGCGCCGAGGCTGTAGTAGTCGGCGCTCGGCGCGACGGGCGCGCCCGTCAGCCGCTCGGGGGCGCTGAAGCCGGGGGTGCCCACGGTCGTCGGGAGGGCGGCGTCGCTCTCCAGGACGGCGAGTTCCAGGTCGATGAGGCGCAGTTCGCCGTCCGGTCCGACCATGATGTTGCCGGGCGTGAAGTCCCGCAGGACGCAGCCTTGTTCATGGGCCGCGGCGAGGAGATCCACCAGGCGTTCCGTCAGGGCCAGGGCGTCGGTGCGGTACTTTTCGCTGCCGACGTCGCGGAAGTGCTCGGCGACCCAGTTCCGCAACGGGACGCCCGGTATCTCCTCCTGGGCCAGGAACAGGTGCCCGCCGTGCTCGAACATCGCGAGGCATTCGGGCGCGAGCCCCGTGCCGGCCAGCTTCTCCAGGGTGCGGGCCTCGGCGCGCAGCCAGTCGCGCACGTCGCGGCCGGCGGCATCGGCTTCCACGTGCGGCCGGGCCTCCTTGACGACCACGGGCCGGCCCGTGGTGGCGTCCGTCCCCCGGTAGACGCCGCCCTTGTTGGTGTGGCGGATCGCCTCCCGTACGGAGAAACGGCCGCCCAGCAGTACCGGTCCGCCCGGCGCCTTCCGGGGGCCCGGCGAGGGCTGCGCCGGGGCGGGGAAGGGGCTCACCGCCCAGGGGGGCGGGGAGTACGTGCCGGTGCGCTCGTCCTCGACGGGGTTGCCGGCCGGGTCCTCGATGAACCACACCAGCAGGCCCTCGTCGGAGAGCCGGCGCCGACCGGTGAAGGCGCCGTAGCGGTAGTGCACCAGGCTGTTCACGGCGTAGGGCTGGTCCGACAGGATCCGCGGGCCGGCCAGGCCCGCGGTGGCTCTGTGCAGTTCCAGCGCGATCCTGGCCGCGTCGGTGTCGGACCGCGGGTAGACGGTGATGAACTTCCCCGAGCTCCCCCGGGGCGTGGCGCGGGAGTTGAGCACGCTCACCTGTTCCAGGGACCGGGCGAACTTGAACGCCGACTCCTCCCGCAGCAGCACGTCCAGCGCCTTCTCCAGGACCGCCGGCGCGGAGACGGACGTCGCCGACACGTGCAGCTTCCAGCCCTGCTTGCGCACCGTCGCGGACGGGGGCGTGAGGCGGCACCACATCTCGTCCGCTTCGACGGTCCAGCGGGAGCCCTCATCGAGGGCGTCCAGCGCCCGGCGGAGCAGGTCTTCGAGGTCGACTTCGATTGCGCGGCTCGTCATTCGCGTCCCTCTCGACGGCGAGAACCACCGACTGAACGGGTCATCGATAGGAAAGTACGACTCAACGCTTACGGGCAGAAGACCTTTCGGCAGGTGCGTGGGAGTACTGGGACACCCGCCGGTGCGGACCGGCGCAGAATGTGAGCGTAAAGGAATGAAAGGGCGTATCCACATCTCCGCACGCCCCCCGGAAATACGTGCCACCGGACCGAACGAAGAAACCCAGGAATGAATTACTCCGGATACCGGATGCCCTTCGTCCCGCCTCCCTCCAGATTTCGGAGGAACAGGTCCGGACTCCACCGCCCGGACCTCCACGCGAGCGGCGGCCGGCGTCGCGCATGAGCGCTTCACCGGCACGACCTGCCCCTTCCGGGTGCCGCGCACGGCCAGGGGTGGCGCCCGGAAGCACAGCGAGCACCACCGGCGCCGCCGGCCAGGGGTTTCCGCCCCGCCCCTTCTTCGGGGAATCGAACGCGGCAAGGATTCCGGTCACGCCAAGACCGCGCTCTCGCACAGACATGCGATCCCGCACCGTCACGGTGCGCGGCCAGGACATCCGCACGAGCATCCGACTCGGAAGAAAATCGCCAACAATCAGCGATTAAGAGCCTTGAATTGACTCAAAAAACAAATTCGGTCCATCTGGAGCTCACCATGGAATCGACCGGAGTGAGGGACCGAAGCGACGGAATCCGGACGCCCTCGGCCCGACGGGCCCGGAAAGGGCGAGGCGGCCGCCCGTGAACCGTCCGGGTGCGGTGGGGACTCGACCGCTCGGGAGGAAGCGGGAGCCGGCTCACGGCCCAGGGACGTCGAGCGACCCCGCCCAGAAGGGGGGACGCACGTCCGCCGAGCGAAGCGCCTCGCCCGGAGGCGGCCGAGGCGGACACCTCCGGGGCGGGGCAGGGCCGGGAGGGCACGCCGTCGCGAGCGGGCGGGCGCGCCTCAAGGCGGGCGCGAGAGGGCGCCCCGCAGGGGGCGTGGGCGGCACCACCCGTCCGGCGCGCAGCTGACCTTCTCCTCGCCTGCGGGCGACCGTGGCTCGGTCGCTGCCGCCGGGAGCAGTGATCTCCGGCTGCCGCCGGACGGGACCGGCCTGTGTCATCCGCCGCCCCGGCTGGGCGGGCGGTCCCCTCCCGGCGGCGACGTCCCCGCTTACGCCGCGAAGTCTCCTCCCCCACCGGGACGGAGGGAACATCGTAGTCGAGGTCCGGGTGGACAGGTTTCCGTACGTCATGGCAACCGCCGCAACATAACCGGGCAAGATCGCCAGAACGCCGCGACACGCACTTTCCGGACATAAGCCGTATTTACATCGGGTGACAGGGCGCGCGAGGGGGCGCGCACGTCAGCCTTCCGCCACCTCGGCGTAGAGCTGCGACAGTTGGGGCGCGCCGTCGGCCGCCCAGCGGTGTCCCGCGTCGACGACGTCGAACTCCCGCCCGCCGACGAGCCGTACGACCGGCTGTCCGTCGGGACGGAGGTCCCAGGCGGCGCCCGCCACGGTGCGCACGATCACGGTGCCCAGGTACAACCCCGCGTCGTTTCCCAGCCAGTCGGAGGCGTCCTCGTCGTCCCGCCATCTCGGGACCAGCTGGTCGAGGGCCTCCAGCGAGGCCGGGCCGTCGTCCAGCCGGACTCCCTCCCGGTCCGCCTGGGAGCGCAACAGGGCGCACTCGGCGAGGAGTTCGGCGAGCCCCTCCGGGCCGGGGAGCTCGTCCTTCCGGCGCCGCTTGCCCAGGAACGGGATCTTCATACTGCCAGCCTGTCATTCGAACCACCCCACGCACCACAGGCGCGCGGGGTCCGCCGGCGGCAGGCCGGCCCTCGTCACACGTCCAGGTCGACCACGACCGGGGCGTGGTCCGAGGCGCCCTTGCCCTTGCGCTCCTCACGGTCGACGTAGGAGTCCGTGACCGCCTTGGCGAACGGCTCGTTGCCGTACACCAGGTCGATGCGCATGCCCCGGTTCTTGGGGAAGGCGAGCTGGCGGTAGTCCCAGTACGTGTACGGGTGGTCGTACTTGAGGGGGCGCGGGACCACGTCGGTCAGGCCGGTCTCGCGCAGGGAGGCGAGGGCGGCACGCTCGGCGGGGGTGACGTGGGTGGAGCCCTCGAAGGCGGCCCGGTCGTAGACGTCGTCGTCGGTCGGCGCGATGTTGTAGTCGCCGAGGACCGCGAACGGGCGGTCACCCGCCGCGTCGCCCGCCACCGCCGCCTTCAGCGCCTCCAGCCACCGCAGCTTGTACGCGTAGTGGGGGTGCTCCACCTCCCGGCCGTTCGGCACGTAGACCGACCAGACGCGCACCGGGCCGCAGGTCGCGGAGACGGCGCGCGGCTCGGCGGAGCCGTCGTACCCCGGGTCGCCCGGGAGGCCCTTGACGACGTCCTCCAGGCCGACGCGGGAGAGCACCGCCACGCCGTTCCACCGGCCGGTGGCGTGGACCGCCGACTCGTAGCCCAGCTCGCGCAGCTGCTCCACGGGGAACTTGTCCTCGGCGACCTTGGCCTCCTGGAGGCACAGCACGTCCGTGCCGCTGCTCTCCAGCCAGGCCAGGAGCCTCGGCAGGCGGGCGGTGATCGAGTTCACGTTCCAGGTCGCGATGCGCATGCCTCACAACCTACCCGCCGCGTCCGACAACGCGCGGCCGGCGGCCGCCGCCTGTGGACGACCGCCCCGCGGTCAGAGCCGGACCGCGTCCCCGGGGGCCAGCCGCAGGTGTTCGGAGCCGCCGAGGGCGCCGATCTGGCGGTCGTAGATCGGGCGGGCGAGATCGGTGAGCAGGGCGTCGTGGATGTCGTAGGCGCGCTGCGGACGTACCTCGCGGACGTAGTCGATCACCTCGGCGATCTTGTTCCAGGGCGCCATCACGGGCAGCATCAGCGTCTCGACCGGGTGGTCGGGGACGGTGAGCGCGTCGCCCGGGTGGAACAGCCTGCCGCCGTCGACGAGGTAGCCGACGTTGGTGATGCGCGGGATGTCCGGGTGGATCACCGCGTGCAGCTCGCCGTGCACCTGGACGTCGAAGCCGGCGGCGGTGAAGGCGTCGCCGTGACCGACGGTGTGCACGCGGCCCGGAAACGCGGCGGAGATCTGGTCCGCGACCGCCTTCAGCGTCCAGATCCCGGCCGCCGGGTTGGCCTCCATGGCGGTCCGCAGCCGGCCCTCGTCGAAGTGGTCCGGGTGCTCGTGGGTGACCAGCACCGCGTCCGCGCCGACGGCGGCGTCCTCCTCGCTGAACCCTCCGGGATCGATGACGAGGACCCGTCCGTCCTTCTCCAGCCGGACGCAGGAGTGCGACATCTTGATGAGCTTCATGGCTCCATCCTGCATCCGCGGCGCGGGGCGGCGCGCCGGGTGCAGGGGCCTGCGACCGGGCACCGGGGACCGGAGGCCTGCGCCCCGAGGCCGCGGGGAACCTGCGACCGGGGTCAGAGAGCCGGGGTGCGGCCAGGGATCACTCCGGCGGGGTGGTCTCCTCGCGGATGACCTGCCGCGCCACGCGGAAGGCGCCGCTGGCGGCGGGGACGCCGCAGTAGACGGCCGCCTGGAGCAGCACCTCCTTGATCTCGTCCGGGGTGAGCCCGTTGCGCAGGGCGGCACGGGTGTGCACGGCGAGTTCGTCGAGGTGACCGCCCGCGACGAGGGCGGTGAGGGTGACGCAGCTGCGGGTCCGGCGGTCGAGGCCGGGGCGGTTCCAGACCTCGCCCCAGGCGTACCGGGTGACGAGCTTCTGGAAGTCCTCCGAGAAGGCGTCGGTCTGCTCCAGGATCCGGTCGACGTGCGCGTCGCCCAGCACCTCCCGGCGCACCTTGATGCCGGTGTCGTACGGGTCCGGGACGCCCTGCGCCTGCGGGGGCACGGCGGCCGGGGCGATCTCGGCGACGGGGGCGGGCTGCGGTGGGACGGCGGCCGGCGTCTGGGGCGGCCGGGGCGCGGCGGCGGGCAGCACGGTCTGGCCGGTGGCGGTCTCGGGGAGCGGCTGCCAGGCGGTGGAGAAGTGCCGGACCAGCAGGTCGGTGACGGCGGCCGGCTGTTCCACCGGCACCAGGTGGGAGGCGCCGGGCACGACGGCGAGCCGGGCGTCCGGGATGCCCGCGACGAGGGTGCGGGCCTCGGCGGGCCCGGTGACCTGGTCCTCCGAGCCCACGAGCACGAGGGTCGGGACGCCGACGCTGCCGAGTCCCGCCCGGACGTCGAAGGAGGCGAGCGCCTCGCAGGCGGCGATGTAGCAGCCGGGGTCGGTGGTGCGCACCATCTGCACGGACCACTCGGTGATCGCGGGCTGGGCGGCGGCGAACCCGCCGGTGAACCAGCGTTCGGGCGCCGAGCGGGCGATGGGGTCGAGGCCGTTGGTCCGCACGATCACGCCGCGCTGGCGGAACTCGTCGGCGGTGCCGAAGCGGGGCGAGGCGGCGATCAGCGCGAGCGACGCGAGGCGTTCCGGATGACGCAGGGCCAGCTCGATCCCCACGGCGCCGCCGAGGGCGCAGCCGGCGTAGCCGAAGCGGTGCACGCCGAGGCCTTCGAGGGTGGCGAGCAGCCGGGTGGCGAGGTCGGTGACGGAGGCCGCGGGGTGGGCGGGGGCGCCGCCGTGCCCCGGCAGGTCGAACCGGAACACCCGCCATTGCCTCGTCAGTTCGGGGACCTGCCGGTCCCACATGTGCCATGTGGTGCCCAGTGAGGGACCGAGGATCAGGACCGGGGCCTCTTCTGGCCCGTCAAAGCGGTATTGCAGGGTGTTCGACGGTGTCTCACTCACGCCCCGCACCCTCTCACGTCTCACAGACGCCCCTATAACGCGGGGGTGCGGGGAACCGGTCCGGCCAGGTTGAAGACCTCGCGGGCGGCATATCGCTTAAGGCACCGGATGATCTCCCGTCGGGTCTTGCCTTCCTGGGTGCGGCGTTCGTAGTACGCCTGGTGCGCGGGTCGTGACGTAGCCGGGTGAGGACGATGCGGTGCAGGGCGGCGTTGGCCTGGCGGTCGCCGCCGTGGTTGAGCCGGCGCGTGCTCCGCCGGCCCGAGGAGGACTCGATGGGGCTGACTCCGCAAAGGGCGGCGAAGGACGCCTCGGTGTTCAGCCGTTCGAGGTTGTCTCCCGTGGTGATCAGGAGAGTGACGGCGCTGTCCGGACCGATGCCCACCGGTACGAGCAGCTGCGGCGCGTGACGTTCAACGAGCCGGGTCAGTCGCTGGTTCAGCTCATCGATCTGTCCGGTGAGCTGCTCGATACGCTCCGCGAGCATTCTCAGAGTCATATGGGTGGCCTGGGCCACCCCGTTCTCACCCTCCTCGCCGTCGCCTGGCCCGAGGCGTGCGCAGGTGCGGAACAGCTCGCGGTTGCCCAGGCTGGACAGTCGTTCCCGTAGTGCGGGATCGGCGATGACCAGGACGGCTTTGAGCTGGTTGATCGCTTGGGTGCGAGCCTTGACCGCGGACTCCTTGGCGAGCTTGAAGATCCGGGCGCTGTGCACCGGACCGTCGCCGGACTTGGCCCGGGCCCGGGCACGACCGCTGAGCACGGCCCGCGCGGCGGCCTGAGCGTCGAGCGGGTCCGACTTCCCCAGCAGTCGGCGGGCCGAGCGATCGGGCCGGTTCACTTCGAAGACCTGAATCTGCTGGGCCAGCAGGTAGCGGGACAAGCCCGCGCCGAAGGTGCCGGTGAATGGCACCGGCCTGCTCGGGCGGTCTGAACCGTGATGGCGCCTGAAACTCGGCAAGGCCCCTATAGGGATACGCCCTGTGGCTCGGTGACAGCAGAAACCATCCCGCAACGGCAGTCGACAGGTCCGTGACTGGACACTTCGGTCATAGATCTCACGAGTCAGGCCCCGTCCGGGATGACACTGCACAACCGTCCCATCGATCGCGGTACAGCGGCGTAACTCGATCACTGCCGGATGACTTCGGCCGAACCGATACTCAACCTGACTGAGCGGGCTGACAAGGCGTTGACTCTCGTCCACCCCTGACCGGCATTGACAGGCAGACGTCACGCAAGGAGGCGGTGCTCACCGGCTGCGGCAGCTGCGGCTCCTCCCCCGTAGAGTGTGAGCAGGACACTCTGGTCAGGCATCTCAGGAGTCAGACCCCGCCGCAGGACAGCACCCACCTACCGCTCTCCGTCTATCCAGCTTGCAGCCACGTCAGCTCGCTCGTTCGGACGAATTGAGTCGAAGCACCGGTCGTCTACCAACGGAACTGGCACCATGCCGCCGTCGTACGTCACTTCGAGTCGAAGGCGGACCATTGGAACGGCAGGTCAACGAGCGGCAGCTCTCGGTGTTGCAGTGGGTGGAGGCCGGGTGCCCTGCCGGCGTATGGGAGACCAACTCCTACAAGACCACCTGTCAGGCACTGCACAACCGGGGCCTGGTCACGGTCTCCCGGAAGGCCGGGCAGTGGAGCGTCGCCCTGACGAGCGACGGCCGACACTACCTGGCACACGGCACATACCCTCCCCGCGGATCACGCCCGCGGAAGACCCAGGCCGCCACTGCACGACCCCAGCCCACCCGAGCACAGGCAACTCTGGCCGCCGGGCGGAAACCACGCCCTCCCTCACAGCCTCGTGTGACGCTCACGGAGCAGCTGTTACAGGAGCTCGCGGAGGCCGGCGACAGGATCGTCAAGAGCGGCAGCGGTCCCGGCTTGGAGAAGTGGCCGTCCCGCGTCGCCGCCGCACGCAGGTCCGGAAGGGTTCCGGAGACGAAGGAGCTGTACGGAAACTGGTGCCGCGACGGGTACGAGATCAAGCTCGTCGACATCCCCGCCTGGCGCCTTGCCGTCCTGGACCCCGTCCCCGTGCCCTCGCGGCTCACTCGGCCGCACACCGTGGTGCGGGCCATGCAGAACGAACGCCAGCCGCTGGGCCTGACCAAGCCCGTCCAAGGACGCGTTCTCCGGCTCATCCAGGCACTGATCACCGCCGCCGAGGCCGAAGGGCACACCTGCTCGGCCGGGCAGACCGGCTTCGCACCCCCACCTCATCGCCGCCGCAGGGCAAATCCCCACTTCACCATCACCGCACAGGGCCAGACAGTGGGGTTTGTCGTCCTCCAGGAGCAGGACCGGGCCGAGCACGTCGCCACCGAGAAGGAACTCGCCGACGCCAAGAAGCACTCCTGGGTCAGAATCCCCCGCTTCGACTACACCCCGTCCGAACGCCTCCGCATCATCCTCAGCGGCGGCCAGCCACACCGGGCGAGCGAATGGGCCGACGCTCCCGGCCGCGCCCTCGAACAGCAGCTCGCCGAGATCGCACAGGAGGTCACGCTGCGCGGCGAAGCCGCCGAACGCAGACGCCAGGACGAGCTCGAAGCGACCGGCGTCCTCCTCGGCCAACTCCCGCTCAGTCGCGACCGGGTGTGGCTGGTCGTGCGAGACGCGGACCTGACGGATCGGCAGGTGGGCGACTCGTGGGGGAACGCTCCCTGTCAGCCGACCTGCTGCACCTTGATCGCGTCGTTCACCCGAACCGTCCCGGCTGGGACACCGAGCACGATGCCGGGATCCGCCGGGAGTTCGTGGACGGTCGAAGTACGCGTCAGCTGTCCCGAAGACCGACCGCCAGCGTCAGTTCGAGGACCCGGTGTGGCGATGCGAGATCCGGAAACAGTTCCCGCAGCTGCGACATCCGGTACCGGACGGTCTGGGGATGGACGAACAACGCCGCCGCGACCTCGTCCCGCCTGCCTTGGTGCAGCAGCCACGCCCGCAACGTCTCCTCCAGCCGCCGTGCGGTCGTGACAGGCAAGGTGTGCAACGGTGCGAGGGCTCGGGCACGCAGGTCTGCGTACGCGTCGACGTCGGCGCTCAGCACGAGCTCGGGCAGGTGGTCCTCGGTGTCGCGGATATCAGAGGAGAGGGAGCGCGCGCGTAGGGCTCGTGCGTACGAGGCGGACGCACGAGTCCATGGCCGGGCCGGGCCGACCACTGCGGTGCGGTCGGTCAGCTGCCGCAAGAGATGTGATCGGTCGGCATCGGGGACGAGCAGCACACCGGTGGCGTCCGGCAGATCGTCGAGGACGAGGGTGCTCGGGTCGAGCGCGCGGTAGGCAGGCCGGGCCTGGGCGGCGGGCAGCAGGACCGCCGTCAGCGAGTCCGGGGGCTGCCATCCGGCACGTTGAGCAGAGGCCAGCAGCACGTCCGGGCTCGCGCCGGCGAGGAGGTCGCGGGCCAGGTGTTCCAGGTGGCGCTCGTGGGCCCTGTCCCGGGCGACCAGTTCGTCGGCGTGGCCCGCGGCGCTCGCGGCGGAGAGCTCGTCGATGTAGGCGAAGGTCAGCTCGGCGAACTTGGCGACCTCGGCGGCGGGCAGACCTGCGGACACGGCGCCCGCTGCCAGGCATCGCCAGGCCACGCGGGCGCCGACGCGGTAGGCGCTGAGCAGGGCGTCCATCGAACGGCCGTCGCGCACCTCGCCGCGGCCCAGCTCGTAGGCCGCGTCACCGCCGCCGCCGCCCGTGGCGTTCCCGCTCGCGAGGTCCAGGTAGTGCCCGAGGGCGGTGCGGACGGCTCGGCGGATGGTGCCGCCCATGCTGCCCGAAAGGGCGTTGGCGTAGGGAGGGACCTCGTCGATGATCGCCTGGACGACCTCGTCGGCGGTGGTCTTCAGCGCGGCCCGAAGTGCGGTGACCGTCGTCTCATCCAGGGCCAGTTCGCTGGCCCTCCGGATTGCATGGCTCACGTTTTTGTTCCCTGTGAACAATTCAGCCGACCAGATTCACATCCTGCGGTCAGGACTTTACGCCTCAAGGCGCAGCAAGCTGGAGTCATGAGTAGTGCAGCCCTCCGCAGCAGGGCGTGGAAAATGCTGGAGCTGGTCACGACGCCGCTGCTGCCGTCGGACTACCTCGACCTGGTCAGCCCCCTGCGTGCGGGCGCTGACCTGCGGGGGCGCATCGAGGCCGTGCACCCCGAGACGGATGACGCCGCGACTGTCGTGATCAGGCCGGGACGGGGCTGGCGCGGCCACACGGCCGGTCAGTACGTGCGGATCGGGGTGGACGTCGACGGGGTGCGCCTGTGGCGTGCCTACTCCATCACCTCGCCGACCGACCGCCAGGACGGCCGCATCACGATCACCGTGAAGGCGATCCCGGACGGCAAGGTCAGCAACCACCTGGTCCACAGGGCGAAACCGGGCACACTGATTCAGCTCGACCAGGCGATCGGTGACTTCGTGCTGCCGCAGGCCAAGCCCGCCAAGGTGCTCTATCTGACGGCTGGCAGCGGCATCACACCGGTGATGGGCATGCTGCGTGACACCGAGTTCGACGACGTCGTCATGGTCCACTGCGCGCCACGGCCGCAGGACGTGATCTTCCGCGACGAACTGCACGGCCTGGTCGCGGACAAGAAGCTCCGGCTCACCGAGGTGCACACGGACACCCACGGCATGCTCGACATCGCCCGTCTCGACGAACTCGTGCCCGACTGGACCGAGCGCGAGACCTGGGCTTGCGGGCCCGCGGGTCTGCTCGACGCCGCCGAGAAGCACTGGAGTGAGCACGGCGTCCCAGAGCGCTTGCACATCGAACGCTTCCGCCCCAGCGTCGTCGCCACCGGTGACGGCGGCGAGGTCACGTTCAGTACCACCGGCAAGACCGTCGACGCGGACGGCGCCACCCCGTTGCTGGACGTCGGCGAGGAGGCCGGCGTGCTCATGCCCTCCGGGTGCCGTATGGGCATCTGCTTCGGCTGCGTCACGCCGCTCAAGGCGGGTGCCGTCCGCGACCTGCGCACCGGCGAGATCACCGAGGCCGAGCCGGGCGTCCTCATCCAGACCTGTGTGTCCGCCGCGGCGGGCCCTTGCGACATCGAACGGTAGGAGCACTTTGACCGCCATTGACCCCACCGCCCACCTGACGGCGGAGCAGATCGAGGAGCTCGGCCGCGAGCTGGACGCGATCCGCGACGAGGTGATCGCCGGCCGCGGCGAGAAGGACGCCGCCTACATCCGCAAGGTCATCTCGGCACAGCGCAAGCTCGAGCTGGTCAGCAGGGGCGTGCTGCTGTTCTCGATCTTCCCGCCCGCGTGGCTGCTCGGCACCGCCGGTCTGTCCGTGGCGAAGATCATGGACAACATGGAGATCGGCCACAACATCCTGCACGGCCAGTGGGACTGGATGCGGGACCCGAAGATCCACTCCACCACCTGGGAATGGGATCACGTCTCGCCGGCCGACCAGTGGAAGCACTCGCACAACGAGCTGCACCACACGTACACCAACGTGATCGGCAAGGACAACGACCTCGGCTACGGCATCATGCGCGTCGACGAGGACCAGAAGTGGCACCCGTTCCACCTCGGCCAGCCGCTGTGGAACTTCATCAACGCCTGCTTCTTCGAGTACGGCATCGCAGCTTACGACCTGGAGCTCGGCAAGAACCTGAGCAAGCACCGCCGCAAGAACCCGGAGTTCCGCGCGCGGGCCAAGGCCGTGGGCCGCAAGATCCGCAAGCAGGTGCTCAAGGACTACGTGATCCACCCGCTGCTGTCGGGCCCGTCGTTCCTCCCCACGCTCGCCGCCACGTTCACCGCGAACCTGGTCCGCAACATCTGGTCCCACTCCGTGATCATGTGCGGGCACTTCCCCGAGGGCGTACAGGTCTTCGAGCGCCGGTCGATCAAGGGCGAGACACGCGGCCAGTGGTACCTGCGCCAGATGATGGGCTCGGCGAACATCAGCGGCAGCAAGGCCATGCACTTCATGACCGGCAACCTCTCGCACCAGATCGAGCACCACCTGTTCCCGGACCTGCCGAGCAACCGGTACGCCGAGGTCGCGGTGAAGGTGCGCGCGCTGTTCGAGAAGTACGAGCTGGAGTACGTCACCGGGCCGCTGCCCAAGCAGGTGTTCTCCGCGTGGCGCAAGGTCTTCCGGCTCTCGCTGCCGAACAAGAAGCCCGAGGTCAAGACGCCGGACCGTGAGCAGGAGCTCGTCGCCGCCTGATTGTTGCAAGCGCCTGGCTCACGAACCCGAGGTCAGGCGCCCTTGTCCGCAGGCTCCAGAATCGCCACGCACTTCACGTGATGCGTCATCGGAAACACGTCACAAGGTGTGTGGACGGGAGGAGAATGTGCAGTTCACATGGGGTGCCTTGGGCGCGGGCTGTGAGGCGGCCGGAGCGTCAAATGAGCGTCATGTCTGGCGGATTTTCTCTCCTCGTGGCCGGTACCGGGCTGTCCGCGTTTCTGATGCCCGTGGCCGTCATGTTGCTGCTCGGGCGGCAGGTCAGCTGCTGGAGGTGCTGCGGGATGCCCGGCGCAGCGCTCGCCACCAGGCCGCCCGGGCCGACCCGGTGGGCCGGTGATGAGGCTGGACATCAGGACCGACTCGTCGCCGGGTTTCACCTCGTGCACATCGGCGTCCGCCCCCGGACGCCTGCCCGAGTGTGGCTCATGCGTCGAATATGACGGGGCGAAGGGCGGCCTGCCCTGGCGGTACGCGCCGGACGGTTCGGTCGCCCTCGCCTCCCCGTCGAAGGAGAGCCGCGAGTTCCACGGCCGCCCCCACGTCATGGAGTACGGCATCACCACCGACTTCGCCTTCGTCTGGGCCTGGCGCGGCGACCTGCACGGCAACAAAACAGATTGCCGCCTTGTGTCAGACCCACGATCCCGTGAGCACGGTGGCTGAGGCGGCGTACGGCCTCGGTTCAGCCCAGCGCGTTGACGCCTTCTGCGACCGCGGTGCCCTGTTCGCCGAGAGCCAGGTCCGAACCGGCACACACGCAGTGAAGGCCCGGTGGATACCGGGCCTTCACGTTTGAGTAGCGGGGACAGGATTTGAACCTGCGACCTCTGGGTTATGAGCCCAGCGAGCTACCGAGCTGCTCCACCCCGCGTCGGTACGGTGAACTGTACGGCACCGATCGGAATCGACCCAATCGACTTTCGCATGCGCTCGTCGCGCTGGTCGTCATCCGCCTGTGAACAAACAAGCAGACTCGTCGGACGAGCGAGCACCCCCGGAAGCTCCCCGTCGAGACCGCACACCCACAGTCATGCACATGGCCGCCTGTCCATGCAGGCCGGAGGAGGACGCCATGTCCACTGCGGCGTCCGAGCGTCGGTTCCGCCCAGGGGGACTCGGTGGTGTCCGGAGGAAGGCCGCCGCATCGCCGACGTCTTGCTCGGCAGGATTGATGTCCAGGGTGGTGGTCTCGTCGCCGGTTACCTTCACCGCGCAGGAAGAGGGTGCTGCGGAACCGCCACGACGACTTCGTCGGCGTACGGGAAGGGGGCGACGGTCGCGAAGACGGGTCGGGCGTCGCAGACGGTGACCCGGTACCCGAGTAAGCATGCGGCCTGGCTGAAGTCGACGGCGCCGAAGATTGGCAGCGGGGCGGAGCACATGTACGGGAACGAGGACTGAGAGCTTCTCGGGGCAGCTGTCAGGGTCCCCCTCCGGTATCGATCACGGCGTGCCCGGATTCCCTGAACGTGTGTGTTGCCGCTCATGGTCGAGCACGTCCTGGCCACCGCCATTCCCTCATGTCTTCCGCCTCGAACACGGGGCGCCTACCATCGCAGGTCGACTGAAGACCGCTGTCTCGCCTTCTCTCGCTCCTCTGTCCCTACCCTGCCCCACCAAGCGCCGCATCCCGGAAAACAGCCGACTTGCAGACAGGACTGCGGCGGATTTCAAGCAGGGGGATGCCCAGGGACCGCCCCGCCCGTCCCGGAGCAACACGCGGCAACGTGTGTGACAAGCGGCGCGAGCCCGAACCCGGCGCGGTCAGTAGGTGGCGAGGGAGATGGCGGCGTAGTGCGCGGTGAACACTGCCACGGTCAGGGCATGGAAGACCTCGTGATAGCCGAACCTTGGAACACCAACTGGACCTGGCTCCGCATCTCGAGGCGAGCCAGCTCGATGTGGAGGGCGTCGCCGGCGTCGCAGTGGTCGCAGCCGCCCACTCCGATGGCTATGCGGCCACCGGCCATCTCCTCGGGCTGCTGGCCGCGCTGCCTGCCCCTACCGCGGCAGGAGAGCGCTTCTGGTCGGACCTGTGGAGGTCTTCGGGCACCGCGTACCTGCTGCCCGTCAACATCAAGGATCCGGTGCTGCGTTCGCTGGCAGGAGAGGGAACCGGCCTGGCCCGGCAGATCCTCTCGGCCGTCGATGAGATGCCCCCGCCCCAGCGCTTCGCGGCCGGGGAGGTGATCGGTCAGGCCCTTGTCGAGTCCGACCATCTGCCCGACCTCAAGACACAGGTCATCGGAGAACTGTGGCTTCGAGATCTCGAGCTCACCGCCTGGCGCGTCCTGCACGCAGACCGCAGGCCGGACGATCCGGCTGGGCGGAAAGCCTTCCTCGATGCCTGGACGAGCGTCTGAACGTCGGCTCCTCCGAGCTGCACGGTAGCCGCGCCAGACACGCGACTCCCGTGCCCGACGACGCGTGCAGCGACTGAGGTCAGGAAGGTTCAAGCCGAAGTGGCAGCGGCCCCGGGCCTTCACAGATCAGGGCCGCGCAGCCATTGCTGCGCGGCCCTGATCTGTGAAGGCCCGGCACGAGAGCAGGCGCCTTCGTCCAGGTGGGCGTCGGCCACCGGACGCGGCGCGCACGATCCCGCGAGCAGGTCTGCGAGGTCAGGCCAAGTTGATGTTCTCGGCCTGCGGGCCCTTCTGGCCCTGGGTGACGTCGAAGGTCACGGCCTGGCCCTCCTGGAGCTCTCGGAAACCGGTGGAGTTGATCGCGGAGTAGTGCGCGAAGACATCCGGGCCGCCGCCGTCCTGGGCGATGAAGCCGAAGCCCTTCTCCGCGTTGAACCACTTCACAGTACCCGTTGCCACGTCTATGCCTTCCAGTCGATGAACGCCTACTACTCCGTATGGCAGACGGAGGTGATCGTCCTGGTTCCCGCGGCACAGCACAGCAAAACGCCCACACCAAAGGCGCGGGCAGGGAAATCCCCACCACGACAGCTGACGCAGACGCTACACGCGCACACACCGGGTCACCACAGGAATGATCACGCCACACACGAGATCGTGCGTGCGGTGCCCGCCGACGCTGACGGGCACGGACGCCCCTATAACGCAGGGGTGCGGAAAGCCGGTCTGACCAGGTTGAAGACCTCGCGGGCTGCGTATCGCTTGAGGCATCGGATGATCTCACGGCGGGTCTTGCCCTCCTGGGTGCGGCGTTCGTAGTACTCCTGGGTGCGTGGGTCGTGACGCAGGCAGGTGAAGACGATGCGGTGCAGGCGGCGTTGGCCTGCCGGTCCCCGCCGTGGTTGAGCCGGCGCGTGCTCCGCCGGCCGGAGGAGTACTCGATGGGGCTGACTCCGCAAAGGGCAGCAAAGGATGCCTCGGTGTTGAGCCGCTCGGGGTTGTCTCCCATGCTCATCAGCAGGGTGACGGCGCTGTCCGGACCGATGCCCACCGGTACGAGCAGCTGCGGCGCGTGGTGTTCGACGAGCCGGGTCAGGCGTTGGTTGAGCTCGTTGATCCGCGCGGTGAGCTGTTCGATGCGCTCGGCGAGCATGCGCAGCATCATGTGGGTGGCCTGGGCCACCGCGTCCTCGCCTCCCCCGCCCTCGGATGGGCCGAGGGTCGCGCAGGTGCGGAACAGCTCGGCATTGCCCAAGCCCGACAACCGTTCCCGCAGAGCGGGGTCGGCGACGACCAGGACGGCTTTGAGCTGGTTGATCGCCTGGGTGCGGGCCTTGACCGCGGGGTCCGTCTTCGACGAGCCGTAGGCGGCGAGCGGATACTGCGACTCGACCCGCTCCGGGTCGTGGGTCAGCGTGAACGACCCCAGACCGCTGGTGACGTTGACGACGGACGGGGCAGTTGCCTTACGCAGCAGGGGCAGGAACGCGTGCGTGACGCGCACCAGGCCGAAGACGCCGGTTTCGCGGACGTGGCGGATCTGGTCGGCCGTCATGTCCTCGGGCGTGGTCACTTCGCCGGGGATCCCGGCGTCGTTGACGAGAATGTCCAGGTGGCCCGCCCGAGCGCGCAGCGTCTCGACCGCCGAGCCGGTCGGCGGCCTTGCGTCCGTTCCCGACGTCCCGGGCGCCGGTCCAGACCGTCTGGCCCGCCTGGACGAGTCGGCGCGCGATCTCGTGGCCGAGGCCCCTGTTGCCGCCGGTGATCAATGTGGTGGTCACATCGTGTCTCTCCTGTGCGTGTCGTCGGAGCGGGTGCTCCCGGAAAGCGGTCACCGGGAGCACCCAAGGGACTGGTTCCGCGGCGGTGTGCTCCGTCGGTGCCGACCCCGGCGCCGGCGGGCGCCCTGCTCTCGTGGGCGGGACGGAACGGACGCAGCAGGCGGATGCCGTCCTCGATGGATCCGTCGATCAGTTCGAGCATCTGCGGGACGAGTTCCCGCATCCGGGGCGCGGCGAGGTGTGCGTCGAGGTGGGCGCGGGTCTCCCAGCGTTCGTAGATGACGAACTCGCCGGGTCGGCCCTCGACTTCGTGAGACTCGTAGTCGATGTTGCCGGGGTCGTTGCGCGAGGGGGTGACGGCGGCGGTGATGAACGCCTTGAGGTCGTCCTCCCTGCCCGCCTTCGCCTTCGCGTCCCGGACGACGGTCACGTAGCCGGTGGGTGTCGCGGTCATGGTGATTCCTTCTCTGTTCCGTGTCGTGTTCCGTGCCGACGGGCTGTGTGTCGGTACCGAGCCGGGTCAGCTCTTGATGAAGTCGAGGAGGTCTGCGTTGACGGTGTCGGCGTTGACGGTGCACATGCCGTGCGACAGGCCCGGGTAGACCTTCAGGGTCACGTGCTCGACCAACGTGACCGCCGACCGGGCGGAGTTGGCGATCGGGACGATCTGGTCGTCGTCGCCGTGCAGGAGGAGCGTGGGCACGTCGATCGCCCGGAGGTCGTCGGTGAAGTCCGTCTCCGAGAACGCTCTGATCCCCTCGTGGTGCGCCTGCGCGCTGCCGGCCATTCCCTGGCGCCACCAGTTCTGGATGATGCCCTGGGAGACGTCCGCGCCCGGACGGTTGAACCCGTAGAACGGCCCGGAGGCGATGTCGAGGTAGAACTGGGAGCGGTCGGTGGCCACGCCCTCGCGGAAGCCGTCGAAGACCTCCACCGGCAGCCCTGCCGGGTTGGATCTCGTCTGGACCATGAGCGGCGGGACCGCTGCGACGAGGACGGCCTTGGCGACCCGGCCGGCACCGTGCCTGGCGACGTACCGGGCGACCTCTCCGCCACCGGCGCAGTGGCCGACGTGGACGACGTCGCGCAGGCCGAGGTGCGCCACCACGGCGGCGGCGTCCGCCGCGTAGCGGTCCATGTCGTGTCCGTGGCCGACCTGGGCGGAGCGTCCGTGCCCGCGGCGGTCGTGGGCGACGACGCGGTAGCCCCGCCGGACGAGGAACAGCAGCTGGGCGTCCCAGTCGTCCGAGCTCAGCGGCCAGCCGTGGTGGAACATGACCGGTCGGCCCGAGCCCCAGTCCTTGTAGAAGATCTCGACTCCGTCGCCGGTGGTGACGAACGGCATGGTCCGCTCCTCGTGGTCCCACCCGGGTACCGGGCGGATTCGCTGTCTCCACGAGAATGGCTGGGCCGCCGTGCCGACAGCCTCCGTCAGCTGACTGACATCCGGCCGACGGCTCGCTCACGTCAGTACCGGGGCAGTGCCGAGACCCGGCCGGTGGCTCCCGGTGGACGTTGAGTCCGCTTCTGGTAGCGGCCTCGTCCGGGTTGAGTGAGGAAGCCTCGGCGGGTGAGGTGTCCGAGGCGGCTGCGGGTGATGTCGACGGATGCCTCGTCGGTGGGCATGCCGAGGCGTTCGTGCGGTTCACGGGCTCGGAACTCTTGATCGGGATGCTGGTCGAAGGTGTTCACGATGGCCTGGTGGGTGGTGTTCGCAGGGGCAATGAGCTGATCTTGAAGCCCTGACGGGCAGTCTGAGTGCCCCGGAGGGGCCACAGCCTCGTACGAGGGTGATGCTCTGGCCTTTGCTCCCCTGGGTGGGCACAGTCCCGGTAGCGTGCCGCCGGCTACGCGATGTGAAGGGCGGGGCCGCGGTGGCGAAGCGGCGGCCCGGTACGTGATGCCGGTGATGGCCGATGTCGACTGCGACGACGACGAGGTGACCCGGGTGGTCACGCTCCCGGAGGAGGTCCGCGAGGACCGCGGCGACATGGGGCACTTCCTTATCCACGACGAGAAGTTCGTCCGCCGGAACGGCGACGAGCAGCCCCAGGTGCACGCGTTCTGTGGGGGCGAGCCTCGCCGGGAGCATCCGCGGTTCCGGGCTGGCGGGCCGGTGAACTGGCTGGAGACCTCAGCGGGGGAGGAAGGCTTCGGCCTGACTGAGGCGGACGACCGGTATGCGGAGATCAACCCGTACGAGCTGCGGGAGCGGTAGAAGGACAGCGGAGGGCCCCGGCCGGGAGCCTGGTGTTCGCGGTGGTCAGGCCGCTGGCGTGAAGAGTTCGAGCAGGCGTTCCTTCTGCCGGGCGCCCAGGCCCTGGACGCGGCGGCTCCCGGGGATTTCGAGTTCGTCCAGGAGCTGTGCGTCGCGGACCTTGCCGATGCCGGGCATCGGCTCCAGCAGGCGGCGGACGCAGACCTTGCCGACCACGGTGTCCTCGCGCTCCAGCACCTCCTTCAGCGAGACCTTGCCGTCCTTGAGCTGGGCGAGGATCTCGCCGCGCTCCCTGCGGACAGCGGCGGCTTTCTTCAGCGCTTCGGCGCGGGCCTCGGCGGTCAGTGCGGGCAGAGCCACCGGGGACCTCTTCCCGTACGGCGTTGCGGCGGACATCATCACCCCGCCGTCGGGCCGGTGACCAGCAGGTTTACGGATTCGCCCCTGGCAGGGTGCCGACTTCGCCCTGGGCGGTCCAGGTCTTGAGCACGTGTTCGCGGCCGTCACCGGCTTCGATGAGGCGGATGACCACGCTGTCCTGGCTGCCGTACAGCCCGACCCAGCCGCGGTACGTGCGCAGGGCGGGAGCGTCGTCGGTCCATTCGCCGGTGACGGCCGGGCCGCCCTCTTCGAACTGGAGGACCGCGAGGTACCGGGTGGGCTCCGGCTGGTCCGCCGTACGCGGGGCGGGAACGTCCCTGGCCTTCAGGGCGGCGAAGACGGCGTGCGCGGCCTCGACGGCTTCGGGGTACGCCTCGCGCTCGGCGTGTTCGGCGAGCGCCCGGTGGATGCTGGCGACGGAGGGGTTCCGTCCCTTGCGCTTGCCGGTGGGGATGATCAGGTCGGGCTGGATCTGCTCGACGGACTCGCCGCCCGCGCGGCGGCGGAGCACGGTGTGGAGCATGTCGGCGGTGACGACCGGGGGCCGGCCGCCGTGCCTGCCCTTGCGGGCCGCGGTGTCGAGCCCTTCCAGCGGCGGCTCCGGGATGTTCTCCCGTTCGGTCTCCGCCATCGCCGCGAAGAACGCGAACAGCAGCTTGCCGGGGCCGGTAGGGCCGTAGATGCCGGGCAGGGGCCCGGCGAGCATCTCCAGGACCAGGCCGTGGGCGGTGAGGTGGTCGGCGAGCGCGGTGAGTCCGGCGGCGTCGCGGCCGAGCCGCTTCATCTCGTACACGGTAAGGATGACGCAGCGGTGCGGGGCCTGGGCCTTGACCTCCCGCGCCGTACGAGCGCCTCCTCGAACCGGGCCCTCCGCGGACGCGGGTGCTGATCTTCTCGCTGAAGATCTCGTCCCTCGGGATGCCGTGGCCCGCAAGGCGTCGAGCTGGGAGTCGTCGTCCTGCCCAAGGGCGGAGCAAGGGGCGCGGGTGGTGCCGTCTCCTACGCCGGCCTCCGCGCCGGTTCTCGTGATCGTCACGGACCCATGGCAGGCCGAGCCCTCCACGGTCCGCGCACGCGTGGAACTCGTCCACGGTCAGCGTCGGATGCGCAGGGCTCGGCGGCACGGGGAAGGGCGGTCCGGCCCCGCGTACCTCGATGATCTCCGGGCGGGGTCTCGTCGCAGCCGTGTGTCTCGTGGAGGCGGGCCCGGAGAACGTCACTCGATGTGGGTCGTTGCCCTACCTGCCGGCCAGGGCTGCTGATACTCGATGAGCCGGCCTGCCGGGTCGTGTCGGCGGTTGGGTGCGAACAACAACTTTGTTCAAGAAGCAGCGCCGGGTATGCGGCCCGAAGAAGGGAGTGTCTTGTCGCATACTCGGCGCTGAGCGGCAGAGTTACGCCGTCGTGGCTGCTGTCTCGGTGGCTTCGACTGCGGACTTGAAGTCGGGGTGGACCCCGATTTGATCAAGCCACACGCTCATCGAGTTGTAGCAATTGAACCTTTCGACCTTTCCGTCACGGAGATACCAGAGGTCCGCCGCCGGCACGTCGATCCGGTTCCCGGTCGGCGGGATCTCGCCGACCGGAGTCGGAAACCCTCCGAGATGCGTGCCCTGGATTCGCAACTCGACGGCGACGACATCACCGAACGCATGTACCTCGAGCAGCTCACGGTGCACATCGGGGAACGAGCGGGCGAGGCCCGCGATCACCTGGGGAATCTGCTCTCCACGGAAACTCTGCGAGGTCGACATGTCGTTGAACGACCCGTCCTCGGTGAACAAGGCCAGGAAACCGTCACCGTCGAGAACGTTCCCTTCCGCGAGCCGGTAAGCCTCGCGAATGGTCTTTTCGTTACTTTCCATTCCTGTTCTCCTTCGAATTCGCAACACGCTCACGGTCCGCGCTTGTCCTTGATCGGCCCTTCCCGGCCGTCGTAACGATAATCGTTACATCAGATTGCCGCAACTTCCACTGTTACGACTGCACTGTCGTAACATGGAGCGTTGCGACCGGAGGAGGGATCATGAGCGCCAACAGCAGGCTGACCATTGCCGCCCATGCGCTGGCCTGGATCGGTCTCTACCAGCGCCAGGGCCACGAGGTCGCCACCTCCGAGCAGATCGCAGCCAGCGCGAACACCAACCCCGTGGTGATCAGGCGGCTGCTCGGCGAGCTGCGCAGGGCCGGGCTCGTGGAGTCCCGGCGGGGCGCGGGCGCGGGCTGGTCGCTGGCGCGCGAGCTGGGGTCGATCACCCTGCTCGACGTGTACGAGGCAGTGGAACCCGGCCCGCTGTTCGCGATGCACCGCACCACCCCGGACCAGGGATGCGTGGTGGGTCACGGCATCCAGCCGGCAATGCGGGGCATCTACCAGGACATCGAGGAGACCCTGAGACACGAACTGGCCCGCGTCACGCTCGAGAAGGTACTCAGGGACGTACTCGCGGCACCTCGCCAGCCTCTCTGATCAGCTGGGCGACCCCGTGCGAACCGTAGGGTCCGGCGTGGGTTCTGCCCACCGGGGCGGAGTGACGTGAGCGTGGAGATGGAATCCCGCGCCGAACGCGTTGGATCCGCCGCCGGAACAGACGGCGGGCGCAGGCCGAGCTCACCGCGGACCAGGCCGTGCTCGTCCAGCGGCTCCACGACGACGAGCGGGAGAAGACCGTCCAGCAGATCCCCGACGGATTCGGCGTGCCCCGTTTCACGGTGCACGGGCACCTCGACAAGCCCAGGCCGTCCCCCGCCAGGCCCAGAAGGCTGCGACCGCCCACCCAGCCGGACAGGCCATCAGCTGCCGCACTTCCTCAGGCCCCGGGTTCCTCCGGTGACGTCGGCGGCTCGGCCGGCGTCGGCAATCGAGGGCGAGGGACCCCTTCCTGTTCGCCCTGGACACCGGCGCCTCCACCGGTGTCGTCGACGACGACGCCGTCCTCGAACTCCCCGTCCCCTGACGTCCGGGGCCTGCACCGGCGGCCCCGGAACCCTTCTGGTCCGGAAATCCTGACCGCCTGCTTCGCTCCGCTGCCGAGGTTCGGCTTCCGGCGCGTTTCACCCTTCCACCGCACGACTTGGTCCGGCGGCGTGTCCGGCGGGGCCGTTGCTCGGGCTGATCAAGATCAGGGATGCGAGCCGGGGCGGACCGCAGACACCTCGAAGGTCCCGCCACACACCTGGAAGGCACGAGCCGGCGTGCGCAGCGCCCAGGTGGAACCCGGCGGGTACGCCTGCACCGACGCGGCGGGCCGTCGGCAGGGTTCGTCCGAGATCCCCTTGTTCAGGGTGCGCAGGGCGGCGTACGCGCTCTCCCCCGGCGCCAGGACGACCGCGGGCCGCATGTCCCCCGAGCGCTGTGCCGGAGCACCGATCCGCTCGCCCGAGGCGTCGAGCAGCGTGACGCCGGGGAAGCCTTTGAGGTGGCAGGCCGCTGTGCCCTTGTTGGTGAAGACCAGGGGGACGTGGAGATTGCCCGCGCCCGGCGAGATCCGGCCGAGGGAAAGGGCGAGGCAGTCACGGGTGCAGCGGGGGGCGTCACCGGGTGGGTCCGGTGACACCGACGGCGTGTTGCGGGAGGAGGAGGGTGCGGCCGGACCCGGAGTGGCGTCGGCGGAGGCGGAGGAGGTCACCGTGGTCGCCGTGCCGGTTGATGTGCCCGGTGGGGAGGGCGCCGAGGTGGTGACGCCTTCGCCGCCGCAAGCCGTCAGGGCGGCGAGCGTGACGAGGACGACGGTGCCGAGCGGACCTCGGCGTAACCGGGGGACGCGGCGGGGTGAACCGGACCGCTGCATGAGGAGTCCTCCCTCAAGACCGTGGCGGACACAGGGACGGGCACCGCGTTCCCTTCCGCGGGGGGGCTCACACGCCCCGCCTCCGGCTGGGCGGACATCCCGTCGGCGCATGCGGTGCCGTGCCGGCCTTGAAGCCGTTCTCGGCTTCCGCACCGCTGAACGGTCGGCCGCTCGCACACCGAGCAGCACGCGCATCCCGGCAGGCACACAGACCCGGAGCCGGCCGGGGGTACGACGCCCACGCCCCCATTCGCGCCTGCCACGTGTCCCGCGCGGCACCACGGGTACCCGGTCAGCACCGCATCCCGTACCAGTGAACGCTCCGTTCGAAGGGATGATCCGGATGCTCATACTCGGACTGCTCCTCCTCGCAGCCGTAGGAGCCTTCACCGGCCTGGTGATCGCCGGCAATCTCTCCGGTGGCCCCGAGTACACCGTGTCCGTGCTCGGCCAGGACATCGCCACCATGAACACGCTGGCCGTCTTCTGCTCCGGCCTGGCCCTCGCGCTCATCTTCTGCGCGGGCCTGAGCGCGGTGGCGGGCACAGCGGCCCACCGCCGCCGCGAGCGCCCCCGCAGGCACGCGACTCATCCCGGAGGCCCCGGCCGGTGAGACGGGCTCGGCACCCGACTCGAGGGCATGTGCGGGCCGGGCAGCCAGGGAGGGGCGCGAGACAGTGGAAGCCTTCACCGCCCGCAGTCACCCGGCGAGCCGGGGAACGGCCGAGGTGACGGTTCCGCCCCTCGCGGGGCGACCGTCCGGTGCGGGTATCGCGGCAGTGGACCCCGTCCCCCGGACCTGGTCCGCGCGCCGCTCGTCGGTAGTGCCTGCCGCGGGTCCCTCCGGAGAGCCGCTTACGACGGCGGCGTCCAGGGCGAGCCCGTTCAGGCAGGTCCATGCCGGTCGCCATGCTCAGCGGCCTGCTGTCCGACGTCGCGGTGGCGCGTTTGCCGCTGCGGCACGCCGTCCATGGCGCTTCCCGAGCCGTGTTGCGAGCGGGAGATCACGCTGAAGCTGCCGTCCGTCTCCAGGACCACCGCGTGTACCAGCTCCAGCGCCCCGGTCCCCTGGGCGCGGATCGCCTGACGCACCTCGTCCGGTGTGACCCGTTGGCGTCGCATCGCCTCATGGAGCAAGCGGCCCTCGTGCAGCAGCAGGGTCGGCTCGGCCTTCACCAGCCGGCGAACACCCCGGAAGCGGACCGACGCCCAGGCGGTGACGAACTGCAGCGTCACCAGCGAGCCGAGGGCGAGGGCCCCCTCCCAGAGGGCCACCTGCCGGTTGAGCAGGATGGTGGCCAGGGTCGATCCCAGCGCGACCGTGACCACCAGGTCGAAGGCGTTCATCTTCGACAATGTCCGCTTGCCCGACGCACGTACCGCGGCGATGAGGATCGGGTAGGCCAGCCCCGCCATGACGAGTACGCGGAAGATTTCATTCCAGGAATCGAAGAACACGAACCCTCTGGTACCCGGCGCGAGGGCCCCTCCCACAAGGACCAAGGTCCGAAGACCGGTCCGTCAGGTCGGCGGCCGTCCCGGCACCGCCTGGCCGAGCCTCGAACGCCTTTCGGCCTCGCGCCTGCCGCCGGGAGGGCACGGCCGGCTGCGTGGTCCGGCTCGCCGGCCGCCGGCTCGGCCGGCATGCGCCCGGAGACCGACGATGAGGCGCGTGCCGTCGTGCCGGACCGGGTATGCACCACGCTCCGGCCCGGCGGTGGACTCGTGGGTACACCTGTGCGGATTCAGGTCACGGTCTCCTCGGTTCCTCCGGTGACCGCTCGGCGGTAGAGGGCCAGACCGGGGGCCGTGGTGACGCCGTGCACGACGGTGCTGGCCACGATGACCAGCGTCCCGGCCGCCAGCACCCCGGGGTCGGCGCCGAGCCGGTGGGCCTCCATGGTCAGGTAGAACAGGGCCGAGACGCCGATGGGGCCGAACCAGCCCAGGAAGACGGCGTCCCGCCAGGACAGGGACAGGGAGCGCTTGAGGGCGAGCAGGACCGGCAGACGGCGCACCAGCAGCGCGCCGAGAACCAGCAGGGTGCCGCGCCACCAGCCCAGCTCGCCCCACTCGTGCCAGGGGATCATGGCTCCGAGCAGTACGAACAGCGGCAGGACGAGGAAGCGGTTGACCGCTTCATCGATCTTGTTCTCACTCGCTCGTTCGTCCACCGAACTGACCGCGTTGAAAGTCAGGCCGCTGACGAAGACGGCCAGAACGCCGTCGAAGCGCAGCAGCCCGGACGCGCCCAGCACGAAGAGGGCCAGCAGCAAGGTGTACACCAGCAGCGGGCCGGATGAGATGCTTCCGCTCCTCTCCGCCACGCGCAGTACTTTCCCTCCCAGCCAGCCCGCTGCCACTCCGAGGACGAGCGCGCCCAGCACCTGCCACAGGGACTCGGTCAGCGCTCGTGTCCCCGTCAGCGGTCCGGCGATCGCCACAGCGGCGAGCACCAGGGGCAGCGCGAGCCCGTCGTTGGCGCCCGACTCCAAGGAGAGCAACTGCCGGGTCCGGGCGGCGATCCCCTTTTCTGCGGGCTCGCCGGTGACGACGCTGGAGGCGAGCACCGGGTCGGTCGGGCACAGAGCCGCTCCCAGCAGCGCCGCCGTACCGAGTCCGAGTCCGAGTACGGCAGCCGACACCACCGTGGTGAGCAGTGCCATCCCGGCCATGGCCACGATCAGCAGGACGAGCAGCGGTCTCGCCCGCGCTCGCACCTCACGGAACGGATAGCGCAGGGCCACGGCCATGACCGAGACCGCCAGGAGCAGACGGGACACCTCGTGCAGTTCCTTGTGTCCCTCCACCACTGTGGGCAGATCAACGGCTCCCAGCACCTCCGGGCCGAGGACCATTCCTGTCAGCAGGGCCAGGAGCGGCGCGCTCAGCGGGACGCGCCGGAGAGGCCCGGAGAGCGCCGCCACCACCAGTCCCAGGGCACCGACCACCGTCAGCAGGACGTTCAGCATGCCCGTCTGCTTGCCCGGCCGTGAAAGGAACATGTCCTTTCAGCCCGTCAACCCGCCCGATGGACCAGCCCCGCCACAGCCGACTGCTCCGGGTCATCGGACAGGTCCGGCGTGTTCCCCGGTGCTCCCAGGGCTGGGCAAGCGGCTCGGCACCGCGTGAGCCATCCACCGAAAAACTCCAGAAGGCACAAGAAGTCGATCCAGGGGAGGAAGGGACGAGTCCAGGAATCAACGCCGTGGGGCCCGCCATGGTCAATTCCGCGAACGGGGGCGCGCACCCCGGCGCCCGGCCCGCGGGAATCGGTGGGGAACGGCCCGACAGTGCGCGGGAGGAGGCGAGAGAGCCTTATTCGCGCATTGTCGTGCGTCCCGTGGGCAGTCCTCTGCCCTTGGGGGTCGTGGGGCTGTCCGGTGGCACCTTCGTCCTGGCGGGGCTGCAACTCGGCTGGGTTCCGGTGGCTCAGTCGCACGCGGTCGCGCTGGTGCTGCTGGCCTTCGTCTTCCCGGTGCGGGCGCCGGCGAGCGTGCTGGGGTTCCTGTGCCGTGACGCCGTCGCGGCACAGGCATGGGTGCACTGGCCGGCACCTGGCGGGCGATGGGTGCGATCATGGCGAGCGGTCCGCCGGGGCCACCGGCGAAGCCGCCGGGTTGCTGCTCCTGCTGGCCGGGCTCGCGCTGCTGATACCGGTCACGGCCGGCGGAGCCGACAAACTCGTCGCCTCCGTGGTCCTGGTCACGTCGTCACTGCGCTTCTTCCTCACCGGCGCCTACCACCTGTCCGGCGGCACGGCAGGGAAGGAGGCGGCCGGCATCACGGGCCTGGTGCTCACCGCTGTCGCGCTGTACGCCGCACTGGCCTTCGAAGCCGAGGACGTCAGGCACCGTGCGGTGCTGCCGACGCTGCGGCGAGGCTCGGGGGCCGGAGTGCTGCACGAGATCATCACCAACGGCTGGATCGACCGCGACTACATCGACGCCCACGTCGTGGGTTTCGACGAGTTGAGCGAACGGGTCGAGGACTATCCGCCCGAGCACGTGGCGGAGATCTGCGACGTGCCCGCCGACCGGATCCGTGAGGCCGCCCGCGTGCTGGGCACCGCGCGGCGGCTGATGTCCACGGTGCTCCAGGGCTTCTACCAGTCCCACCAGGCCACCGCCGCCGCCGTCCAGGGTCAACAACCTGCGCCTGGCCCGCGGCATGCTGGGCCGGCCCGGCTGCGGTCTGCTGCAGATGAACGGCCAGCCCTCGGCGGAGAACACCCGCGAGTGCGGCGCGGACGGCGATCTCGCGGGATTCCGCAACTGGTCCAACGACGCACACGTGGCCGACCTGGCCCGCGTGTGGAACATCGACCCGATGCGGATTCCGCACTACTCCCCACCCACCCACGTCATGCAGATGATGCGGTACGCGGAGGACGGCTCCCTGCGCATGCTGTGGGTCAGCGCCACCAACCCCGCGGTCTCCCTGCCCGGACCGAGCCGCATCCGCTCCGTACTGGCCCAGAAGCGGCTGTTCCTGGTGGTCCAGCACCTCTTCCTGACCGAGACGGCACAGCTGGCGGACGTGGTGCTGCCCGCCGCCACCTGGGGCGAGAAGACCGGCACCTTCACCAACGCCGACCGCACGGTCCACCTGTCGGAGAAGGCCGTCGACCCTCCCGGCCAGGCACGTGCGGACCTGGACATCTTCATCGACTACGCGCGCCGCCTGGACCTGCGCGACAAGGACGGCCGGCCGCTGGTGAAGTGGCACGACGCGGAATCGGCCTTCGAGGCGTGGAAGGAATGCAACCGCGGCCGGCCGTGCGACTACACCGGCCTCACCTACGACAAGCTGCGCGAGCGCGGCGGGAGCGCGGGGTGCGGCGGAGGCACCGGTGCCACGCCGTTGCGGTCCGGCTCGCGCTGACGCGCCCGTCGTGCCTGGTCCGGAAAGCGGGCCGGCGGGCCGGTCATGGCGCAGACCTCCATGGGCCAGAACGACGGCACTTGTGTGTTCTCGGTGTTCCGGGCGCAGCGGATCCGGACGGCAGCGCGCGATGAACAGGTGCTCGGCGGATACGCATACCGGGCCCGGGCCGTGGCAGAGGACAGGACAGAGGCGCCCGCCGATCCGGGCCGGCGCCGCAGGGCCCGGCCGACAGCGGGGAGCGTTCCAAGTGGTACTCGTCATCGTCTTCGGAGCGGCGCTGTTGGTGGCCGTGCTGCTGTCCGGGCTGGCCGCCCGCTCGGTGCTGTCCACCTCGCTGCTGTTCCTGGTGGGCGGCGCGCTCGTCAGCGACGGCTTCCTCGGCCTGATCCACATCACCCCGGACAGCGACATCGTCCGGGTCACCGCGGACCTGGCGCTCTTCGCGGTGCTGTTCACCGACGGGATGCACGTCTCCTTCCCGGCCCTGCGCCGGTCCTGGCGCAACCCGGCCCGCGCGCTCGGCCTGGGCATGCCGCTGGCCTTCCTCGGGGTCGCGCTGCTCACTCACTTCCTCGTCGGCCTGGACTGGACGACGTCCTTCCTGATCGGCGCCGTACTGGCACCCACCGACCCGGTGTTCGCCTCGGCCATCGTGGGCCGCGAGGAGGTCCCCGCCCGACTGCGGCAACTGCTCAACATCGAAAGCGGCGTCAACGACGGCCTCGCGCTGCCGTTCGTCCTCGTCCTCATCGCGGCGGCCGCCCCCGCCGGCCACACCGAGGACGTGGGTGCCGCCTCGATCGCCGGGGAACTCCTCCTCGGGCTCCTCTTCGGCGTGGCCCTGCCGCTGCTGGTGCACTGGCTGGTCCGCTTCCGGCTGCTGGGCGCGGAACTCTCGCTCCAGCCCCTGCTGCCGCTGGCGGTCGGTGTCATCCTGTACGCGGCCTGCCACCTCACCCACGCCAACCCCTATCTCGCCGCCTTCTCCGCGGGCGCGGTGATCGCCGCACTCGCGCCGCAGGCCAAGGACGCCTTCGAACCGTTGGGGGGAGCCCTCGCCGAGCTCGCCAAGTTCGCGGCGCTGCTGGTCTTCGGCGCGCTGCTCACCCCGCACCTCTTCGGCGAGCTGTCGATCGGCGGCTACGCGGTGGCGGTCCTGTGCATCGTCCTCATCCGCCCGGCCTCACTGCTGCTGTCCCTGGTGGGCACCGACTTCAACCGCAAGGAGAAGCTCACCGCGGCGTGGTTCGGCCCCAAGGGCTTCGCCTCGGTGGTCTACGGACTGCTGGTGCTCCAGGCCGGCATCCCGCAGGGCGAGGAGGCGTTCACCCTGATCGCCGTCACCATCGCCTTCTCGATCGTCGCCCACAGCAGCACGGACGTACCGATCGCACGGATCTTCGACGTCGAGAAACTGATCGGCCTCCCCGACGACGACGGAAACCCACAGCATCGGCCGGACCCCGGCGCGCCGCAGGGGCACAGCGGCACGGGAACCGGCAGCCACGACGACCGGCCCCGTACGCACTGAGCGGCCTGCCCGCGAGGATCCGACCGGTCAAGCGCCCAGGGCCATGACGGCGCCGGTGGTGCAGCACTCCGGGGCACTCTGCGGGCCGGGGCTCGTCACCGGACGGGAGCCCTTGACGTGGCTCGGCCACCAACAGCGCTCCGCCCGGTCAGGTGTCACCTGTTCGTGCAGCAGTCCCGACGTTGTTCTCGACGCGGTACGTCGAAGGCTCGGTCCTCGGTGAGGTGACGGCTGCCCATGAGAATGCCCATGGCCTCGCCGACGAGGTGACACGCGGTGACGGCTTGTTCCACCTGGTCGTGGGTGCGGGCGCCGGAGCGGGCAACTGCGGCGTGGGAGTCCGGCAAACAGCCGGCCGTCTCCCCCTCCTCGGTGAAAGAGCCGGGCTTGCGGGGGTACAGGTCGAGCACCCAGAGCTCTTTGACATGGAGCAGGAGCCCCTCATGCCGCCCACGCCCAGCTCCCGGGCCCTGGGCGCGAAGGAGGGCCGGCGGGGCGCTGGTCCTGGGTGAAGTCCTTGGTGCGGTTCGCTCTTTCCCCGCCTTCGTGGGAACCGCGTCGAGACACGGTCCCTGGCCCAGCCGCTCCTACAGCCGGTCGCTGTCGACGACCAGCTGTCCCGTCGGGGCGGGAGAGTCGGCCTCCTGGCCCACAGAATGAGGATCCCCGCCTCGTCGAACCCCTCCACCAGATCGGTCGCCGCTCCCGGTGATCCGCGCCGGCGTGTCCTCCACGGACTTCCGCGCCAGCAGATCCCGCGCCCGGGAACGAGAACGTCAGCTCAGCCTCGCACACGCGGACCAACGGGCAGCCCCACGACGGGCAGGGCCATGCACTGCGGCCCCGGGCATCACGGCATGTGGCCGGCCGGGTGGCGTGGTTCCCGGCGCCGTCCGCGGACACCACCTCGCGGCCGGACGGGCTCCGCACCGGATGCCCGGCCCGGATCAGCGCCGGCCGGCCCCGCGGGTGGTGAGCCGGCGGGGGGCGAGCTCCCTGCTGTGCCCTCACCCGGTGCTCGTGCCGGCTCCCTTGCCGGATGCCGTTCGGACCGGCAGGGCCGTCAGTGCCAGGACGGCGAGGTCGTCGCGCAGCCGTTCACCCCACCAGCGGCGGGCGTCGTCCAGCAGGGCGGTGGCCACGTTCTCGGCGGGGCCCGCCGTGCCGGTCGGCGCCAGGGAGGCGACGATGGCAGCGAGGTCTTCCGGGTCCCGCTGGTCCGCGGCACCGGCCCCTTCGGTGAAGCCGTCGGTGTAGAGCACCAGGGTGTCGCCGGGGCGTAGTTCCACTTCGGTGACCGCGTGGCTCGGCGTCTCCAGCACGCCCAGCAGGGTGCCCCGCGTGTCCAGTGGCGCGGTGTCGCCGTTCGCCCGGCGCAGGAGCGGTGCGGGGTGGCCGGCGCTGGCGATGTGGAGGCGGGCGGGGGAGCGGGTGGCGTCGAGGACCACGTAGACGAGGGTGCAGAAGGGAGTGCTCTGGCGGCGCAGCGCGTTGTTGACCAGGCTGAGGACGTGTGCGGGGTCGCTGGTGTGCTGGGCGGCGGCCCACACGGTGTGGCGGACCAGGCCGGTGATGGCGGCCGCGTCGGGTCCCTTTCCGCAGACGTCTCCGAGGACCAGGACGTGACGGCCGTCGGAGGCGGTGAAGGCGTCGTAGAAGTCACCGCCGATATGCAGCCCCTGGCTGAAGGGGGCGTAGCGGGTGGCGAGGTCGAAGCCCGGCAGGTCGGGCAGTGTGGGTGGGAGCAGGGGACGTTCGAGGGCCCGGGTTGCCTCGCTGAGGCGGTTGAGCAGGCGGTCCTGTTGCGTGCCCACGGCTATCTGGTCGGCGATGTTCTCCAGGGTGGTTATGACGGAGCCGGGCAGCGCCAGGCTCGTGGTCAGCGACAGTACGCCGAGCAGGTCCCCGCCGGAGATGAGAGGGAAAGCGGCGAAAGAGCCCCGGCCGCCCGTGGGCGAGGAGGCGTGCGGGTCGGTGCGGGGCGGGACGTCCAGGTGCGGGCGGCGTGCCGCGACGACCTGTTCCACCAGAGCGCGCTGCGTCGTTCGGCAGAAGGACGTGTCGGGGGATTCCGCGTCGTCTTCGGCACAGACGGCGTGGACCAGTTCGCCGTGGGTGTTCAAGCTCCAGATGCACACGCGGTCGGCGCCCAGGCAGTCGGTGGTGGCGCGCACGCACGTGTGCAGGCGTTCGTCCAGTGGCCCTGGCGCCGTCATGGCGGCGGCGACTTCGGCGGTGAGCAGGGCGTGGCCGGTGCGTTCGGCGAGCTTGCGCTGGGCGTGCAGGCGGTCGGTGACGTCCTCGGTGAGGACGAGGGTGCGGCTGCGGCCTTCGGTGTCCAGGAGTTGGCGTACAGCCATGCGCAGGGCCTGGGAGGTACCGTCGCTGCGGACGCGTTCGAAGACCGCGTCGGGCTCGGCGTCCCGGTCCGGCCCGGAGGTGGTCAGGTGGCGGTGCAGCGCGGTGCGCTGGTCTTTGGGGAACAGGTCGGTCACCGGCCGGTGCACCGAGTCCGGCTCCGTCAGCTCCAGGATGTCGGCGGCCCGGGGGTTCCAGGCGATCACGGCGTCACCGTCCAGCATGAGCACACCGATCGGGGCCTGGGTCAGGAACTGTCCCAGCAGCCGCTCCCCCAGCTGCCGGTCGATCGAGGTTCCCGAAGACAGGTGCCGTTGAGCAGCGGCCTGCGCCGCGGCGTGCGCATGGCGGTGGGTGAGCCGCTGCAGCAGCTCGCTCACGACCTGTGGCATCCGCTGCGCTGTCTCGCTGTCCTGCACACGGTGAACGACATCGTCGGGGAACAGAAGCGGGAGCACGGCGAGCCTGTCCTGCGTGGCGGGGGCCGCCATCACGGCGACCGCCAGATCCGCGGGGTGGGGCCGCAGGGAGTGAACGACGCCGACAGGCGCCGTGACCCCTTCTCCCAGTACCGCCACCGTGAGCCGGCGCAGACCGGGCGTTCCGCCGGTATGGACCAGCACGTCCTCGACCGTCGACTGGACGATCTCGGTCGTTGAGGCCAGCTCGGCGGTGAGGGCGTTGACCGTCCGCTGCGGGACCTCGACAAGCAGCAGCAAGGGCAGACCGTGGTTCATCGCGTCAGCCCTCGAGGAGCGGTTCGTCGAGCAGGGCTCTGCCGGTCCACACCCGCAGCAGGTCGGTCACCGGGGACATCACGTGCGCGGCCCGCGCGTCGCGCAGCAGGCGGTGCAGGGACGAGTGCTCGCCGTAACCGACACCGCCGACCAGGGTCAGTGCGTCGTTGACGGTAGCCTCGGCGGCCTCGGCCACCTCGGCCTTGGCGGAGGCCAGGCCCAGCAGCGCCTCCGGGGCGCCGATCTCCGCCTCGGCGGCGGCGTGGTAGATCAGCCGCCTGGTGCGTTCCACACGGGCCCACATCGTGCCCAGACGGTGCTGCACCACCGGCTGCCCGGCCGCGGACCGGCCCGCACGCGTCCCTTTGCGCCGCAGCAGATGGGTACGGGTTTCCTCCAGAGCCGCCACGGCGACACCGAGGTAGGTGCCGGCCATGGCCATCAGGAAGTAGGGGGCGACGACATTGAAGACGTACCAGATCTCGTCGCCCTCCTCACCCAGCAGGCACCAGTCGGCGATCTCGACTCCTCGCAGCTCCAGCCCGCGCGAGGCGTTGCCGCGCATGCCGAAACCCTGCCACTCGGGCCCCCACTCCAGACCCGGCACGCCGGCGTCGACCACCGTGCAGGAGAACTGCCCCGGCGGCGTGCCCGGCCCGGCGGCCAGGGTCGACAGGACATAGGAGTCCGCGTGGCCGGCGTTGGTGACGAAACTCTTGGCTCCGGTCAGCCGCAGCCGGTCCTCCGCCATCCGCTCCATACGGGTCTGCGGCAGCCAGAACTCCCCGCCCGTCCCCGGCTCGGACAGGGCCAGAGTCGTCAGATGCTCACCGGCCGCGATCGGCTCCAGGTAATGCTCCTGCTGCCGGCGGCTGGCCTTCGCAGCGATCACCGCGGAGCCGACGAGGTGCATACCGAAGCAGATCGACGTCGAGGCGCAAGCACGCCCCGTTGCCTCACCGACCTGCGCCACCGCCAGCAGCCCGTGCCCCATCCCGCCGCACTCCGCCGGTACCACCAGCCCGCCCAGACGGGACCGCAACGCGGTCATGCCCTTTTCCGGCCACCTCTGCTCCGCGTCCACGGCCACGGCCTCCGGGGCCAGAACCCCCTCGGCGATCTCCCGCGCCATGGCCACCGCAGTCCCGAGCTCGACTCGCGCCACCGCTGCACTCCCTTGCTTCACACGGCCCGGCCGACAGCATCGGCGGGCATGACAGACCTCCTTCGGCGCACTACTGCCAGACGCCCATGCACCCTCAACTTTATGGCGTACTCGGTCATCGCTTGCACGGCCCCCGAATCGCCTGCTGGGCGCGGTTCCGCAGAGCATCCCGCGGCGGGGGCCGACTGCGGAGGAGGCGCCGACGACCAGCCCTGACGACGGCTTCGACCGGTGGCTTCCCGCACGTGCCGGGTTCATGTGAGGCAGAGCACTTTCAGGAACCGTAGGCAGCGGCGGCCACGCCAGCCTAAAGTCCTGGGGTTTGCGGAGCGTTTACCTCCGCACCACCCGGCCCGGCCGTCCGCTCCGTGCACGACCTGTACGCGCATGCGGAAACCGGGCCGATTCCCCGACTCACGAGGAACCGGGAAGCATTCGCATGAGCACGTTGGAAACCTGGGTCGTCGAGCTCAACGACGTCTTCTGGACATACCTGCTGATTCCACTGGTCGCCGCCGCCGGCATCTGGTTCACGCTGCGCTCCAAGGGCGTGCAGATCCGTCTGATCCCGGAAATGTTCCGGGTCTTCAAGGACAAGCCGCAGTCCGGCGTCAGCCCCTTCGGAGCCTTCAGCATCTCCGCCGCCGCGCGGATCGGCACCGGCAACATCGCCGGTGTGGCCACCGCGATCACCATGGGCGGCCCCGGAGCCGTCTTCTGGATGTGGATGATGGCCCTGGTCGGCGGTGCCTCGGCGTTCGTCGAGTCGGTCCTGGCCCAGCTGTACAAGGTGCGCGACACCGAGCCCGGCACGTACCGAGGCGGCCCGGCCTACTACATGCAGAAGGCGCTCGGAATGCGCTGGCTCGGCGTGGTCTTCGCCGTTCTGATCACGCTGACGTTCGGGCTCGTGCTGACCGCGGTGCAGTCCAACACCATCACGGTGGCCGCCAAGGGCTCCTTCGGCTCGGACGCCTCCTGGTTCGACCCCGTCCTCGGTGTCGTGCTCGCCGTGCTGCTCGCGCTCGCGGTGCTCTTCGGCGTGAAGCGCCTGACGGCCGTCACCAAGATCCTCATCCCGGTGATGGCCGGGCTCTACCTGCTGGCCGGCCTGGTCATCGTGCTCCTCAACCTCGGCAACGTGCCGGGCATGCTCGGCGACATCGTCGGCGGGGCTTTCGGCTTCCGCGAGGTCGCCGGCGGCGCCGTGGGCACGGCGATCCTGCAGGGCGTGCGACGCGGCATGTTCTCCAACGAGGCGGGCATGGGTTCCGCCCCGAACGCCGCCGCGGCCGCGGAGACCACGCACCCGGTCAAGCAGGGCCTGGTCCAGACCCTCGGCGTCTACTTCGACACCCTGGTCATCTGCAGCATGACCGCCTTCGTGATCCTCTCCGCCGACCCGACCCTCGGTGAGCGCGGCGGCGCGGACGTCACGCAGTCCGCCTTCACCAGCGCGCTCGGCGACTGGGCCGGTCACCTGCTGACCCTGGTGGTCTTCATGGTCGCCTTCAGCTCCATGATCGGTAACTACTACTACGGCGAGTCCAACATCCAGTTCATCACCCGCAGCAAGAGCGTGATGAGCTCGTACCGCGCCATGGTCATCGCCTGCGCCGTCCTCGGCGCCATCGGCTCCGTCCCGCTGGTCTGGAGTCTCGCGGACGTCACGATGGGCGCGATGGTCCTGGTCAACCTGATCGCGATCATCCCCCTCGGCGCGGTCGCCTTCCGCCTCCTCGACGACTACACGGCCCAGCGCCGCCAGGGCCTCGACCCGGTCTTCCGCAAGGACCAGGTGCCGGGCCTGCGCGGCGAGGTGGAATGCTGGGGCGCGTCGGACGAGGACGCCACCTCGAAGGAGCGGACGCCGGTCGGCTCACTCTGACACGAACGCGCCCCCGCGCGACCGTGCACGTCGAAGGGCGGCACCCTGGAAGGGTGCCGCCCTCGGGTGTCACGGGGCCGGACCCGGCTGCGGCGCGCAGGGGTGCGCGGCCCGCTGCGCCGTCGAGCGTTTGATGCGCGAGGACAGCCTGAAGCGGCCGGCGGCGCAGGTGCCAGGCGTCGAATCGCCGCTCGGCACCGGGCCGCCGACGCCCGTCCGGCGGGTGTGGCCGAGCAACCCGTGCGGCTGCGGGAGGCGTTCGGCGATCCGGTCGGGGCCGCCGGCGAAGAGCGTGCCACCCGGGCCGAACGCGGCGCCACGGTCGGCCCGGGGCCGGGCGGCCGGGTTCGGCCACGCCGTCGGCCGTCATGCGGTGCGCGCACGTCGGGCAGGTGTCGCGGGCGGGCGTCGGTGCCGGCGACGAAGCCGTGGACGGCGACGGCGGTGTCCGCCTCGCCGGCAGGGTGGCCGGACCTGTTCCAGGCACCCCCTCGCCGCAGCGGTCCTCGGCCCCACCGTGTCCCAGGTGGTCCTGGATCAGGCCATACTGCGGGCGGCGGACGGCCTCGCGTCCGCCGAACGGCCGGCGGCGGACGATCGCCCCGATGCGCATGGATCCGGTCGTGCCCCGGTGCGCCGGCACTGTCATCTCGGCTGATCCGGTGGGGAGATCACACGCCCCTGGGCGCGAGCGGTGGCTGAAATCCGACGGTGACGGCGAGGCCCGCAGGTGGACCTGTGCTCGTCGTCCGCGGCGGGGTACCCGTCGGCGCACGAGTTCCCTCGTCCTCAGGAGGCACCCCCCATGACGTTCAATCCCCTGGAGCAGCGGGGCATCCCGCTGGACCGTCAGCTGCGCAGCTGGCGTGAGCTGAACGTGGACCCGATCGACCCTGACCACTGCGACCCGTACACCCGGTGCCGGATCATCACGATGAACGGGATCGAGGTGGAGGCGATCCAGTTCAGCCACCAGCTCGCCCGGCACACGCGCGATCCCGAGATCAAGCGTCAGCTGGCCCGGACCCGGTACATCGAGGCGCAGCAGCAGAAGGTCGTCAACTGGCTGCTCCCGGGTGTCTCCTCGGTGCTGGAGACGACCATCGCCTACGAGCAGGTGGCCGTCGACCTGACCGCATGGGTGGCGCGGATGGAGCCGGACCCGTACCTGAAGCAGGCCTACCAGTTCGGTGTGCTGGAGGACTTCGACCACCTGTACCGGTACGCGAACCTGTACGAGAT